>CAYVOW010000009.1:32475-38122 GCA_964453585.1 uncultured Micropruina sp.
CACAACCCTCCGACAACGCAACCGGGACCGCCCGATCGGACGGTCCCGGTTGCCTCGTCTGAGCTCAGCTCGCCTCGGCGATCCGATCGAGCGCGTCCTCCCAATGAGCGGTGATGGCGTTGGTGTCCCAACCGCCCGGGATGTGCTCGTGGCGGATCTCGACCAACGTCGCGTCGTCAGCCTCCTTCACCAGGTGCAGGTCGACCAGCGACTTCGGGGCGTCATCGTGGGCGTGCCAACTGAACCGGATCTGCTCCAACGGGTGGTAGCTGCGGACCACCCCGAAGGTGCCGTCCTCGGCACGCCAACTGTCTCCCTTGTCGCCCAGCACGCCCCCTGGGCCGAGCAGGGCTTCGGCGCCGGCATTCGTGGAGAGCAAGCGCCACACGTCCTTAACTGATTGGGACACCGACCGGCTCACAACCACGGTGGTGTCCTCGGACTCCGCGAGCGCTTCGCTCACTCCCTGATCTGTCATCACAACCTCGATCCTTGGGTCCAACCGGTCGTCCAGGCTGACCGGTGTGCCCACCATACTCGGCCCGTCCGACACCCGGGAGAGGCCCAAATGCCGTCTCAGGAACTGGCCCCCGGGCGTCCAACTGGCGTCGTGCGGCGTGTCGCTCCCGCGCCCGGGCCGACGCCCCCAGTACAAAGAAGTCACGACCGGACCAGGTATGAGTTGGTCCGGTCCTACATCTCCCGGATCACTTGTCCGCTCCCCCTTGCAAAGCGTCCCGACGACGGGTACAACTGTCCCTACGCAGTTTCCAGAAAGGTCGCAAGACTGAACCGGAAGCAGCGGACGTTGGGCAAACGAGTTCCATTGCCGCGGAGAAATCCAAGGCGTTCCACCGGAACGGATGGACGGAACAGGCGCGCCGAACGGGTTCGGGATCGTTCCGCCCGAGCAACCCTTGGAAGGCCGGACCAACTCATACTTGGTCCGGCCTTCGCCTTTGATTCTGGGGCTCTCTGTTGTCCATCAGGTGACGGCTCGCCGCACTCTTCCTTACGAGTCGTCGACCCTCGCCGTTGAGACAAGCCACGGTCAGTCGATCCTCACCACGACGTCGGATCGCTGATCCGCGGGCTCGGCCGGTAGGCCGACACCGTCGGATCCCCCGCGACCCACAGCCGCCACGGCCGTAGGTGGGCGACGCTCACCCCGACGCGCGGGCCGGCTGCGACCGTCCCGACCTCGACGGCCGGATCGATCAACCGCAGGTCGCCGGTGCCGACGGTTCGGCCAGAGTCGTCGAGGGTGAGCGCCAGCGCCTGACCGAGGCACCCCGGTCCCCGGGCCAACCGGACGTCGGGGACTCCCCCGCGACGTTCCCGAGCCAGTTCCAACCCAGCGACCACCTGGCCTGCCCGCAGCAGCACCGCCGAACCACTCCCCACCGGGCCCGAGACCAGGTTGGCGCAGAAGTGCAGCCCGTGGGAGCGGTAAACGTAGAGGGTTCCGGGCGCCTCGAAGAGGTGCCGGACGTGCCGCCGCCAGCCGCGGAAGGCGTGCGCTGCCGGATCGGTGGTGCCCCCGTAGGCCTCCACCTCGGTCAGCCGGACGGTCACCCCACCGGCCCGCAGGCGGGCGCCCAGCAATGCCCGGGCGAGCTCGAGCGATCCGACGGAGAAGTCCACCCAGCCAGTGTCTCTCGACAAACACCCAGGCCAGGGTTGTCGCCCGACCACGACCCGAGCAATCCGCGTTCCTCCTCCAACCGACGGCGGAGTGGCCCGGGCAGGTTCGGGCGGCCACGAGGGCTGTGCCCCGGCACAGCGGGCCGCGCTACCCTCGCCTGGTGAACACCCCCCGCCGCGCAACGGCAGGCGTCGGCGTGCTGGTCGCCGCCCTGCTGCTGACCGGCTGCCAGTTCGGCACCAGCACCACCACCCCCGCCACGACCGTTTCGGCCACCCCGACGCAGACCCCATCGGGCCCAGACCTCACCCAGCCCGGGCAGGCGCGCGCGATGGTCGACCGACTGCTGACCGCCGCCGGTTCCCGGCAACTGATTCAGGTCGAGCTGACCAAGTCGGACGCCCGAATCAGCGTCCTGGCCGACGGCAACCCGCAGACCTGGGCGTGGCGAGACGATCAGGTGCGCCAGGTGGACACCGACGTGCTGGACGTGAATCAGAAGACCTTCGCGATCGAGGCCTTCGACATCTCCGACCTCGGCGGCTTGTTCCGGCAGGCGGCCCTGCTGTCGGGTTCGGACAGCGATCAGGAACTCCAGATCGTCGACTCCTCGGCCCGCCAGGTGATGATGGCGGTGTCGACGGTGCCGGAGTCGAAGACGGTCTTCTTCTACCCCGACGGACGCCCGCTGCCGATCCTCGACTTCACCACCGAGAGCGGGATCACCACCGGGATCACCGACGCCATCGGCGACCGGCTCCAGGCCCGGGAGATCGCGGTGAACTCGGACCTCGGCGCCTACATCGACTACCCCGGGGTGCCCGGCAAGACCGTGGTCCGACGACTCCGGACGGCGTCGGTTCCGACCACGATCTACGAGCGGTCGGACACCACCCAGCTGACCACGTTCGCTCCCGGTGATGTCAGCCCGGCGGCGATTTGGAAGGTGGTCTCCCGCGAACTCGCCGCCGGTCGGCTGGTGCTCGGCCAACCGTGGTCGGTCCGGGTGGACGATCGCGAGGCGGCCGGAGAGCCCCGGATGCACTTCACCTTCCCGGACGGGCCGCTGATCACCGACTTGGCTGGGACACCGATCCGGCAGCCGTGAGCGACGGCAGCTCGTCAACCACCGAGGCAGGGCCGCTGACCACCAGGTACTCGGTGTTGTGGGACGCGCCGGCGACCCCCACCCGGACCCCCTGACCGTTGTGGACGCCGATCTGTGAGCCGACGTGGCGTCGGGCGTCGAAGGCGAGCACGACCACCGGACGACCCCGCTCCCGACAGGCGCCAACCAGGGTGTCCAGGTCGACGAAGCCCTCGTTGTTGAACGACACCACCACCACCTCGGCCCGGACCCCGGCGATCAGGTCGGTGAGCGTCCCCGGCATGGTGCGCCGCGAGTTGAACGCGCTCCTGGTGTGCTGCTCGCGGGCGTCGGTGCGCTTGCACGCCACCCCGTAGTGGTCCGGCGCATCCCAACGGACCAGGGTCTCCCAGACGTGGTAGTTGGTGAAGTAGCGGTGCTGGTTGTAGGGCGGGTCGAGATAGGCCAGGTCGACCGAAGCCAAGGACGACGCGACCACGCTGGCGTCCCCGCGCACCGCGCGTCCGGTTCCCGGGGTCAACACCGGCACCCTCAGCGCCAACGGCCGCAGCGCCCGGGGCGCCCACTGCTTCAGATAGGCCATCTGGAGACCAACGGTGGAGTCCACCGCGTCCGCCGCCTCCAGCAACGAGGTGAGCAGGACGGGTCGCAGCCAGGAGTCGGCGTACCAGGCATCGATGCCCTCGCGGATCGCGTCGATCCGCGCGCCATTGTCGGGATGGAAGTAGCGCGCCCGCTCACAGAACACCTCGGTGACGTAACCGCGCCTCGGCGGACGGGCCGCCAGTCGGGCCAGGGCCTCCGCGATCTCCAGCGGATCGACCGCGGCGGCGTCCAACTCGACGTAGCACTGGGCAAACACCTCGGCGTAGGACGCGGTGTCAACGGCGGTGACGAAGGCGCCGCGGCGGCAGAACTCCTGAGCCACCCGGGTCGTCCCGGTAAACAGGTCAAGGGCGGTCCGGGCGTTGGCCAGCGCGGCCACGCCGCCCAGCACCCCGACCAGCAATCGCTTGGAGCCGAGGTACTTGATCACCGGCTCAGGCTAACGGCGAACCCCGCCGATCACTTGAAGGTGTTGCACTGGTTCGGGTCGCCGGAGTTGAAACCGATGCCCAACCACTGCTTGCGCTGCGCCGAGGAGCCGTGGGTCCAGGACTCGCGATCGACGCGTCCTTGCATCCGCTCCTGGATCCGGTCGTCGCCCACCGAGATCGCCGCGTCGACCGCCCGGTCCACGTCCTCCTGGGTGATCTTGGCGATCGGCGAGTTCGGGTCCTTGGTGGCGTTCTTCAGCCAAACGCCGGCGTAGCAGTCGGCCTGCAGCTCCAGCTTCACCTGCGGCGAGTTGGGGCCGGTCTGCTGGCCCGCCGCCTGGACCTGCTCCAGCACCCCGGTGAGGTTGGAGATGTGGTGGCCGTACTCGTGCGCGATCACGTACGCCTCGGCGGCGTCACCACCGGCCGCACCGAGCTGCGTGGTCATCTGGTCGAAGAAGCCGGTGTCGAGGTAGATGATCCGATCTTCCGGGCAATAGAAGGGTCCGACCTGCGAGGTGGCGGTGCCACACGCGGTCTGGACCTGTCCGGTGAAGATGTGGGTCTGGGTGGGCTGGTAGCCCTGCAGCGTCTTGCCCCAGTAGCTCTGGATCGAGTTGGTGTAGGCGACGAAGCGACAGTTCCGGTCCTTGCTGATGTCGGCGCCGGTCTTACAACTGGCGAACTCGTCGGTGTTGGTCGCCGGGCCGGCGGACGTCCCGCCGAGCAGCGCACCGGGGTCGAACCCAAACAGCAGGGCCAGGATCATGATGATCACGCCGCCGATGCCGCCGATCGCGATCCGGCCGCCGCCCCCGCCCAGTCCTCCCCCGCCGCTGCTGGTGACCTGACCTGAATCCAGTCGGGCGTTGTCGTTGTACTGCACCGCATCCTCCGTTGCCATGCGTGGGTTGACGGATGCGAGTGTAATGCCCAGGTCCCAACGGGGGCATCGCCCCACAAGGGTGCTCGTGGGCGCACCGACGGGTGTCGGGTTGGGGAAACGCAGGTGAACGGTCATAGTGGGGCGATGCAGATCATCGGCGTGACCGTGGCCGGAGGGGCCCCGGTTTTCGTGCGCCCCTTGGTGCACGGCGCCGATCCGCATCGGCTCGCCTGGGATCTCGGCTACCGGATCGTCCGGCCACTGTCGGCCACCGGGATCGGCGACCAGATGACGTTCACCGTCCAGATCAGCGCCCACGGTCGCCGGGTGTCCGTCCGCGGACCGCAGCGGGTGCGCCAGGTGGACGCCGGGCTGACCGCCGAGGACACCGCCGAAGCGATCACCCGGCAGCGGCTGGCCGCGTACGGCATCGTGCTCAGTGATCGTGGCGTGCTGGCCACCCAGTTCTCCGATCGGACCGCCGTCCCCGGCCTGTGGGGTCTGCCCGGTGGCGGCGTCGACCCGGGCGAGAACCCCAGTCAGGCGTTGGTCAGGGAGGTGGCCGAGGAGACCGCCCAGGACCTGGAGATCTCACACTTGCTCGACATCCAGACCGACCATTGGATCGGCCGGGCCCCGTCGGGGGTGATCGAGGACTTCCACGCGGTCCGGATCATCTACGCGGGACGATGCAGCCACGCGGACCGCCCCGAGGTACACGACGTGGGCGGGACGACCGCGGCCGCGTCATGGATTGCGTTGCGCGACTGGCAGCGGACGCATTGGACGGCGGGTTTCCGGGCGCTGCTGGACCGGCATCTGCCGGATCTGATCGTCCGGCTCGGTTACCGGCAACGCTCGGCGGGTTAGCCCGCCCACGACAAAGCGCCGCCGACCTGTCGGTCGACGGCGCTTGTTGCTTGTCAGGCTTACCGGCGGAAGTAGCTGAGGATGCGCAGCAGCTCCGTGTA
>CAYVOW010000009.1:38222-45171 GCA_964453585.1 uncultured Micropruina sp.
CGGAAGTAGCTGAGGATGCGCAGCAGCTCCGTGTAAAGCCAGACCATGGTGACGGTGAGGCCGAACGCGGCCCGCCACGACTCCGACTCCGGGGCCCGCATCGCCACGCCCTGCTCGACGTAGTCGAAGTCCATGATCAGGTTCATCACGGCCAGGACGACGCCGATCAACGAGGCCACGATCGCCAGCAGAGACACGCCGCCGCCGATCGTCCGCAGGCCAAGGTTGATCCCAAACAGGGCCAGCACGAAGTTGACCAGCATCACGCCAGCGAAGGCGAGGGTGGAGATCATCACAATCTGGCGGAACCGGTTGGTCACCTTGATCGCGAAGTACTTGTAGGCGGCCAGGGTCACCCCGGCGGCCACGAAGGTGCCGAGGACGGCCTGGGTGACGATGCCCGGGTACAGCGACTCGAACACCTTGCTGAAGGCACCGATGAAGACACCCTCGATCGCGGCGTAGACCAGGACCAGGGCCGGGTTCACCACGCGCCGGAAGGACACCACCATGACGGTGACGAAGCCGACCAGGCCGCTGATGATCAGGGTCGGGTAGAGCAGGCGCAGCGGGGTCAGCGCCCAGGCAACGCCGGCGACCAGCATCAGCGCGCCGATGGTGATCGCGGTCTTGGTGATGACGTCATCGATCGTCATCACTCCGGCCGGACGGGTCTGCTGCGGCATCGGCTGGTTCGGGTCGTACTGGCCGGGGAACTGCTGGCCGTACTGAGGTCCGTACTGCTGGGCCTGAGGCGTGAACGCGTCGGGACGGGAGAGCACAGGGTTGGTGCTGCGCATTTTTCTGATTCCTCCTGTTGGATGTTGATCCATAGTACGGAACGCGGACGCCCGGTCCCTTGTTCCCAGGGCGTGGCGGCCCCCGATTGACCCCTGAGTCGGCCGTGCCCCCGATGGGATTCGAACCCACACCACGGCGGGTTTAAGCCGCCTGCCTCTGCCAGTTGGGCTACGGGGACGTCGCGGCGATTCTACGCGGGCAGGTCGTCCAACAGCCCGAGCGCGATGCCGTCCAGGGTGTCGGCCTCGCTGACCAGTAGGTCGACCGGGCTGCGTCGGGCAACCCGGGAGGCGATCAGGGCGCCGGCGCAGATCACGTCGGCGCGTTTGGCGGGCATCGAGGGGTACTCCCGGATGGTCGCCACCGGTTCGGCGAGCAGACGGTCGGCGAGGGCGATCAGCTGATCGCGGGTGATCTTCGAGCCGTGCACCATCGCCCGGTCGTAGGCGGGCAACTGCTGGTGCAGCGCGGACAGACTGGTCACCGTTCCGCCGACTCCGATCCAGGTCCTCACGACGCTGAAGTCGACGCCGGAACCGTCCAGCAGTGCGTCGACGTGCGCCGCCGCCGCGGCCACCTGCTCGCTGGTCGGTGGATCGGCGGCGAGAAAGCGTTCCCGAACTCGGACCGAGCCGATGTCGAGCGAGAGCCCGCTCTCGATCGCCGGGCCAGACGACGTCGGCGCACCGACCACCAACTCGGTCGAGCCGCCACCGATGTCCATGATCAGGGCGGGGGCAGCCGCGTCTGGAATCGCCGTCAGCGCCCCGCGGAACGACAGCCACGCCTCCTCGCCACCGCTGATGATCTCGGCGTCGACGCCCAGGCGTTCCCGGACACCGCTGAAGAAGGCCTCCCGGTTCGCCGCGTCCCGGGCGGCTGAGGTGGCCACCATCCGGACCGCGTCCACCCGTGCGGTGGCGATCGTCGCGGCGAAATCCGCCACCGCATCCAGGGTCCGCTGCAACGCCTCGGGGTGGAACTCCCCGGTCGCATCGACACCCTGGCCGAGCCGGGTCAGGTGCAGGCGTCGGTCGACCTCGACCAGGCCGTTGGCGCCCCGGTCGGCGATCAGCAACCGGACAGAGTTGGTTCCGCAATCGATGGCGGCGACCCGGGTCATTGCTTCTCCTCCAGACAAGGCGACGTCCAGAACGGTCCGAGGGCTGCCAACGCCTCATCACCAAGGGGGTTGACGCCCGGACCGGCGGCGAGGGCGTGCGCCACCAGCACGTGCAGGCATTTAGCTCGGGTCGGCATCCCACCGGCGCTGATGCCTGCGATCTCGTCCACCTCGCCGAGCGCGCCGCGGTCGCTCAGGTAGGCCTGATGAGCGGCCCGGTAGCGCTCAGCCAACTCCGGGTCGGTGCCGAGACGATCCGTCATCTCGGCCATCATCCCTTGTGCTTCCAGGGTGGACGACAACGACACCGCCCGCGGGCAGGTCAAGTAGTACGTGGTCGGAAACGGCGTCCCGTCCGGCAGTCGCGGATGGGTGGCCACCACCGCCGGCTTGCCGCAGGGGCACCGCCAGGCGACCCCGGCGACGCCGCGCGGCTGGCGTCCCAACTGGTCGGTGATCGTCTGCTCGTCCTCAGGAGTCATCGGCTCGATCACCCGGCCATTGTGTCAGCAGCTCACCCCCGACGGTGCCACCGGCGTGGTTCCCAGATGGTTGCGGCAGACCCGCAGTCCTCGACTGGCCAGGCCGCTCTTGATCGCTGTGAGGGCGGACTCGTTGAACCCGTTCCCCTGCATGTGCATCAGTACCGTGGACGAGGTCCGCGCGTTGCGCACCACGTAGGACACCACCTGACTACGGGTTTTGCCTCGCCAGTCGTTGGTGTCCACGGTCCACGTCCAGATCCGCATCTGCTTGGCCGCGTAGGCCCTCCGGACCGTGGTGTTCAGCGCCCCGTACGGCGGCCGTCCGTAGGTGGTCACGACCCCCGGAGCGGACAACTGCGCCAGCACCCCCGCGTAGCTGAGCGTGGTCAGGTCCGGATGGCTGACACTGTGGTTGAACACGTAGTGCCCGTGTCGCCGGGCGTAGCTCGCGACGAACTTACCCTGCTGCAGACAGCGCCCGGTCGGGAAGAGCACCAGTCCGATGTTCAGCCCCTCCGCCGCTAGCACGGTGGCCTTGAACGCGGCCAGGCTCTTGGGACAGTCGTCGTAGCTCAGCACCACCCGGGAGGTCAGGTTGGGCCCACGACCGATCGAGTAGGCCAGGGACATCGCCTTGGGCAGCGGCAGCGGCGCGGCGGCGGCCTCGATGGGGACGGCGGCGTTACCGACGATCAGCGATGCGACGAGGGCGGCGCCGAGTCTCGAAACGACGCGGGCGAACAGTGATCCAGTGGTCATCGGTGCTCCAAGGTGAAGGTGCGGAACCAGATGGTTCCTCGACACCTTCACAGGAGCACGGCCACCGGGTGTCACGTACCTGACAAATCGGGAAACTTAGCCCACTTTGCGCACGGGTGAATCTGCGGCCTGCATCGAAGCCCAGACCCGGTCGAACCACATCTCGGCATGCTCCCCGGCGGGCAGCTTGGTCTGGGACGTGATCACGACCCCGCTACCCAGCGGCTTTCCGTCGGGTCCAAGCACCCGAAAGCCGGTCTCGCCGGGCACCACCCAGCCCAGCCGCTCACGAGCCTGGGCGCGAACAAAGGCCGGATCGTCCCACCGGCGCAGCTCGTCCTCCAACTCGGCGATCCGGTCGGAACGCTCCTTGATCTGGGCTTCGGCGGTCGCCAGGTCGTTGGCCTGGCCCACGTAGATGCGCAGCGAGTTTGCATAGGAGAGGCCCAGCAGGACCACCACGGCGATCACGATCAGCGCCCGGCGGGTGAGCCCGAGCCGGCTCGGCAGGGCAGGTAGCTTGCGCAGCGTGGCACCGGCCCGCTGGGCCGCCTTGCTGGCCGCGGCCCTCCCGACGGCCGACTTCGCGCCGCCGGTCGTGACCGAGGACACGGTCGCCCGCGGACGCCGCGGGGTGCGCCGCGGCGTCGCCGGTGGGGTTCGGGTGGGGCGCCGATCACGCGCCATGACTGCGTCCGTTCATCGCCTGGCCAGTGTAGAAGCGGCGTGGCCGCGGATCGGGGACGCTGCCACCGCTCTGCGTGCCGCCCGGCGGCCGTCGTCCAGCGGCGGCAGGACGGCCAGTCCGCCCGAAAACCTCGGTCGCTGCGGCTCACCGAGGCTCTGACGTGGTTGCGATGGCCCAGGGACCGAGATTTTGGGGGCGCAGGCTCCGGCCGGCAGCCCGGTGGTCGGTCCTTTGGGCTCAGCAGGCGCGCCCAGACTCGCCGGGGCAACGTGACCGCGCACGCAAAACGGCCCCGGGGATCACCCGGGGCCGCTCGCTGCCTAGCTCAGTACTTCGAGGCGTCGAACCGCGGGAAGGCGGACGATCCGGCGTAGCGCGCGGCGTCGTCCAGGTCCTCCTCGATCCGGAGCAGCTGGTTGTACTTGCAGACCCGCTCGGTCCGGGCCGGGGCGCCGGACTTGATCTGACCGCAGCCGAGGGCGACGGCCAGGTCGGCGATGGTGGTGTCCTCGGTCTCGCCGGAACGGTGGCTCATCATCGAGCTGAACCCGGCCCGGTGGGCCATGGTGACCGCGTCGATGGTCTCGGTGAGCGAACCGATCTGGTTCACCTTGACCAGCAGCGCGTTGGCCGACTTCTCGGTGATGCCCCGGGCCAGCCGGCTCGGGTTGGTGACGAACAGGTCGTCGCCGACGATCTGCACCTTGTCGCCGACGGCCGCGGTGAACTTGGCCCAGGCCTCCCAGTCGTCCTCGTCCAGCGGGTCCTCGATCGAGACCAGCGGGTACTTGTCGATCAGGTCGACGTAGTAGGCGACCATCTCGTCGCTTGACTTGATGCCACCCTCGAACTCGTAACCGCCCTGGTCCTTCTTGTAGAAGGACGAGGCCGCCACGTCGAGCGCCAGCGCGACGTCCTTGCCGGGGGTGAAGCCGGCGTTCTTGATCGCGGTCATGATCTCGTCCAGCGCGTCGGCGTTGGAGGGCAGGTTCGGGGCGAAGCCGCCCTCGTCGCCGAGGCCGGTCGCGAGGCCCTTGCCCTTCAGCACGGCCTTGAGCGCGTGGTAGACCGCAGCGCCCATCTCCAGAGCTTCGGCGAAGGTGCTGGCGCCGATCGGGGCGATCATGAACTCCTGGATGTCGACGTTGGAGTCGGCGTGCGACCCACCGTTGAGGATGTTCATCATCGGCACCGGCAGCAGGTTCGCGGTCGGGCCGCCCAGGTACTTGTAGAGCGGCAGGCCGGCGGACTCGGCGGCGGCGTGGGCCACGGCCAGGGAAACGCCGAGGATCGCGTTGGCGCCCAGGTTGCCCTTGTTGTCGGTGCCGTCGAGCTCGATCATCGCCTGATCGATCGCGCGCTGGGTGTCGGCGTCCATGCCCAACACCTCGGCGGCCAACTGCTCCTGAACGTTCTCCACCGCCTTGAGCACGCCCTTGCCGCCGTAGCGGCCCTTGTCGCCGTCGCGGAGCTCGACCGCTTCGAACGCGCCGGTCGAGGCCCCGGAGGGAACCGCAGCGCGGCCTTCGGCACCGTCCTCCAGGATGACCTGGACTTCGACGGTGGGGTTGCCGCGCGAATCGAGGATTTCGCGGGCATCAACGAATTCGATGGTTGCCACGTGCAGACCTTTCGACAGGTGGGTTGACTTCGCTCTCACCCTAGCGGGATCGACTTGCGGACGCTGCCCCCATTTCATGTGGGTGTGAGCGCCCGGTCATGTGGTCCGACGTTGCTCTCGCTCCACCTCGCGCAGACGCGCCTCCAGGGTTCTTAGCGCGGACCGCAGCTCTTGATCCGGATCCTGATCGTCGGCCTGGGCTGCCGCCACGATCGCCAGCAACTGGGCGCCGACCCCGGCGTCGGGCAGGTGCGCGTCGACGTCCAGTCCCTGGTAGCGGGCGCGGGCGATCACCTTGGACGCCCGGGCGATCGACGACATCCGGTTCGGGATTCCGTCGAGGGCCGACGTCCGGCCCTTCTCGTCGCGCTTGCGTTGCTCCCACGAACCCATCAGGTCGTCCGGGACGCTGTGGTCGGCGAAGACGTAGGGGTGACGCTCGACCAGCTTGGTGGCGATTCTGTCGGCAACATCGACGATGTCGAAGCGACCCTGTTCGGCCGCGATCTCGGCGTGGAACACCACCTGGAGCAGGAGGTCGCCCAACTCCTCCCGGAGGTCGTCATCGTTTCCGGCCTCGATCGCGTCCACCACTTCGAGGGTTTCCTCGACCAGGTAGTGGACGAGCGACAGGTGGGTTTGGCGGGCGTCCCAGGGGCAGCCGGAGCGGAGTCGGTGCATCACCTCGACCAGGCGGCCGAGGCCGGTTCCCTCGGACTCAGCGATTGGTCGACTCGCTCGCGGTGGGCCGCGGGAAGGGCTGGCTCAGGCCCCCCGGTTCGCCGATCACCAGGGTGGCCGGGTCCCAGGTGCCGTAACGAGGGTTGAGCATGACCGGGATCCCGGCGGCCTGCTGCTGGAACACCTCCAGAGATCCCAACTTGTCCGAAACGTAGGTGAAATCACCGCCGTTGAGGGCGAAGTCGCGGGTTGCCGGGTCGTCCATCAACGCCGACAGCCGGGACGCCCGGGCGGAACTCTCGCGCTGGGCGTCGGTCAGCCCCAGCTGATTGCGTGCGTTGAGCTGGCGCGAGAGCTCACCCAGCACCAGCCACTGGAGAACGGCCGGCCGGACCCGCATCGGTTCACTCGCCAAGGCGGTGGCGACCGCCGTCGTCGCCGCCTCGACCTGGGCATCGGTGATCGTGGTGGCACCGACCTCAGCCGCCACGCTGGGGCGAGCGTAGGAGCACCCGGCCAGGGCAACCAGAGCGGACAGCGCGAACGCGACCACCCAACGAAGGGACTTCATCGCTAACTCCTTGCCGACGGCGACGGCTCGATCCTAACGGTCTCGAAGATGGCGTCCAGCAAGGTCATCGCCCACTCCAGCAGGGCCGCGTCGGTGACGGGTTGCCCGGCGATCGGCCGGGTCATCGGTCGGGGGACCAGCACATGACCGGCGGCCTTGCGGTACTGCGATCCGGGATAGAGGCGGGACAGCCGCAACACTCGTGACTCGGGCAGGTCGG
>CAYVOW010000010.1:0-32172 GCA_964453585.1 uncultured Micropruina sp.
GCGGGTTCGGGGCCGGGCTTGACCGGGGCGGCGACGGCGAGCGGCGCCAGGGTGAGGGTCGCGGTGGTCAGCAGGCCGATGGCCATGGTGCGCAGGTGCATGGTTCCTCCAAAGGAGTGGGTCGGACGTCGGCGGGAAGCGTCGTGACTCTATCCCGCGCCTGGGTCGACCACGATGGGGAGTTCTCCCCGTCGCCGGGGGAGTAACGTGCCGACATGGCCGAGGGCGGCGAGCCGAGCTGGGCCCGGTTCGCGCCCGGGTTGAACACGCTCCTGCACTACGACCGGGCCTGGTTGCGAGGCGACCTGCTGGCCGGCGTGACCGTCGCCGCGTACCTGATCCCTCAGGTGATGGCCTACGCCGAGATCGCCAAGTTGCCGCCGATCGTGGGGCTGTGGGCGATCCTCGCCCCGCTCCTGCTGTACGCCCTGCTGGGCAGCTCGCGGCAGCTCTCCATCGGTCCGGAGTCGACGACGGCGCTGATGACCGCCGCCGGGGTCGGGGCCTTGGTGGCGGTGGCCGGTTCGGCACGGTGGGCCGAGGTGGCGTCGTTGATGGCGATCGCGGTTGGACTGATCTGTCTGATCGGCTTCGTCGCCAGGGTGGGCTTCTTGGCGAACCTGCTGTCGCGTCCGGTGCTGGTCGGCTACATGGCCGGGATCGCGGTGCTGATGATCACCAGCCAGTTCGGCAAGGTCACCGGTCTGAAGATCACCGGGGACAGCCCGTGGGCTCAGGTCACCTCGTTGGCCGGGCAGCTCGGTTCCGTTCATTGGCCGACGCTCGTCCTGGCCTTGATCGTCGGGCTCGCCTTGTGGGCTTTTCGTTCGTGGCTGCCGCGGTGGCCGGGGCCGCTGATCTGCATGCTGGCCGCGGCGGGGCTGGTCTGGGCGCTTCGTCTGGATCAAGTGGGGATCAGGATCATCGGAGCCGTGCCCCAGGGCCTCCCGGCGCCGCGCCTGCCGCAGCTGGGCGACCTGGCCGTGCTCACCCTGCTGCCGTACGCCTTAGGCATCGCGGTGGTTGGGTATTCCGACAATGTGCTGACGGCTCGGGCGTTCGCGTCGAAGCGCCGCGAGTCGATCGACAGCACCCAGGAACTATTGGCGCTCGGGGCGGCGAACGTAGCCGCCGGCCTGACCAACGGTTTTCCGGTCAGCTCCTCGGGTAGCCGGACGGTGATCGGGGACGCGGTCGGCAGCCGCAGCCAGCTGTACTCGCTGGTCAGCCTGGTCGTGGTGATCGCCACCCTGATCTTCCTCGGCCCGGTGTTGTCCTGGTTCCCCGCCGCCGCCCTCGGGGCGCTGGTCATCTATGCCGCGATCCGGCTGATCGACCTGCCCGAGCTGCGGCGCATCGCGGCTTTCCGGCGCAGCGAATTGGTGCTGGCGCTGACCACGACCGTTGCGGTGCTGGCGTTCGATGTCCTGGGCGGCATCGGGGTGGCGGTCGGGTTGTCGGTGCTCGACCTGATCCGTCGAATCGCCAACCCTCATGACGGCGTCCTCGGTTACGTCCCCGGACTGGCCGGCATGCACGACGTGGACGACTACCCGCAGGCCAGCCAGGTGCCGGGGCTGGTCGTGTACCGCTATGACTCGCCGCTGTTCTTCGCCAACGCCGAGGACTTTCTTACCCGGGCCACCGCCGCGGTGGACGACGCGGTTCCGGCCTGCCGCTGGTTCGTCCTCAACGCCGAGGCCAACGTGGAGGTCGACCTGACCAGCGTGGACACGTTGGAGACGTTGCGTCAGTCGCTGACCGAGCGGCAGGTCACGTTCGCGATGGCCCGGGTCAAGAACGACCTGCGCCAGCAACTCGAAGCGGCCGGGTTCGCCCAACGGGTGGGGGACGAGCTGATCTTCCCGACCCTGCCCACCGCCGTCGACGCCTACGCCCGCTGGTATCGGGCCGAGACTGGATCTTCGCCGCCCGGGCTGCCCCTCCTGCCGCCGGCCCCGGGGGTTGTCGGTGGCGAGCTTTAGGCTCGCGTCATGACCGATTTCACCACCACCATCCAGATCGCCGTCGACTGCGCCGATCCCCACCCCCTGGCCGATTGGTGGGCCGAAACCTTGGGCTGGGCCGTCGAACACCAGGACGAGGCGTTCATCAGGCGGATGATCGCCGAGGGTCACGCCGACGAGGCGCACACCGTCGTCCACAACGGACGACTGGCTTGGCGCAGCGCCACCGCGATCACGCCCGAGGCCGATCTGGGACGCCCTGATCGGCAGCGGATCCTGTTCCAGGCGGTGCCGGAACCCAAGGCTGGAAAGAACCGGGTGCACCTGGACTTTCGACTGAAACCCGGGAGCGATCGCGCTGCCGTGCGGGCGGAACTCGAGGAGCGCGGGGCGACGTTCCTGTGGGAGGCCAGCCAGGGCCCCTGGACCTGGTGCACGATGGCCGATCCCGAGGGCAACGAGTTCTGTTTCGGGTGAGGCTGGCTAAGCTGACCGGCCGTGACCCCTAGGCAACAGGTGGCCCAACAGGCCCCGCCCGTCCAGCGGCTGCGGTTGCGCTACGCCAAGACCGGACGCGCGCGCTTCGCCAGCCACCGCGACTTCTCCCGCGCCTTCGAGCGGGCGCTACGGCGGGCCGGCGTGCCGATGGCCTACTCGTCTGGGTTCTCGCCCCACCCGCGGATTTCGTTCGCCAACGCGAGCCCGACCGGGGCCGCCACCGACGCCGAATATCTCGAGATCGGGTTGGCCGAACACCGCGATCCCCAACGACTGCAGGCTGCCCTCAACGACGCGCTTCCGGACGGGTTGGCGATCCTGGCGGTGGTTGAGGGGGAGGGCGACTCGCTGGCCGAACGGTTGACCGACTCGATGTGGGAGATCCGGCTGGCGGACGTGCCCGACCCGGTGCTCGACCAGGCCGTGACCCGGCTGCTCGAGACCGAGTCCCTCCCGGTGCAACGGATGACCAAGTCCGGCTTGCGCGACTTCGACGCCCGAGCGGCCGTCATTAAGCTGCGCCGGGTGGCGCCCGGCCTGCTGCAGTTGGTGTCGCGGCACGGGGTGCCGCTGGTCCGGCCGGACGACGTCGTCGGCGCGTTGGCGCGGGTGTCGGAGGACTTCCCGGCGGCGCCAGCGGCGCTCTTTCACCGGCGAGCCCAAGGGCGCTGGGACGGTGTCGTCCTGATTGACCCGTTCACCGGCGAGGGAATTGCTCTCTAGGCTGACGCGGCTTGTCATGTGGCAATTCGGGAGCTGCCACCCGGTGGGTTTCATCGACCCATGGCTGCGCGCTGTGCCATACTTGCCCCCAGGTACGGGCCGTCAGGCTCTACCCAGATGGTGCGCAGCCGAGGTGACAGCTCGGGTGACCCGACCGCGACGGTGACGACCGCGGGGGCCGTGTTCCATCGCCCGACACAGGCTTTGCCACCTCGGTGGCACTCACTGCGGCGTACCCCACGCCGTCGAAGGAGAGCAAAATGCTCGACCAGGATCAGACCACCAGCGACACCGCCGAGACCGCTGCACCGGCCACCGCGCCGCGCCGGCGCCGCGCTGCCAGCCGACCGGCTGGACCCCCCGTCGAGCGTCCGACCGATGGCCCCGACTCCTCCGAGGCGCTGCCGGCGGCTGGCGAGCCGCCTGCCGCCGACCAGGCTTTCGCCGCCACCGATGATGCGCCCGCTGCGACCGACCAGGCGCCCGCCGCCACCCAGGAGCTGGCGGTTGCGCCCGACGAGGGGCGTCCCAAGCGCACCCGTCGCACCCCGGCCGAGGGGACCCGCCGACGCAAGGCGGCTGCCGCCGCCGAGCCCGCCGCGGAGGGGGATTCAGCCGCAGAACCGGCGGAGCAGCCGTCCACGGACCCGGCCGACCCCGTCGGTGAGAGCCTTCAGGCCCTGGCGCGGAGTCGTCGTCGGGCCTCGCGACCGCAGGCCGCCCCCGAAGCCGCCCAAGCCCTCGATCAGTTGGCGGCCGCGCTGGGCGCGGAGTCGTCCGACGACTCTGCCGACTCCGAGCGGGAGCCCGCGAAGGAGGAGACGGTCGAGCAGGACGAGGTGATCGAGGAGGAGTCCGCCGAGAGCGACGACGACGACGCCGACGACGCTGACGATGAGGACGATGCCGACGACACCGGCGAGGTTGGCGAGTCGCCGCGCCGTCGACGTCGCCGGCGGGGTGGTCGCCGCCGGCGCCGCGCCGGCGATTCTCCGGCCGAAGGCGACGGCTCCGAGGACCAGACTGACGCCGATTCCGACGAAGAAGAGGGCGACGAGCCCGAGGGCGAAACCGCCGCCGGGGCGACCGAGACGTCCACCTCCAGCCGTCGCCGGCGTCGCCGACGTCGGCGCGGTGAGGACGCCGGCGCTGCCGAGGACGACCCGACCGAGGTCGTGGTCCGGGTTCGCGAACCGCGCCGGGCCCGGTCCACCAACGAGGAGGTGACCGGCATCGACGGCTCCACCCGGATGGAGGCGAAGCGGCAGCGCCGTCGCGAAGGCCGGGCCGCCGGACGCCGCCGCGCGCCGATCCTGTCCGAGGCCGAGTTCCTGGCCCGCCGCGAGTCGGTGGACCGGAAGATGCTGATCCGGCAGAGCGAGGACTACACCCAGATCGCCGTCCTCGAGGACGGCATCCTGGTCGAGCACTACGTCGACCGGGCCAGCGCCGCGTCGATGATCGGCAACGTCTACCTGGGCCGGGTCCAGAACGTGCTGCCCTCGATGGAGGCCGCCTTCATCGACATCGGCCGCGGCCGTAACGCCGTCCTCTACGCCGGTGAGGTCGACTGGGACGCGTTCGGGGTCACCGGGGGCGACCGCAAGATGGAAAAGGTCTTCAAGTCCGGGCAGAGCGTGCTCGTCCAGGTGAGCAAGGACCCGGTCGGCGCCAAGGGTGCCCGGCTCACCGCGCACGTCTCGATCCCGGGGCGGTACGTCGTGTACTCGCCCAGCGGCCAACTCTCCGGCATTTCCCGCAAGCTGTCGGAGACCGAACGCAACCGCCTCAAGGGCATCCTGGACGGCCTGGTCGGCGAGGACGCCTCGGTGATCGTCCGGACCGCGGCCGAGGGGGCCAGCGAGGACGAGCTGGTCCGGGACGTGAACCGGCTGAAGGCCCAGTGGGAGGTCATCGAAAAGAAGGTCAAGGCGGGCAAATCGCCGGAGTTGCTGTACGCCGAGCCGGACCTGACCGTCCGGATCGTCCGGGACCTGTTCACCGAGGACTTCAACGCCCTGATCGTCGATGGCAACAGCCGCGGCGAGGACGCCTTCGACACCGTGGACGCCTACGTCGGCCACGTCGCTCCGCACTTGAAGGAGCGGTTGTCCCACTGGAACCACCAGCAGTCCGGCGACCTCTTCGGGGCACATCGGATCGACGAGCAGATCGCCAAGGCGCTGGAGCGCAAGGTGTTCTTGCCGTCGGGCGGATCGCTGATCATCGATCGCACCGAGGCAATGACCGTGATCGACGTCAACACCGGCAAGTTCACCGGCACCTCCGGCAACCTCGAGGCGACGGTCACCTCGAACAACCTGGAGGCGGCCGAGGAGATCGTCCGGCAACTCCGGCTGCGCGACGTCGGCGGGATCATCGTGATCGACTTCATCGACATGGTGTTGCCGTCCAACCGGGAACTGCTGCTGCGCCGTCTGGTCGAATGCCTGGGCCGCGACCGCACCCGGCATCAGGTCGCCGAAGTGACCTCGCTGGGTCTGGTCCAGATGACCCGCAAGAAGATCGGCACCGGACTGGCCGAGGCGTTCACGGTGGTCTGCGAGACCTGCAAGGGACGCGGCTACCACCGGCACGACACCCCGGTCGAGTCCCAAGCGCCTGCCGACGGCGGCGAGCGGGACAACCACCGTCGCGGTCGTCGCAACTGAGGCCGCCCGTGACTACTGAACGTCCCCGGCGCCCGCGCTACACCGACCCGGTATCCCTGGAGTCCCTGACCGAGGGGACCGATCCGATCGCCACGGTCGAGGCCGCCCACGAACTGGCCGCTGTCCTCGTGGACACCGGACGATCGAGCGCCGATCCCGAGACGACCGCCCGGTTGGTGACGCTGACCGAGGTCCTGGGCATCGAGCCCCTGGCCGAACTCTGGTCGCGGCGGCCGGCCCGCTCCCTGCCGGGGGCGTTGTGGCGGCTCTATCTGCTGCGGGAATGGGTGCAGCGCGATCCGGAGCGCGCCGCCCGGGAGTACGCGGCGGGGATTCGGCACACCGAACCCAATCACGTGGTGGCCGGGGTGGAACCCACAGGTCCGGACGAGATCCGGCGGGTCTGCGACGCCATCCTGCGCGGCGCTTTCGAGGGCGACTTCGCCGTCGCCCTGGAGCGAGCCGCCGCCTTCTGCCACGTGGTGGCATCAGGACGGGCCGATGTCGGCGACCGATCGGATCTGGACCGCGTCGCCCGCCTCCAGGCGGTTGCCGCCGACCTCACTGGCGCCGCCGCCTTGTGGCGCTCCGGCAACTTGACCTGAGGTAGACCCGGCCCGGCTCTCGTCCGCCCTCGCCCTGGACGATCTCGCCCTGTCGCGCGAATCTCGCCTTGTCGCGCGAATCTCTGGTTACAACACGAGACCCGCGCGATAACCCGAGAGTCGCGACCAGCCGACAGACCTGCCCGGCCGCCCTTGCATGGGTCAGAACTTGACGGGGCGGGTAGCCTCAACGAGGCGTCGGGCCGCGGTAGCCCCGGGCTCCAACTTCAGCCGCTTCGAGCGGCCACGCGCCGAGAGGCGCTCCCGGTCCGACGCCACCCAGATTTGGTCAGGCATCCGGTTCGCGTCCCCACGGGACCCCGGGTCAGCCCACGAGTTGGCTGATGGCGTGAATGGCCAGACCGGCCAGACCACCGATCACCGTGCCGTTGATCCGGATGAACTGCAGATCGCGGCCAACGTGCAGTTCGATCCGATCGGCGGCCTCCCGGCCGTCCCAGCGCTCGATGGTGTGGCTGATCACGTTGGACAGCTCCGGCCCGTATTGGGTGACGAAGAAGGCCACCACGTCGGAGAGCCGTGCCTCCAGTTGGCTGCGCAACTCGTCATCGGTGAGCAGCGATTCCCCGAACCGCTGGACGGCCCGGCGGGCGCGCAGCCAGACCGGCGACTCCTCGTCGGTGAGCGCGGTCCGAAGCGACGCCTGCAAGGTGGTGGCGAGGGCGACCACGGTCTCGGCGGTCTGCGGATGGGTGAGCAGCCGCTCCTTGAGCCGCTCGGCCTTCTCGGCCACGGTCGGGTTCGACTGGAGGTCGGCGGCCACCTTGAGCAGGTAGGTGTCGATCGCCCGGCGGGAGGGGTGATCCCGTTGCCGCCGGACGTCCCACAGCCAGTCCAGCGCCTTGTCGAACGACCAACGGGTGAACTGGCGGTTGGCGAAACCGGGCGACCACCACGGGGCGCGTTCCTCGATCACCTCGGCGAACTGCTCGGGGTGCTGCCGAAGCCAGTCGTGGGCCTCGGCGAAGAGCAGATCGAACAGCCCCTGGTGAGCGTTGTCGCTGACCAGGGCGTCCAGCAGGTCGCCCATCAGGCCGGCCAGCGGCTCCTTGGAAAGCCGGGGCAGGATCACCTCGTTGGCCACCCCGGCCACGTCATCGGAGCTCACGTGATCGAGCGCCACCACCGCCACCCGGGCCGCCTCGCGGACCACCCGGCGGGCGTTGTCGTCGTCGCGCAGCCATTCCCCGGCCCGGCGACCGACCTCGGCCGACGCGAACCGCTCCCGGGCGATCTCCTCGGTCAGGAAGTTCTCGGTGAAGAAGTCCTGGATGTTGTGGGCGATCTCGTCCTTGCGGGTCGGGATGATCGCGGTGTGCGGGATCGGCAGCCCCAGCGGCCGCCGAAACAACGCGGTGACCGCGAACCAGTCGGCCAGTGCACCGACCATCGCCGCCTCGGCGCCGGTGTTCACATACCCCCAGACGCCATCGTGGGGGAGCCGGAGGGTGGCCAGGTAGACCAGCGCGGCCAGCACCAGCAGGCTCAGCGCCACCGCCTTCATGGTGCGCAGCCGACGTCGCCGCAGGGCGTCCGCCGTGGTCAGCGCCAGCAGGTCGCTCACAGCAGTCCGAGCGCCACCAGGTCGGCCCGCAGGCTGGCCGCATCGGTGAACAGGACGGTGGTCAGGCCGACGCTGGCCGCGCTGTCCAGGTTCGTCTGGAGGTCGTCGACCATCACCGTCTCGGCGGCGTTGAGGCCGAAGCGGCGCAGCGCGTAGCGGAAGATAGCGGGATCGGGCTTGGCCATTCCGACCTCGCCGGACACGATCACGTCGGCCAACCGGTCGATCACCGGGTTCGCTCGGCGGGCCACGTTGAAGTTCTCGGCCGCCCAGTTCGACAGTCCGTTGGTCGGCACGCCGGCGGCCAGCAACTCGTCGATCACCTCCGCCGTCCCCGGGACGGGTCCGGTGACGGTCTGCGGGAACTGACGAAGGTACGTTCGGTACACGTCGACCAGTTCCGGATCCTGCTCCTCGAACTCCACCAGCCCCTCGGCCAGGGACAGGCCCGCATCGGTGCGGGCGTTGATGTCGGCGAAGGCGGCCGAGTCCAGAAACGCCTGAGCCTGGTCTTCCGGAACCCCGGTCAGCGCCCGGCCCGCGTCCCAGTCGACGATGACTCCTGCGACGTCGAAGATGACGGTGGTGATCACCGCTCCAGTATGGTGCACCCTCCCGACAGCGGTCTTTGCGTCGGGCTGACGTCCCGGCTAGCGTCGCCGGACGGGCGGACGACCAGTGAGGACCACCATGCGCGAAGCCGACAATCACGATCTGATCCGGGTGCAGGGCGCCCGGGAGAACAACCTGAAGGACGTGGACGTCGAACTGCCGAAGCGTCGGCTGACGGTGTTCACCGGGGTCTCCGGCTCGGGCAAGTCGTCCCTGGTCTTCGACACCATCGCCGCGGAGTCCCAGCGGATGATCAACGAGACCTACAGCGCCTTCCTGCAGGGCTTCATGCCCTCGCTGAACCGTCCCGACGTGGACGCGTTGGAGGGTCTGACCACCGCGATCATCGTCGACCAGGAGCGGATGGGGGCCAACGCTCGCTCGACGCTCGGCACCGCCACCGACGCGAATGCGATGCTGCGGGTGCTGTTCAGCAAGCTCGGAGAGCCCCACGTCGGCTCGCCGCAGGCGTTCGCGTTCAACATCCCCTCGGTCAGCGGCAGCGGGATGATCAAGATGGAGAAGGGCGACGGCCGGACGGTCAAGGAGGCCCGTCGCTACGTCCAGGTGGGCGGCATGTGCCCGCGCTGCGAGGGCATGGGCACGGTCAACGACATCGATCGGACCCAGCTCTACGACGACTCCAAGTCGTTGGCCGAGGGTGCGCTGACCGTCCCGGGGTACACGGGCGACGGTTGGTACGTCCGGATCTTCTCGGCCTCGGGCTTCCTCGACCCGACCAAGCCGATCCGGGATTACACGGCCAAGGAGCTGGACGACCTGCTCTACAAGGAGCCGACCAAGGTCAAGATCGACAACATCAACCTCACCTACGAGGGGCTGATCCCCAAGATCACCAAATCGATGTTGTCGAAGGACCCCGATTCGATGCAGCCGCACATCCGGGCGTTCGTCCAGCGTGCCGTGACCTTCCAGCCGTGCCCCGACTGCGGTGGCACCCGTCTTGCGGCCCACGCCCGCGAGTCGAAGGTCGCCGGGATCAACATCGCCGACGCCTGCGCGATGCAGATCAGCGATCTGGCCGAGTGGCTGAGGCGGGTGGACGACCGGTCGGTGGCACCGCTGCTGGCGAACCTGAGGCATCTGCTCGACTCGTTCGTCGAGATCGGCTTGGGATACCTCTCCCTGGACCGTCCGACCAGCACCCTGTCCGGCGGGGAGGCGCAACGGACCAAGATGGTGCGGCACCTCGGCTCGGCGCTGACCGACGTGACCTACGTCTTCGACGAGCCGACGATCGGCCTGCACCCCCACGACATTGCCCGGATGAACGACCTGCTGCTTCGGCTACGCGACAAGGGCAACACGGTGCTGGTGGTGGAGCACAAGCCCGAGGCGATCGTGATCGCCGACCACGTGGTCGACCTGGGCCCTGGTGCTGGCGGCGGGGGCGGGCAGATCTGTTTCCAGGGTGACGTGGCCGGACTGCGGGCCTCCGGCACCCTGACCGGCCGGCACCTGGACGACCGGGCGCGGCTGAAGTCGTCGGTGCGCCAGCCCACGGGTTCGCTGCCGATCCGCGGCGCGTCCACTCACAACCTGCACGACGTGGACGTCGACGTCCCGGCCGGGGTGCTGGTGGTGGTGACCGGGGTGGCGGGTTCGGGCAAGAGTTCGTTGATCCACGGATCGCTGGGCAAGCGGGACGACGTGGTGGCCATCGACCAGAGCGCGATCCGCGGCTCCCGACGGTCCAATCCGGCCACCTACACCGGGCTGCTGGAACCGATTCGGAAGGCCTTCGCCAAGGTCAACGGCGTGAAGCCGGCCCTGTTCTCGTCCAACTCGGAGGGAGCCTGTCCGGTCTGCAACGGCAACGGCCAGATCTTCACCGAACTGGGCTTCATGGAGACCGTGGCCACCACCTGCGAGGAGTGTGAGGGCAAGCGCTTCCAGGCGGCTGTGCTGGAGTACAAACTCGGCGGCAAGGACATCGCCGAGGTGCTGGCGATGCCGGTCGAGGAGGCGGAGCGCTTCTTTGCCAGCGGCGAAGCGAAGACCCCGGCCGCCCACACCATCTTGGCCGGGCTGGTCGACGTCGGGCTGGGCTACATCAGCCTGGGTCAGCCCCTGTCGACCCTGTCCGGTGGTGAACGTCAGCGGATCCGCCTGGCCTCGCATCTGAGTGAGAAGGGCGGCATCTACATCCTCGACGAGCCGACCAACGGCCTCCATCTCGCCGACGTGGAGAACCTCCTCGGCCTGCTCGACCGGCTGGTCGAGTCGGGGAAGTCGGTGATCGTGATCGAGCACCACCAGGCGGTGATGGCGCATGCCGACTGGATCATCGACCTGGGGCCCGGGGCTGGGCACGACGGCGGCCGGGTGGTCTTCGAGGGAACCCCGGCCGATTTGGTCGCCTCGGCCGAAACCCTGACCGGCAAGCACCTGGCGGCCTACGTCGGCTGAGGTGGTCGGTCATGGTCGCCAACCCGCCCGAGGTGAAATCGCGAATATGGTCGTTATGGGGTCGCTGCCCGCGGCTCCGCGAAGTGAAGTCGGGGAAATGGTCGTTATCGGGCCCGATCGGCCGCCCATAACGACCATTTCTCCGATCGGACTGGTCGGCGTCGGCGAAACGTCCCGGATAACGACCAATTCTCCGATTTCACGAAGCTGATCCGAACCGGATCGGCCATGGCGGCGGTCAGGGCACGTTGGCGTTGAGCTCCTCGATCCACAGCCGAGCCGAGGTATCGGACGGCATCCGCCAGTCGCCGCGCGGCGACAGCGAGCCGCCGCGGACCACCTTGGGGCCGTTCGGCAGGGCGGAGCGCTTGAATTGGGCGAACCCGTAGAAGCGCTTGAGGAACACCTCCAGCCACTTCTTGATCGTGGCCAAGTCGTAGCCGACCCGCTCGTCCTCGGGATAGCCCGACGGCCAATCGCCGGCCGCCGCGTCCGACCAGGCGTGATTGGCCAAGAAGGCCACCTTCGACGGCACCATCCCGTAGCGCAGCACGTGGAAGAGGGTGAAGTCCTGCAGGTTGTAGGGACCGATGGTGGCCTCGGTCGACTGCGGCTTCTGACCCTCGGTGGTCGGCACCAGTTCCGGGGTGATCTCGGTGTCCAGGATCGACTGCAACACCACCCCCACCTCGTCTCTGAACTGGCCGGACGCGATCACCCAGCGGATCAGGTGCTGCATCAGGGTCTTCGGGACGCCGCCGTTGACGTTGTAGTGGCTCATCTGGTCGCCGACCCCGTAGGTGCACCAGCCGAGCGCCAGCTCGGACAGATCGCCGGTGCCGAGCACGATGCCGCCGCGCTGGTTCGCGATCCGGAACAGGTAGTCGGTGCGCAACCCGGCCTGGACATTCTCGAAGGTGACGTCATAGACCGGCTGACCCTCGGCAAAGGGGTGGTCCATCTCGGCCAGCATCGTCCGGGCCGTTTGGGTGATGTCCAGGGTGTCGAAGGTGACCCCGAGCGAGGTGGCCAGCTCGGTCGCGTTGTTGCGGGTGTGGTCGGAGGTGGCGAACCCCGGCATGGTGAAGGCCAGGATGTCGGTGCGCGGCCGGTCCAGCCGATCCATCGCCTTCGCCGCCACGATCAAGGCATGGGTGGAGTCGAGGCCGCCGGACACCCCGATCACAATCTTCGGCTGACCGATGGCTCGCAGCCGCTGCTCCAGACCCGATACCTGGATGTTGTAGGCCTCGTAGCAGTCCTGAGCCAGCCGGGCGGGGTCGGCGGGGACGAAGGGGAACCTGGCCACCGAGCGGCGCAGGCCGGTCGTTTCGGGCACGCCCAGGGTGAACGGGATCCAGCGGAAGGCCTCTACCCGGTCGGCGTGGGCGCGGCGATTGTCGTCGAAGGTGCCCTGGCGGTAGCGGTCCTGGAGCAGCCGGGCCAGGTCGACGTCGGCGACGCTGCGGCGCGAGCCCTCGGGGAACCGCTCGGACTCAGCCAGCAGCGTCCCGTTGTCGAAGATCATGGTCTGACCGTCCCAGGACAGGTCGGTGGACGACTCGCCCTCGCCTGCCGCCGAATAGACGTAGCCGACCAGGCAACGCGACGAGGCCCCGGCGCACAGCGACTTGCGCTCCTCGGCCTTGGCCACGGTGATCGGCGAGCCGGACAGGTTCGCGATCAGGGTGGCGCCAGCCAGGGCGGCCTCGGCCGACGGGGGGATCGGCACCCACATGTCCTCGCAGATCTCCACGTGCAGGACGAGGTGCGGCAGGTCCTCGGCCGCGAAGAGCAGATCGGGCCCGAAGGGGACGTCCTCGCCGTTCACCCTGATGTCGCCGGTGACGTCGTCGCCGGGGGCGATCTGGCGGCGCTCGTAGAACTCCCGATAGGTGGGCAGGTAGGACTTCGGAACCACCCCGAGAACCTCGCCGCGGTGCAGCACGACGGCGCAGTTGTAGATCCGGTGCAGGCTGCGCAGCGGCGCTCCGACCACCAGCACGGTGCCGACGTCGGCGGTCGCGTCGGCCAGGGTCGCGATGGCCTTCTCCGCCGCGTCCAGCACCGCGTCTTGGAGCAGCAGGTCCTCGATCGAGTAGCCGGTCAGGCAGAGCTCGGGGAAGACCGCGACCGCGACGCCCTCGTCGGCACATTCGCGGGCCAGGGCCGCGATGGCCTCGGCGTTCTTGGCCGGTTCGACCATCGTGATCGGCAGGGTGACCGCCGCAGCCCGGACGAAACCGTGCCGGTAGGGGTTGAAGAAATCCATCGCTGACCTCCTGGCCGACAGCATGTCAGAAACGGCCAGGAGGTTTGGCGGGACCTGCGAGCGGCCCGTCAGGACGTGGCCCGCCAGCCTTGCGGAGTGGGTCGGGTGAGGGGGTCGGCGTCAGTGGGCCAGGGGTCGGGGCGCCGGACCAGCGCGGCCGTGGTGAGGGGTGCCGGGGTAAGCGGGCCAGACCTCAGTCGCCGCCGAAGCCGCCGAAATCCCCGCCGCCGCCAAAGTCTCCCCAGCCGCCACCCTCGCCGCCGAAGCCACCCCAGGAGTCGCCGCCGGCGTCGCCGCCCGCGTCGATCCCGACCGGGTCCAATCCGGCGTCCAGGCCGGACGCGTCGGCGCCCAGGCCGTCGATGCCCTCGGTGCCGAACCAATCTCCACCGAAGTCGGCTCCGTCGCCGAGCGCCCCGAACATCCCCAGGTCGACCATGGCATCCGACATCCCCCAGCCGTACATGCTCAGCCAGAACAGGTCGAATCCGCCGTCGAACCCGTCCAGCTCGGCTTGTGCGGCCAGGTCGCCGAACACCTTCGTCCAGTGGTCGGCGACCCCGAAGACGATCGCGTAGGGCAGGTACTTGCTGAACACCCCGGCCGCCTCCTCGTAGGAGAACTGCTCCTTCTCGGCAGTGGCGAGGTACTTCTTGAACCCAAGACTCTGGATCCGGACGGCCGTTCCCTCAGCAGAGCGCGGCGGGCGTCCCGACGACCGCATGGCCATTCCCCAGCCCGCGATCGCCACCAGGACGGCCAGCGCCAGGCCAGCTGGAATGCCGGCGGTGAGGGCGATCACGATCACCGCCACCACCCCGAGCATGGCCAGCGCCTTCTCCCGCTGGCCCTGGCTGCCCAGCCGGAACCAGCCACGCTCGGCACACTCGGTGGCCAACTGGTGCTGGGCGTTGTTGAAGGCGTGGTTGCGATGCCTCGGCAACTCGGACAGCAGGACGGTCGAGTCAAGGACGAACAGGTCGTCCAACAGGTGGCTCTCGCCCGGCTCCAGGGGCCCGGTGGCGCCGCCGTTGCGGGTCAGCTCCCAGTCCCGGCCGGTCCGGGTGGCACTCGACTCCACCACCCTGATCGTCAGAAAGCCGCGGGCGGCCAGATCGACGATGGTTGCGGTCACATCCCGGGTTTCGGCCTTCCCGTCCACGATCGTCCCGGCCAGTCCGGCGCGGACCCCCTTGGGTGGGTTGAAGGCGACCGCAATCTCCCCGCTGTACTCGCCGCCGACCGGCACGCGAGTCCCCGCCTCGCCGTCGGTGGGGGCGAGGCCGGGGGTCAGGCCCGCGAAGATCTCATCGGAGTTGGCCAGTTTCTGGCCTCGGTAGGCGAGCCACAGCGAAGCCGCGGACAGGCCGATCATCAGGGCCCAGAAGGCGTACACCATGACCCCAGTGTGGCAGGCGGGCTAGGTTGCCCTCATGGACGTGCTCTCGATCGACACCCCCAGAGGCCCCGGGCGATTGCTGCTGGCCGAGGCTCCGCAGCCGCGAGCGGTGTTGCTGCTCGGGCATGGCGCAAACGGGGCCGTCAATGCCTACGACCTGCAGTTACTCGCCGACCGCCTGCCGGACCGCGGCATCAGCGTGGCCCGGTTTGAGCAGCCTTGGAAGACCGCCGGCGGCAAAGTGTCGACCCCGCCGCCCACGCTGGACGACCCCTGGCGCTCGGCGGTGGACGCCGTCGCCGAGCGCTGGCCGGCGCTGCCGCTGATCGTTGGCGGACGGTCCGCCGGGGCCCGGGTGGCCTGCCGCACCTTCGCTCCGCCAGCGCTGGGGGTGATCTGCCTGGCCTTTCCGCTGCACCTGCCCGGGCAGCCGGAGAAGTCCCGGATCGCCGAGTTGGCGGGGGTGGCGGGACCGGTGTTGATCTTCCAGGGCAACGCCGATCCGTTCGGCACGGGCGACGAACTCGGCGAGGCGCTGCGTCTGCATCCGGCGGCGGGGACGATCACCGTCGTCGACGTCGTCGGCGCGCACTCCTTCGGGCCGCGGACGGCGGCGGCCCGCTCCCTTGCCCCGGCACTCGAAACGACGATCATCGAGAAATGCGACGCGTTTGTGTCCGGATTGGTCGATACCGTCGCCCCATGACGCTCCCTGTTGACCTTCGCACCTGGCTGCTGGACACCGATCCGGCGCTGCGCTGGCAGGTGCAGCGCGACCTGCTGGACGAACCCGCGGCCACCTGGCAGGCGACCCGTGCGCTGGTCGCCACCGAAGGCATGGGCGCCCGGCTGCTGGCGTTGCAGGACGAGGACGGCCAGTGGGCGGGCGGCGCCTATTTCCCCTCACGGTGGGATCGCCGGGCGACCGACCCGGAAGGTCCGCCGGACGCTGGCGGGCAGCCCTGGATCGCCACCACCTGGACGCTGAACACCCTTCGCGAGTGGGGCTTGGACGCCTCCGCGCTGGCCGGCACCGCCGAGAAGCTCCGCCAGAACTCGACCTGGGAGTACGACGACCTGCCGTACTGGGGAGGCGAGGTCGATTGCTGCATCAATGCGTTCACCCTGGCCAACGGCGCCTGGTTGGGCGCCGACGTGTCCGGCCTGGTGGATTGGTTCGGCGACCATCAACTGGCCGACGGCGGCTGGAACTGCGAGTGGGAGAACGGGTCGGTGCGCTCCTCGTTCCACTCCACGCTGAACAGTCTGGCCGGGCTGCTGACCTATCAGGAGCTGACCGGAGACCCGCGAATCGTGGCGCTGCGCCGTCCGGCCGAGGAGTACCTACTGACCCGGCGGGCGATGGTCCGGGCCAGCGATGGGCAACGAGTCGGAGACTGGCTGGACGAGTTTGGCTACCCCTTCCGCTGGCGCTACAACGTGCTCAAGGCCGCCGACTACTTCCGCCGCGCGGCCGCCATCGACGGCACCGCACCCGACCCACGCCTCGGCGACGCGATCGCCGTCATCCGCGGCAAGCGTCAGCCGGACGGGAGTTGGCTGCAGGACGTCCGGCACGCCGGACAGCAGTGGTTCCCGATCGACGTGGCCGTCGGGGAGGCCTCGCCGTGGCTGACCCTGATCGGCACCCGGGTGCTGCGCTGGTGGGACGGCGGCTAAGGTCGCACACCACCACGGGCGGGACCGGCCGGCGCCCCCGGGCACCTGGAGTCAGCACGTCGAATCCGAGGGCGGCGTCTTGGGACGGAGCGTGACCCCTTGACCCCGCCGCTACCAACCGGCCCCGTAGCACTGGAACGTCGACACCAGTTCGGGATGGCGTCTTGTTGCCACCACCAGGGCGTCGGCGGGCATCGTCCCCTGGGCGAGTTCGGCGTGCACCTCGGGCAGGATCGCCGCGGCCACTTCGTCCGACACCGACGCCGGTGACGCGATCACACAGCGAGCGCCGGCGTGCAGCCAGGCGGTGGTGAGCCCGAGCAGTTCGTCCCCGCGGCGAATGGTGGTCGCGCCAAGCTCGCACGCCGACAGGATCACCACCTCGGGGATGTCGGCGAGCTGGTCGAGGTCGTAGCCGAACCAGGGTCCGTCGGCCAGTTCCAGGTTCGAGAACAGCGGGTTGTCGACCACGTGGTGGCCATGCGCCGCCAGGTGCAGGACGTCCACCCGGCCAGCCAGCTCGGTGACCGAACCAGCGTTGGCGGCGGCGCCGCGGAGCACCTCCGCCCGGCCCCAGTGCCCGGCGGCCTGGACGACCTCCCCCTCCGAGCGTTCCAGCCGCGGCCCGGCCGCGAACCCGGCCAGCGCGTACTCGTGGGGACGCTCCCGGGCGCTCACCCAGGCCGAAGCGCTGCGCGGGATGGTCACCGCGCACCCCGCCAAGGAGGGCATCAACGTCCACGGCAGACCCGAGAAGATGCCGGTCGGGTTGATCACCACCCGGGTGCCGATCAGCATCGACGCCACCGGCGCCAGGATCAGCGCGTCCAGACTGGCGATCCGATCGGCCAGGGAGGCTCGGACCGACCCCGCGATCGGCTCGGGCAGGTCGGACGCCGCCAAGTCCAGATCGGCCGGCAGTCCCTTCAGCGCGGCGCGGATCGGCTGGACCGCCCCCAGTGCCACCAGGGAACTGCGGCGCGGGGACGCGACGAACGCCCAGGCCTGGTCCAGGCCGGACATCAGCGAGACCAGGGTGGCGCCGCTCTCTCGCAGTTCCCGGCGGACCTGGGCCAACGGCCGGAGCACGTTCAGCCGAGCCGATCCCGGGTCCTGCCAGGCGCGCTCGCGAACCCGTTGCAACAGTTCCGTCTGGTGTTGCGCCTCGGGGGACCCCGGCTTGGGTGGACGTGCGGCGAGCACCCGCAGCTCGGTCAGATCGGCCGCCACCGCAGGGTCCGAGGGAGGTCGGACCGGCGCCACCCGACCGGCCATCGCGCCGGTCCGTTCCACCCAGCGGTAGACCAGATCGGGCCGCCCCAGCGACAAGGCCGCATCCAGGCCGATCCCGGCCAGCCGCTGGCCGTGGCCGCCCAGCGAGGTCTGCAGGTCCAGGCTGGCGAACCGGGCCTGCCACCGTTGGACCTCGCGCAGCCCGGAGGTGACCGCCGCCAGCGCCTGGTCGGCCCGTCCATCGGCCAGCAACTCGGCAGCCTCCACCTCGGCCGCGGCCAACCGCAGCGGCAGCGGAGTGTCGGACGGCAGGCGGCGTCGCCGCGGCCCACGAGCGAATTCGCCCAGTTGGATGCGCACGCCCAGCGCGTCTCGGGTCAACTTCGCCCGGGTCAGCTCCGCGGCCAGCTCCCCGGCTCCGGCAACCCGCTTGTCCAGCCGTAGTTGGCAGGTCACTCGCACCGCGCGGGCCCGGAGCGCCTGGGTGGGCGCCCCGGCCCCCTCGAACAACCGCTCGGCCCGCCGGGCGACCTTGGCGGCCCGGGCCGGATCGGAGGCGCTCAACGTTCGGGCCAGGACGAACTCGGCCTCGGCCTGATGCCGACGCAGCCGCTGCGAGCCGAAGCCGTCGGCGGCGGCCTGCAAGGCGGTCGCCCCCTCATCCAACAACCCGGCGGCGAGCAGCGCTTCGGCGCGATCCTGCTGGCACATCGCGATCAACGCCGGCGACTGATCTTCGGCCAGCGCCTGGAAGGCCTGGTCCATCAGCCGCAGCGCCAGGGCGACCTCCCCCTGCAACATCGCCGCGTAGCCCAGGTTGTGCTGCGACTTGGCGATCCCGATCGGGCTCAGCGCCGCCCCGTACTGCTCAACCGCCCGCTCGAAGTCCTCGCGGGCCTTGGCCGGCTGGCCTCGCTCGAGCGCCAAGTTGCCCCGGTTGAGCAGGGCCTTGCCAAGTTCGGCGGGGTCATCGGAGAGCAGCGGAATGGCTTGGGAGAAGTCCCGCAGCGCCTGATCGAGATCGCCCATCCGAACCCGCAACAGGGCCCGTTGGGCCAGGATCTGCCCGGTCAACAGCGACGGCAGAAAGCGCCGCCGGTGGTACGCGGAGTCCAGCAACTCCAATCCGGCGTGCGGATCGCCGAGTTCGTTCTCGACCCAACCAAGCGTGGTTTCGACACTGGACAGCAGTTCGGGGTCGGTCGTCTGTCTCAGCGCCGCCAGCAGCAGCCGCCGGGCCTCGCGATAGCGACCTACCCGCTGCGCCTCGCGCGCCCGTTGGTATCGCTCCTGGGCCGACAGCACTGCGTCATGGTGCCACGATGTCCGATTCCTGGGCTACCGCCTTCCAGCCCCGCTCGACCGCGGTGGCCCGGTGATCGGCCTCCGATTGCGGCATCCCTTCCAGCAGCCGAGCGGCGATCCGCCCGGCCACGACCGGCGCCGAGAACGAGGTGCCGCTCCAGGTGGCGAAGCGCGCCGAGAAGTCGTCGGGGTCGAGGCCCTCGCGGACCCTGCCGTCATAAACCACCCGGGCCGTCGGCAACGAACCGCCCTGGAAGCTCGGGATGGTGCTCATCAGCACCGCTCCCGACGTCCAGGCCCGCACCCACGGACCGGTGTTGCTGAACATCGCTTCGGTGCCGTTGGGGTTGAGCGCCCCGACCGCAACGATCGGCAGTTCCTGTTTCGTCGTGTTCGCGACGGTGGCGTTGCGCCAGGGCCCGAGCGCTGCCGGGTACCGGGGGCGGGCCGTCGACTCGTTGCCCGCCGCGCAGACCACCACGGTCCCGAGGACGCCCAGAGCCCGCAGCATCGTGCCCAGCAGCAACTCGTGGGTGGAGTCCTCGGCGGTTTCGTGGAAGAAGCCCAGCGAGAGGTTGAGCACGTCGATCCGGCGGCCGTCGTTGCGGCCGTCGGCATAGCGGACGACCAGCTCCACCACCTGCGAAATCGTCGCGAGCACCTCCGACTCGGCGATCGGACCCTCGGAGTTCACGATCCGCCACGACAGGATGTCGGCGTCGGGGCAGGCCTGGTGGATCAGCCCGGCGATGAAGGTGCCGTGGCCGGAGTTCTTGTCGATGCTGCCGTCCAGCGGACCCGCCTGGTCTGGACGTGACTCCGGATCGGTCAGCGGGTTGGTGTAGCCGATCGCGGCCCCGTCGAGGGTGACGCTCTCGTCCACCACCCCGGCCAACCACGGGTGATAGCCGACGCCGGTGTCGAGCACCGCCACCACCGGACGCAGCCGGTCGATCTTCTGGTGGCGGTGCGGGGGAGCCCCGACGTAGGTGATCGGGGATCGTCCGCCGTAGCGGTGCGCGTCGTAGAGAGGGTGCGCGTCATACAGCGGGTGGGCGTCGTAGAGGGGGTGGGCGTCGTAGAGCGGGTGTGCGTCGTAGAGGGGGTCGGTGGACACGATGTGGTCCAGCGACACCCCGCGCAGTTCCTCCACTCCCGAGTTCGCCCGGGCCAACTGCAGCAGCACCCAGGAGTCGGGGGCCGACGCCGCCGCGCCGGGCAGGATGTCGATCTCGAACCGGGTCTGGCCGATGGTGATCCGCTGGTCCGGCACCTCGGGGTTGGGGATGGTGACTTTCCACGGCCGGAAGGAGTCGTCGGGGGACAACGCCCAACCCTTGAAGCGGGCCGCCTCCTGCAGGATCGGCAGCACCTCGTCCAGCCGATCGGTCGGCACCAGGATGCGATGCCCGACGTAGGCGGTCGGGCGGGGGTTGATCCCCTTCACCCGCATCGCAGTGCCCGGGTCGAGGACGCGGCCGGCCAACTGGCTGAGTACGTCGCGCGACGGCGCCACCGGGTCGCGATCCATGGGATCGCGCGGCAGCGGCTTGGTCGGTTCGGTGGAGTTCTCCGGCAGCATGGCGGTCCTCAGATCTCGAACAAGGTGGTGCGGAAGGCGGTGGTGCGCGCCAGATGCCCGTCGCCGGACTGCAAGAGGTCGAGCCGGGTCAGCCCGCGGGGGACGAAGTCGAACTCGAAGCGGCCGTGGGCGCCGACGGACGCTTCGGTGGTGCTGCGGTCCTGCCACAGGGCCGCGGTCAGCGGTTGCGCGGGGGTGACCCAGCCGTCGATCCGGCGGTGGTTGTCGTCGATCGGGCTGATCCGCAACATCACCGTGACCCCGGGTGCGCTGAACTCCAGGACGGTCTTGTGGGTGTCGACGCTGCGGGTGCCGGCCAGTTGCTCCGAGCGGTGCACCATGGTGAGCAACTCGTACTCGAGATCGATGTCATCGAGGGCGAGGGCCACCAGCACCCGCTCGGCGAGGCCGTCGGGCACCGGGTCCATCTCCTGGTAGGTGGTCTTGAGGACGTCGAACAACGGGTCGCGTCCGGAATCGGGATGCTGGGTGGTCACGGTCGCTCAGCCTTTCTGCAGCGCTGACTTGAGTTTGTCCAGGCAGCGGCGCCGGGTCGGGCCGATGCTGCCGATCGGCATCCCCAACTCGCCGGCCAGGCCGGCGTAGTCGGGACGATCGTCGAAGGCCACCACCCGGAGCAGGCGCTGGCAGCGCTCGTCGAGTTGGTGGACCAGGTCCCACAGGTCGCGGGCGCCCAAATCCTCGACCGAGATGGCTTCGGCCGAAGGTGCCGACGGCAATCGGTAGGCGAGGTCGGCGTCGTCGGTGGGGGTCGCCTTGCCGTCGCCGGACTTGGCGCGCCAGGCCGTCCGGCGGGCAGTAGTCAGCAGCCAACCCCCCACCGCTGCTGACTCCGCCACCTGGTGGGCATTGCGGACCAGGGCCAGCCAGGTGTTCTGGATGACGTCCTCGGCGGCAGCCTGGGACAACCCGTACGCGCGGACGACGTGCCACAGCACCGGCGTCATCGATCGCACGAGGTCGTCCATGGCGGCTTTGTCGCCGGACCGCCAGGCGTCGAAGCTGGCCGCCGCCAAGCGCCACACCGACTCTTCGGTGTGGCCGTCAGACGATTGCGTCACAGCCATCAGCGACCCTGTTCCCACGTCGTAGAGGAGCCCCCTGGCCCCAGCCTGATACACGTTCAGCGGAAAAGTTCTCGTCCCTCCCAGGACGTCGTGCTAGGCCGCAGGCTATCGCCTTGAATTCGGACTGGCGAGGCACACTGGCTGGGTGACCGAGAATTCAACGACCCCTCTGATCGGCATCAGCTCCCGAGCCTGGGAGCATCCGGCGGACCGCGGAGCCCTGGTGGCGCTGCGCAAACTCCGCGGCTTTGATGTGATCCTCAAGCGGATCAGCGGCTTCCTCAGCGAGCGGGCGATCCGGATGCTGCTGCTCGGCTCGGCGGTGAAGGTGACCGACCGCAACTTCGGCCGGATCAACCGGATCTACCGGGAGGCCGCCGCAACCCTGGACGTGACCGACGTGCCCGAGCTCTACGTCAAGGCCGATCCGGTGCTGAACGCGATGGCGATCGGCATGGAGAAGCCGGTGATCGTGGTCAATTCATCACTCGTGGAGCTGATGGATGACGACGAATTGCGTTTCGTCCTGGGGCATGAGCTGGGTCACGTGCTCAGCGGGCACGCCGTCTACCGGACGCTGCTGGCGATCCTGCTGGTGCTCTCCGGGACGTTGTTCGCGATCCCGTTGGGCGCCCTGGGAGCCCGGGCCCTGATGGCCGCGCTGATGGAGTGGTCGCGCAAGGCGGAGTTGTCGGCCGACCGGGCCGGACTGCTGGCCGTCCAGAACCGGGACGTGTCGCTGCGGGCGCACATGAAGTTGGCCGGTGGCGGCCACCTCGACGACCTCGACCCCGACGCGTTCCTGGATCAGGCGGCCGAGTACCACGACAACGACGACCTGCGGGACGTGCTGCTGCGGGTGCTGATGGTGGAGGGTCAGTCCCATCCGTTCGCGGTCGTCCGCGCCGGGGAACTGCACCAGTGGGTCGAGTCGGGGGAGTACCAACGGATCGTCGACGGCGTGTTCCCGCTGCGCGTCGACGACGCCGCGGCCAGCATGACCGCCGAAGCCCAGGCGGCCGCGGCGAGTTATGCCGACCAGTTCAAGGGCGTGGACGAGACGCTCGGCGGCCTCTTCAAGGACCTCGGCGATGGTTTGAATCAGGCGGCCGACTGGGTGGGGGCTCGGTTGCGTGACCTCACCGAACCCCGCGATCGGTCTGCGCACGACCGTGATCGGCGCGGCGCCGGTTGGTGATTCAGGCCAGCGCGTCCGCCAGCCAGCCCAGGGTCATCGTCCAGGCGACCCGGGACGCGTGCGCGTGGAACAGCGCCGGGTAGGGATTGTCGAAGGCATGGTTGGCTCCGGCGTGCACCGCAAACGTGACGTCATCGCGATCGGCCAGCACTGCGTCGCGGATCCGATCGACCGTCTCCATCGGGAAGAAGGCGTCCGCCGACCCGAAGTGGTGCAGTTGCGGGCAATCGACGCTGGGGGCCAGGTCGAGCAGGTTTGGTAAGGCTGAGCCGTAGTAACTGACCAGCGCGTCCGGGAGGTTCTGGGCGGCCACATTGAACGCCATCCCGCCGCCGAAGCAGAACCCGAAGAGCGCGACCCCGCCGGTCATCTCGGGAGCGGAGCGCAGCGCGTCCAGCGCCGCGGACGTGTCGGCCACGGTCTGGGCCCAATCCAAACGCTGCGAGGCGGCGATGCCCTGGCCGATGTAGTCCGGGCTGGTCTCGTCGAAGGTGAGGTCGCCGAGTCGGAAGTACAACTCCGGGGCGTAGACGACATATCCGGCGGCGGCGAGATCAGCCGCGCGCTGCTTGATGTAGTCGCTGACCCCGAAGATCTCCTGAACCAGCAAGATCCCCGGTCCCGACCCAGCCTCGGGAAGCCAGCGATGAATCGGTAGACTGCCGTCGGGCCGGTCGATCTGGATCTGCTCGCTCATGGGGCCATCCTGCCTCAGTTTGACCCCCCTCGGAGCCTCCCCGTAGTCTTGATCCTCGGTGCCCGTCCAGGTTTTCCCAACCTTGGCTGGTCGAGCCTGTCGAGACCGCCGGTGATCCGCGGCACCGCACAACGAAGAGTTCGAGAGAGTGGGTCAGCGTGTACGCGATCGTGCGCAGTGGCGGCCGCCAGCACAAGGTTGCGGTCGGCGACGTCCTGGAGATCGACAAGGTCGAGGCGAAGGTGGGCGAGTCGGTCGCTCTGACCCCCCTGCTGGTCGTTGACGGCGACACCGTGACCGCCGACGCGGCCAAGCTGGCGACGGTCAGCATCAGCGCCGAGGTGCTGGCTGAGACCAAGGGTCCGAAGATCCGGATCCTCAAGTACAAGAACAAGTCCGGGTACAAGAAGCGCCAGGGTCACCGTCAGCGGTACACCCAGGTCAAGGTCACCGGAATCAACTCCAGAAGCTGAGGTAGGACGACATGGCACATAAGAAGGGCGCATCCAGCTCCCGCAACGGTCGCGACTCCAACGCCCAGCGGCTCGGGGTCAAGCGGTTCGGCGGCCAGGAGGTCAACGCCGGCGAGATCCTCGTCCGGCAGCGCGGCACCCACTTCCACCCCGGTGAGGGCGTGGGCCGCGGGGGCGACGACACCCTGTTCGCGCTGCGCGCCGGCAAGGTCGAGTTCGGCACCCGCCGGGGCCGCAAGGTGGTCAACATCGCGGTCGCCGAGGCCGCCGAGTAACGCCAACAGGCATCAGGCGAGGCGATCCTTCGGGGTCGCCTCGCCGCTTTAAGGAGGCCGCGATGATCCGGCTACCGGGTGGGCGCTCTTCGGCTCCACCGGGGGTCGCCGGGGCCGGTCTGCACTCCCGGAGGCGTTGCGGTCGGCGAACCAACCAGCAGACCTAAGATCGGGCCCATGCGGGCCAGGCGCGGAGGGGCGACGGTGGTGGTCGGCGTCCTCGTTGCCCTGACGTTGCTGAGCGGCTGCGACGTCCAGGGAACCGTCGATCTGCGCAACCCCCACGAGGCCGTCGTCGATGTGACGCTGACCCAGCAGGGCAGCACACCTGAGTGCCAGGGCAGCTTTGCCGCCGGCGCCCAACTGCCGCTGACCGAGCGGGTGAACGATGACGGCACCTACTCCTGCACCTATCGGGGAACCGCGCATCCGGAGCGGCTGCGGCGGATGTTGGTCGACATCACCTTCGTCGGTGAGTTTGTGGCGTTCTCGATCAATCCGCTCGGCGTCGCCTCCAGTGCTGATCGGATCGACGAGGAACTCAACATTGAGGCATTCGACCTGACCGTCGTCTTCCCCGGTGACGTGGTCGACACCAACGGAACGGCGTCTGGGCGAAGCGTCCGGTTCGCCGACGGTTCGATGATCACCAAGCCGTTGGGGCTGAGGGCCGTGGCTCTCGATCATCCGGGGCCGTCCTGGTCGCTGCTGCTGGGGCTGACCACGGTGGTCTGCCTGGCAGCGTTGGCCCTGTTCGGCTGGCGAACCTGGCGGCGCCGACCGCAGCCGGACGTCGAACCCATCGACGATCAAGAGCTGGACGACCTCAGTGCCGCCCAGACGATCAACGAGCAGTTGGGCCCCACCCCGCCCGTCACCCAGGACCTGTCGGTCTGGGCTCCGCCTTCGACCGGCGACGTCGCCAACGACCGATAGACTCCGACGTTCGCGAAAGGAACCTGATGGCCATCCCCTCGTTCGTCGACCAGGCGAAACTCACCGTTGCCGGGGGCAACGGAGGGCACGGCTGCGCCTCGGTCCGGCGGGAGAAGTTCAAGCCGCTGGGCGGGCCGGACGGCGGCAACGGTGGCAACGGCGGCTCGGTCATCCTGCGGGTCGACCCCGGGCTGACCACGCTGGTCGAGTACCACCGGCAGTCTCAGCGCCGCGCCCAAAACGGGCAGCCCGGCAAGGGCGACAACGCCAACGGCGCCAACGGCGAGGACGTGGTGCTGAGCGTCCCGGACGGCACGATCGTGACCGACGCCGATACCGGGGAGGTGTTGGCCGACCTGATCGGGGCCGACGCCGAGGTGGTGGTGTCCGCGGGTGGCCGGGGCGGTCTGGGCAACGCCGCCCTCGCCTCGTCGACCCGCAAGGCTCCCGGATTCGCCCTGCTCGGCGAGGAGGGCGAGGCTCGCACCATCGTCCTCGAACTCAAGGTGCTGGCCGATGTCGGCTTGGTCGGTTTCCCGAGTGCCGGCAAGTCGTCGCTGATCGCCGCCATCTCCCGCGCCCGGCCCAAGATCGCCGACTACCCGTTCACCACGTTGATCCCCAACCTTGGGGTGGTGGTGGCCGGCGAGACCACGTTCACCGTGGCCGACGTGCCCGGGCTGATCGAGGGGGCGAGCGAGGGCCGCGGGCTCGGCCACGACTTCCTGCGCCACATCGAGCGCTGCCAGGCGATCGTCCACGTGATCGACTGCGCCACCTACGAGCCGGGACGGGACCCGCTCACCGATCTGGACGTGATCGAGGCCGAACTGGCGGCTCACGGTGGCTTGGAGGATCGACCGCGGATGGTGGCGCTGAACAAGGTGGACGTTCCGGACGCGGCCGAACTGGCCGGCATCGTCACCCCGGATCTGGAGGCTCGCGGGCTGCCGGTGTTCGCGGTGTCGACCAAGACCGGCGAGGGGCTCCAGGCGCTGACCTACGCGATGGCCACGCTGGTCGCCGAGCGCCGAGCGGCTGCCCCGGCGTCCGCGCCGAAGCGGATCGTGATCCGGCCGAAGCCGATCAGCGGCGGGCCCGAGTTCACCATCGTCCAGCAGGGGGACGGTGAAGGCGGCCAGGTCTGGCGGGTCCGTGGCACCAAACCCGAGCGCTGGGTTCGGCAAACGGACTTCGGCAACCCGGAGGCTGTGGGCTATCTCGCCGACCGCTTCGCCCGGCTCGGCATCGAGGACGAACTGCTACGTCTCGGCGCCCTTGCCGGCGACGCGGTGGCGATCGGCGAAGGGGAACACCCGGTGGTCTTCGACTTCGCCCCGCAGGTCGACATCGGTGCCGAAATCCTGTCCCGGCGTGGCGATGACCAGCGGCTGCACGAGGAGCGTCCGGCGGTGAAGCGTCGTCGCGAGCTGGACGCTGCCTACCACGCCGCCAAGGACGCCGAGCGGCTTACCCGGATGGCGGCCGACGGCTGGGACGACGAGACGCAGACCGATGACTGAGCGACGGGCCCAGGTCACCGAGGCCCAGCGCCTGGTGGTCAAGGTCGGATCGTCCTCGCTGACCACCGACCAGGGCTTGGACGCCGAGCGACTGGAGGCCCTGGTCGAGGCGCTGGTCGCGGCCAGGAGCCGCGGCCAGGAGGTGGTCCTGGTCTCCTCCGGCGCGGTCGCGACGGGGATGCCGGCACTGCGGATGAAACACCGGCCGCGGGATCTGGCCGGGCAGCAGGCGGCCGCGTCCGTCGGCCAGGGACTCCTGGTCGAGCGGTACGGCTACCTTTTCGCCCGGCATCGGATTCCGGTCGGGCAGGTGCTGCTGACCGTCGACGACCTGACCCGGCAATCCAGCTACCGCAACGCCTTGCGCACCTTCACCCGGCTGCTCGAACTGGGTGCCGTCCCGATCGTCAACGAGAACGACACGGTGGCCACCCACGAGATTCGGTTCGGTGACAACGACCGATTGGCCGCCCTGGTCGCGCACCTGGTCGGGGCCGACGCTCTGATCCTGTTGTCGGACGTCGACTCGCTCTACACCGCGCACCCGGCGGTCCCGGCGGCTCGTCCGATTGCGGAGGTGAGCGACGTCGACGACTTGATCGTCGACACCTCCAGGGCCGGGGCTCAGGTCGGCACGGGCGGGATGACCACCAAGCTGGAGGCGGCCCGGATCGCCACTGCCGGCGGCATCCCGGTGGTGCTGGCTGCCGCGGCCGATGTGCATCGGGCGATCGGCGGCGACCCGGTGGGCACGCTGTTCCACCCCACCGGCAAGAAGCGCGCCCGACGTCTGATGTGGCTGGCCTACGCGTCCCAGGTGAAGGGCGACCTGATTCTGGACGACGGCGCGGTCCGGGCGGTCACCGAGCGCAAAGCTTCCCTGCTTCCCGCCGGGATCGTCGGCGTCAGTGGCGACTTCCACGCCGGGGAGCCGGTCCGCCTGGTCGACCCCGCCGGTCGGACGATCGCCCGCGGGATCGTGAACTACGACGCCGCCGACCTGCCGCAGTTGATCGGACGCAGTACCCGCGACCTCGCCGCGGAGCGGGGGCCGGAGTTCGAACGCGAGGTCGTGCATCGCGATGCTCTCTTCGTCAAGGTGCGTCGCGCCTGATCGGCGTCTGCGCCGCGGTCCCCGAGCTGGCCGGGTGCGCCGCTGTTCTATCCTTCGCCGGTGACCTTCACTGACCAAGCTCGGGCCGCCAAGGACGCCAGCCGCTGCCTGGCCACGCTGAACCGAGGCACCAAGGATGCCGCCCTGCAGGCCATGGCAGACGCCCTGGCCGACGCAGAATCGGACGTGCTGGAGGCCAACCAGCGCGACGTCGACGCCGCCCGCTCGGCCGGGGTCGGGGACGCACTGATCGATCGGCTGCGGCTCAACCCGGCCCGACTGGACGCCATGGTCGGCGGCCTGCGTGATCTGGCCACGTTGCCCGACCCGGTCGGGGACGTGGTACGCGGCTGGACCAACAGCAACGGCGTCCAGGTGCGTCAAGTCCGGGTGCCGTTCGGAGTGGTCGGGATCATCTACGAGGCTCGGCCGAACGTGACTGCTGACGCCGCGGGCATCTGTCTGAAGTCGGGCAACGCGGCGCTGCTGCGCGGCTCGTCCTCGGCGATCAACTCCAACCGCGCGATCGTGGCGGCGCTGCGCCGCGGCCTGGCATCGGTGGGTTTGCCCGAGGACGGCGTCCAACTGGTCCAGGGCGGACGCGAGGTGACCGAAGAGTTGATGGCCGCCCGGGGGCTGGTCGACGTGCTCATCCCCCGCGGAGGGGCGGGCCTGATCAACGCTGTGGTCGAGGGCAGCAAGGTTCCGGTGATCGAGACCGGGACCGGCAACTGCCACGTTTTCGTCGACGCCACCGCCGACCAGCAGATGGCCCTCGACATCCTGCTCAACGCCAAAGTCCAGCGGCCGAGCGTCTGCAACGCCGCCGAAACGCTGCTCGTCCACCAGGGCATCGCCGCCGAGTTCCTGCCCAAGGCGTTGGCCGCCCTGGCCGAGCAGGGGGTCACCGTCCACGGCACCCCGGACGTTGCCGCCTACTCCGCCGAGGTCGTCCCCGCCGGAGATGACGAGTTCGACGGCGAGTACCTGACCCTCGACCTGGCCGCGGCCGTCGTCCCCGACCTGGACGCGGCGCTGGACCACATCCGCGCCCACAGCACCGGCCACTCCGAAACGATCATCACCAACGACCGGGGCTCGGCGAACCGGTTCGCCGCCGAGGTTGACGCCGCTGCCGTCCTGGTCAACGCGTCCTCACGGTTCATCGACGGAGGGGAGTTCGGCTTCGGCGCCGAGATCGGCATCTCCACCCAGAAGCTGCACGCCCGCGGACCGATGGGGCTGGCCGAGATGACCTCCACCAAATACCTGGTCACCGGCGACGGACAGGTCCGTGGCTGACCAGGGCCTACGCCGCTAAGCTCCGCCCATGGGTTTTCTTCTTGAAACGGTGGCGGAGCACCCCGACCCGCTCACCCCGTGGCTGGTCGGAGGCAGTGCCCTGCTGATCATGCTGATCCTGCTGCAGATCGTCCGCGGGATCGGTAAGTCGCGCCCGCACGCCTGATGGGCGACACCCGGATCGCCTGGTCGGGAGCGGGCACCAGGCGGCAACGCCTCGGCGTGATGGGTGGCACCTTCGACCCGATCCACCACGGCCACCTAGTCGCGGCCAGCGAGGTCCAGGCCAAGTTCGGGCTGGACGAGGTGGTCTTCGTGCCCACCGGCCAGCCCTGGCAGAAGGCCGATCAGTTGGTCTCGATGGCGGAGGACCGCTACCTGATGACGACCATCGCCACCGCGTCCAACCCCCGGTTCTCGGTCTCCCGGGTCGACATCGACCGCCCAGGAAACACCTACACCGTCGACACCTTGAAGGATCTGCGACGCCTGCGCGGCGACCAGGTGGACCTGTTCTTCATCACCGGCGCTGACGCGCTGGGGTCGATCCTCACCTGGCGTGGGGTGGACGAACTGTTCGACCTCGCCCACTTCGTCGGCGTTTCCCGTCCCGGGACCCCGCTGGCCGAGCATGACATCTCGCATCTGCCCGAGGACAAGGTGACCCTGCTGGAGGTGCCCGCCCTGGCGATCTCGTCCACCGCGATCAGGGAGCGGGTGCCGGCCGGCCTGCCGATCTGGTACCTGGTACCGGACGGTATCGTGCAGTACATCGCCAAACGCGGCCTCTACCGCTGACAGACCACAGGAGTTGTATGACCGCCACTGACCACGCCGTCGCCTTGACCAGGCTGGCCGCCGAGGCTGCCGCCGACAAGCTGGGCACGGACCTGGTGGCCTTTGACGTGTCGGAGCGGCTCGCGATCACCGACGTCTTCCTGATCGTCACCGCGTCCAACGAGCGGCAAGTAGGTGCTGTGGTCGACGGGATCGAGGAGAAACTCCTCACCCACAAGGCCAAGCCGGTGCGGCGCGAGGGCGACCGGGAGAACCGCTGGGTGCTGCTGGACTACCTCGACCTGGTGGTGCACGTCCAGCATGCCGAAGAGCGGCGGCTGTATGCGCTGGAGCGACTGTGGCGCGACTGCCCGCGGATCGACCTGCCCGACTTCGACCTCAACCCCGCCCGGGATTCCTCGGCATGACCGCGGCCAAGGTCGTGCTGTGGCGGCACGGCCAGACCGACTGGAACGCGTCCGGCCGCTACCAGGGCCAGGGGGACGTCCCGCTGAACGCGGTCGGTGAGCAGCAGGCACGCTCTGTTGCTCCGGCGATCGCGGCGCTCAATCCGACCCGGATGATCTCGTCCGACCTGTCCCGGGCGGCTCGGACGGCCGCGATCTACACCGAACTGACCGGGCTGCCGGCCGAACTCGACCCGGCGCTGCAGGAGATCAACGTCGGCTCCTGGGTGGGGCTCACCAACGAGGAGGTCTTCGCGCTCTCGCCGGAGTTCAAGCAGGCCCTCACCGAGGGACGCGACTGCCGCCGTTCGGAGACCGGGGAGACCGGAGGCGAGGTGGGGGCTCGGGTGGCGACGGCGATCCTCGACGCGGCCGAGGAAATGCCCGACGGTTCGACGCTGTTGGTGGTCGGCCACGGGTTCTCGACCCGGGTGGCGATCACGCTGCTGATGGGGCTGACCTTCCCCGACAGTTGGAAACTGTCGGGCCTGTGGAACTGCGCCTGGTCGGTGATGCAACCCGGCGGCGAGTACTGGCGGCTTCAGTCCTACAACAACCATCTGCCGGCCGTGTCGACGGCGCTGGGCGCGCACAACATCTCCTGAGTCCGCCGAGATCGATTACCGGACGGCGCCCCGTCCGGGTTGGCGACTACTTCCAGTAGCTCGGCAGGATGTTGCCGTAGGTGTAGACCTTGGCGCCGATCGGGGTGTGCTTGAAGATCCAGATGGCGTCGGCCAGGACCCCGATGTTCACGCAGCCGTGGCTGGACCGGGTGTAGCCACGAGCCCGGAAGTCGGCGGAGTAGTGGAAGTACATGTCGGGGTAGAACATCGTCGAGTACGGCATCACGCCGTAGCCATAGGTCTCCGACGGGGGGTCGATGTTCTTGTTGTAGACCTTCCAGGTGCCGTTGGCGGTGGGGAAGAGGCGCCACTGTTTGGTCTTGGCCCCGACGGTGAAACCGCCGACCCGGATCTTGAACGTCTTGACCAGCTTGCCGTCCTTGAACCAGAACGCCTTGCGGTGCGCTTGGTCGACGCAGATGACGACGCCCTTCGCGTAGCACTTCTGGGGGATCACCAGCGGGATCACCGGCGTCTGCAGGGCCAGCGCCCGCCAGGTCGCCTTGGTGACCGTGCCGGTGCCGGGCAGCCCGCGGGAGCGCTGGTAGTTGAGCACCCCGTTGATCGCGGCGACCCCCAAGCTGGAGGTGACCGGGCCGTCCAGATAGCCGACCTTCTTGAGCTGCTGCTGCGCGAGTTTGACGCAACTGCCGCTCGTCCACCACCCGAGGGTCTTGGTCAGACAGGCGCCGAAGAGCTTCTTGCGGGCCGGGCTGATCGTCGGGGTGGGTGACGCTGTCGGCGTGACGCTGGGGGTGATACTCGGCATCGGGGTGGCCGAACTCGGAGGAGTAACGGTCGTCACGCTCGGGCTGGACGAGGCCGTCGGTCTCGCCGTCGGGACTGCGCCCGGCATCGAGGTGGCGCAGCCGGACAGCCACAAGCCCACGATGGCGGCGAGTGCGATCGCGGCGCGGGCGGTGCGCAGGGTCATGCCAGTCATAACGTCCTCAACGGTGGGGTGGGTTGGGTCCGTGGGGTAATTCACCTGAACGCCAGTGTGCGTCAAGGTTAGCCGCGATGGCCTTCTGGCCCCGAATCGCGGCGTGTCCCCAGCGGCCGGATGGGCGTCCCGCGCCGAGACGTTGCCCACCTTGGCTGCAGGACGCGCCGGGGCCTTGCGGCGTGTCGTG
>CAYVOW010000010.1:32272-43978 GCA_964453585.1 uncultured Micropruina sp.
CGAGACGTTGCCCACCTTGGCTGCAGGACGCGCCGGGGCCTTGCGGCGTGTCGTGCACGCTGGGTGGGCAACGTGGGGATGACTGGGCGGGTCCGGTGAGGAAGCCCGGTCCCGGCGGGTGGGACGCCTCGTCCGATCAGGGGGCGCACGAGGATGTCGGGTGGGACGGCGGGATCTGACCGGTGGGACGGCGGCACCCTGTCGGGTGGGACGGCGTCCGGATCAGGCCGTAGCGCGCCGAGCCCGCAGCCGCTTCCCCAGGTCGAGCCCGACCACGACCAGGGCCAGGATGGTGATCACATACGGCGTCATCAGCGCCAGGTTGGAGCTGAACCCGGCCACGGTCAGCTGGTCGGCCAGGGCGTCCGCGGTGCCGAACAGCAACGCCGCCACCATCGTCGGCACCGGACGGGCGCGGCCGAAGGTCAGTGCGGCCACGGCGATGAAGCCTCGTCCCGAGGTCATGTTGGCGGTGAAGCTGCCCAGGGTGGCCATCGACAGCTGGGCGCCGGCGAAACCGCAGAGGATCCCGGCCCAGATGATCGACCAGAACTTCTTGCCGGTCAACGAGATGCCGGCCGCCGCGGCTGCGCCCGGGTCCTCGCCGACCGCCCTCAACTGCACGCCGAACTTGGTCCGGTAGAGGATCCACCAGAACGTCGGGACGCTGAGCAGCGACAGCCAAACCAGGGGCGTCTGGTTGTTCAGCGCCGGTCCCAGGATCGGGATGGCCCCGATCGGGCCGAGGTCGATCCTGGGCAGGGTGATCGATGCCTCCGGCGGGGTGCTGCCGACGTTCTGATAGAGCAGTTGCATCATGAACACGGTCAGGCCTGCCGCCAGCAGGTTGACGCCGATGCCGACCACGAAGAAGTCGGCCTTGAAGATCAGTGCGCACAAAGCGTAGAGCAGCGACAGCACCACCGAGGCCACCACGGCCGCCAGGACTCCAACCACCCACGACCCGGTGGACGACCCCACCCAGATCGCGCTGAAGGCGGCCACCAGCATGTTGCCCTCGAGGCCGATGTTGAGGATGTCGGCCTGCTGGGTGAACGCGCCGCCGATGGCAGCCAGCAGGATCGGCGCCACCTTGATCAGAATCACGCCGAGCAGCCCCGCCGACGTGAAGGCCGTCAGCAGCGCCGACCAGAAGTCCAGTTCGAGAATCATGCGGCCGAACCTCCCGGGGCCGGGGTGGCCGGCTGGGCGATCACCATCGGCTTGGCTCGTCGTTTCCAGACGAACGTGCCGGTGATCAGCAGAATGATCAGGCCCTGCAGGACGTTCACCAACGGGAACGGCACCGACGTGTTCACCTGCATCAGGTTGGACCCGGAAATCATGTCGGCGTAGAACACCGCCGCGATGATCGACATCCACGGGTTGAGTCGGGCCAGCAGGGCAACGGTGATCGCCAGCCAGCCGTACCCGGGCGAGAAGGTCTGGACGAACCGGCCGCCGTTGGGGCCGAGGACGTAGAGGGCGCCGGCGAGACCGGCCAGGCCGCCCGAGACGGCCATCACCTGCATGCTCATCGACGTCCGGCTGACGCCGGTGTAGTCGGCGAACTCGTTCAGCTCACCGAGTTCGCGCACCTTGAGCCCCCAGGTGGATCGGGCCAGCACCAGTGCCAGGAACACCACCACGGCCAGCGCGATCACCAGGTCGAGGTTCACGCTGTACTCGGCGTTGAGGTAGGGCAGGCGGGCGTCCCGGGAGATCCGCGGGGTGGCCAGCGCACCGGTGGCCGGATCCTTGAACGGGCCGGTCACCAGATAGGCGGTGAGCAGGACGCCGATCGAACTCATCATCAGTGTGCTGACCACGATGTCGACCCGCCACAGCGCCAGCAGCGCGCCGGGGATCCAGCCCCAGACCGCCGCCGCCGCGAACCCGGCGAGCATGACCAGCAGGGACAGCAGCGGCCCGGGCAGCCCCTTGACGCTGAACCCGGTGACGGCGGCCGCCAGCGCCCCCACGTAGAGCTGGCCCTCACCGCCGATGTTGAAGAAGCCCGCCCGGAAGCTGACGATCACGGCGCCGGTGAGCAGCAAGAGCGGGACTGTTTGGCCGAGAATGCCGCCGATCCCCTGAGGGCTGGTGAACGCGGTCAGGAACAACTCCCGGTAGGCGACCAGCGGGTTCACGCCCAGCCCCAGGATGATCACCGCACCGATCAGCAGCGCGGCGGTGATCGCGGTGAGCGGGCCGGCCGCGTCGGCGAACACCGTGCGAACCACCGCGAGCGGTGTGGGGCGAGGGATGTGGGCGGCTTTGGTCACCTCGACCGGAGTCGCGACGCCGACCCCGGCGACCTCCTGCTCCTCCTCTTTCGCCTGCTCGACCACCGCCGCCACCTCGTCGTGGGCTTCGGCCGGCGGCGCCTCGGTGGACACCTGTTGGGCGACTTGCTGGTGCCGCATCTCGGCCAGCGCGACCGCGTCGTCGTCCACGTCGGTGCCGGCCATCGCGAGACCGACGGCGGTTTCGCTCATCGTGTCCTGGGTGAACTCGCTGATGATGTGACCGCGGTGCATCACCAGCAGCCGGTCCGACAGGCTCATCACCTCGTTGAGGTCCGCCGAGATCAGCAGGACGCCCGCCCCCCGGTCGCGGGCCGCGACCAAGGCGTTGTGGACGAACTCCATCGCGCCCACGTCCACCCCCCGGGTGGGCTGGGAGATCAGCAGGACGGCCGGGTCGGACTCGAACTCCCGGGCGATCACGACCTTCTGGACGTTGCCGCCCGAGAGGGTGCCGATCGGGGTGGTGGTCCGGGCACCGCGCACGTCGAACTGCTTGATCAACTGCTGGGCCAATCCGTGCATGGCCCGGGCTGAGATCCACCCCCAGCGGGCCAGCGGCGGCTTGAGGTGGGTGGCGGCGATGTTCTCGGCCACCGACAGTTTGGGTGCGGTGCCGACGTGGTTGCGGTCCTCGCTGATGTAGGCCAGGCCCAGATCGCGGCGATGCTTCACCGAGGCCCGGGTGACGTCCTGGCCGAGCAGCAGCACCTGGCCACCGTTGGCCTTGTCCAGCCCGGAGATGGCGTCGGCCAACTCGCTCTGTCCGTTGCCCTCGACGCCGGCGATGCCGACGATCTCCCCGGCCCGGACGCTGAGCGAGAATCTGTCCAACGCGGTGACCCCGCGCTCGTCCACCACGGTCAGGTCCTTGACTTCAAGCACCACGTCGCCGGGGGAGGCAGGCGTGTGCTCGATCCGCAGCAGCACTTCCCGGCCGACCATCATGGTCGCGATGTCGGTCTTGGTCAGGCCGGCGGCTGGCAGGGTGCCGATGATCCGTCCGTCGCGAATCACGGTGACGTCGTCGGAGATGGCCAGCACTTCGTCCAGCTTGTGCGAGATGAACAGCACCGCGCACCCCTTGGCGGTGAGTTCGCGGACCACCACGAACAGGTCGTCGGCCTCGGCCGGAGTTAACACGGCGGTCGGCTCGTCGAGGATCAGCAGCCGGGTGTCGTGGCTGAGCGCCTTGAGCACCTCAACCCGCTGGCGTTCACCCACAGACAGGTCGCGGACGGTTTCGGTGGGGTCGATCTCCAGCCCGAATCGTTCGCTCAACTCGGCCACCTTGGCCTGCATCGCCGCGACGTCCAGCTGGCCGCCCTTGGTGAGCTCGCGGCCGAGGAACACGTTGGCGGCCACGGTGAGGGAGGGGACCAGCTTGAAGTGCTGGTGCACCATCCCGATGCCGAGTTCGGCTGCCCGCTGCGGGGACGAGATGGACACCGGTGTGCCGTCGAAGAGGATCTCGCCGGAGTCGGGGGTGGTCGTCCCGGCGATCATCGTGACCAGCGTGGTCTTTCCGGCGCCGTTCTCGCCGACCAGGGCGTGCACCCGTCCGGCTTCGACGGTCAGGCTGATGTGGTCGTTGGCGACCTTGTCACCGAAGGTTTTGGCGAGGTCCCGCAGCTCCAGCAAGGGCATGCGCGACACAGTAGTGCGCCGAAACGCCGGTGGGGGCGGGACATCACGTCCGCGCCCCACCAGTTGGTGTTCCGCTCAGCCGAGGGTGGTCGGCACCTGGATCTCGCCCGAGGCGACCTTGCCCGCCAGTTCGTCGATCTTGGCCTTGATGTCGTCGGGGACGATGTCGTCGTTGTCGTCGAAGGTGAGGCCGACGCCCTCGTTCGCCAAGCCGTAGTAGGTGACCTTGCCGAACTCGAGGGTGCCGGCGTCGGCGGCATGCACGGCGGTCACTAGGGAGTCGCCGATCTTCTTCAGCATCGAGGCCAGCACGTAGCCCTTCTGGACCGCGTTCTGGTTGGAGTCGACGCCGATCGCGTAGCGCTTGCTGTCCTTGGCCGCCTTGAGCACGCCCATGCCGGACCCGCCCGCCACCTGGTAGACGACGTCAGCGCCGGCCTTGTACATCACCGTCGCCTGGTCGTAGCCCTTGTTCGGGTTGTCCCAGGCGCCGACGAAGGAGATCTTGACGTCGATCGACGGGTCGACCGACTGGACGCCCTTCTTGAACCCGACGATGAAGTCCTGGATCACTGGACCGTCCTGACCTGCGACCAGGCCGACGATCTTCTTGCCGGTGGCCATCGGGAACTTGTCCTTGTTGGTGGTGACAAGGGCAGACAGTACGCCGGCGAGGAAGGAGCCCTCGTTCTGCTTGTACATGATCGAGGCCACATTGGGGGCGTCGACGGTCTCGTCGTACATGATGTACTTCTGATTCGGGTACTTGTCGGACACGTCGGTGAGGATGTCCTTCAGGTCGGCCGAACCGCAGATCACGTACTTGTACTTGCCGGAGGAGAGCTGCTCCATGGTGGCCCGGTGCTGGACCTGGTTGCCGACCGTCCCTTGGACCGTGGTGGTCTCGTAGCCCTCGGCCTTCAGCTTCTGAATGCCCGACTCGGCATCGTCGAAGAAGGCGCCGTCGCCCAGGGCGCCGTTGATGAAGCTGGCGATCGCACCCTTTCCGGCACCGCTGGTCGTAGCGGACGCAGAGCCCGCCGGAGCGGTCGCGGACGGTGCCGCGGCCGTGGTGCAGCCCACCAGCAGGAGGGCAGAGGCCAGGAGGCCGAGAGATCTCTTCAACATGGTGAGGCTTGCTCCTTTGCAGCGCTTGTTCTAGCGCATCGTACTCGGGACGACTGACGGTTTCCGGTCAACTGATCAGGGCCTTGGCGGCCACCGTGACCATGGCCTGGTAGGAGGTTTCGCGCTCCTCGGCGGTCATGTCCTCAGCGGCGTCCAGCAAGTGATCCGAGGCGGTGAGGACCGTCAGCGCCTCCTTGCCCTCGGCCATCGCGGCCAGGTAGAGGCCGGTGGCCTCCATCTCGACGGCCAGGGTGCCCAGCTTGCTGAGGCTGGCGATCCAGTGCGGCTGGGAGAAGTAGAAGGTGTCGGAGGAGTAGGTCGGACCGACGTGGACGTTGACTCCGGTCACGTCGCGGGCAGCGTCCACTGCCCCGCGGAGCAGGTCGAAGCTTGGCGCGGCAGCCAGGGTGATGCCGGGGACCACCATGGTCGGCAGTGACGAGTTGGTGTGGGAGGCGGTCGAGATGATGACGTCGCGCACCTTGACCTTGGACACCATGGCGCCGCAGGTGCCGACCCGGATGATCCGCTGAACGCCGTAGAAGCGGTAGAGCTCCGTGGCGTAGATCTGGATCGATGGGAGCCCCATACCCGAAGCCATCACCGACATCGGAACGCCTTCGTAGGTGCCGGTGAAGCACATGATTCCGCGCACTTCGGAGACCAGCTTCGGGTCGGTGAGGAAGTCTTGGGCGATTCGTTGGGCGCGCTTCGGATCGCCAGGCATCAGGACCAGCGGAGCGATCTCGCCCACGGCGGCGGAGATGTGGGGAGTCGGCATGTGGGTCCTTCCCGTTCGCGTCAGGCACCCCCGAGCGGGGAACCGCTCAGCACTGTAGAGGAGGCTGCTGACAGCCCGACACCCTTTCGTTATCAAAGGGTGGCAATTGCACCCCTGTGACAAGGGCTGTTGCGTTGATAGGCTGCCAGTCTTCCCACCCGAAGGCTGGACCAGCATGTCGCCCCGATCAATCCATGCGAGCGTTGAGTTGCTGCGCTCGGTTGTCATTGATTGGCTAGGGCAGCACCGCCTGCTGCTGCGCGGTCTGGCTGGCGGCGCGGTGGTGCTCGCATCGACGTCGGCCCTGACCCATTCGGTGGCTGTCACGGCGCCCGTGCTGGCGCCGACGGTGACGGTCGCGGCAGAGGCGGCTGTGTTGCCGGTGCTGGATCGTGATCAGCCAGACCGCAGCCTGCTGGTGCGGCTGCCGGTCGATCCGACCGCCGACGATACGTTCGCGGCGCCACCCCCGCCGAGCGTGGTCAAGCCGAACGGGAGTGCTTTCGTCTCACCGGTGCCGGGGCCGATCACCGGCGGCTTCGGGATGCGGTTCCATCCGATTCTGCATTACACCCGGATGCATAACGGGGTGGACATGACCGCGGCCTGCGGGACCGCCGTGGTGGCTTCCTATCGCGGCACGGTGATCGAGGCAGGCTGGAACGGTGGCTACGGACAACTGGTGGTGATCGACCATGGCGTCTACCAGGGCCATCACCTGATTACGAAGTACGCGCATCTCTCCCGGATCGGCGTCCGGGTCGGGCAGAAGGTCGAGACCGGCGACGGGATCGCGCTCTCCGGGACGACTGGGCTGTCGACTGCCTGCCACCTCCACTTCGAGGTGAAGAGCGACGGTGTCTATGTGGATCCCGGCCCCTTCCTGACCGGCAAGCCGTCCCCGCGGCCCACCGTGCCGATTGAGGACCTGACCCCGTCGACGCCCACGCCCAGCGTGACTCCGACCGCGTCGCCCAGCGGAACCCCGTCCCCGTCGGCGACACCGACCCGCAGCCCCAAGCCGACCCCGAAGCCGACGCCCTCGCCTTCGGACAGCCCGAGCGATTCGCCATCGCCGGTCGAGTCGCCGTCCCCGTCGCAGGATCCGGACCCGACCCCGACGCCGAGCCCGGAACCGTCCCCGTCCCAGGCTCCCGAGCCGAGCCCGGACCCCGAGCCCAGTCAGGATCCGGCACCGAGCAGCGAACCACCGCCGAGTTCCGATCCGTCCCCGGAGTCGCCGTCGCCCTAAGCAACCACGCGGCTGATTTTTCAAAGCGGGCAGGGATCGGTAAGGTGAAGGCTCGTTTGGGGCTATGGCGCAGTTGGTAGCGCGCTTCCATGGCATGGAAGAGGCCACGGGTTCGAATCCCGTTAGCTCCACCTAGTCAGAGGCACATTCGATGGCGTCGGGCAATGCAGGGCAAGGGCTTAGTCGGCGCCAACACGAGTAGGATCATTGACTCGTGACGGAACCGGCACTTCCTAAGGCGCTTCGGGCCACTCGTCTGCAGGCACGGTGGCCGTGGAGCCGACGCAGCTTCAGGTACGACGCGATGTACCCCGATGGGACCGTCGCCGCTGCTGTCGACGCTGACCACGTCCTGCAGGGACGCCGCTTGCCTGCTGATGCTTGGGCCACCCGCCGGGCTGCGGAGGAAGCGTGCGGAGACGGCATTCCGGGGGCTTGGGTCGAGTACGCCACCGGTCGCCGCATGAGTTAGCCACAAGTCTCCAACGCGCTGTCATGCCGTTCCGCAGACGAAATGATCGACGCCGCCGAGTAGGCCGAGCGACTCGTCGGCGGTCTCACCGTTGAGGATTTCGAAGCGGACAGGCAACCCGCGACGCGCTGCTGTGGAACATCACCGTGCTGGGTGAAGCTGCGCCAAACTTTCCGCCGAGTTCAAAGCCGCCAATCCAGACGTCCCGTGGGCACGGGCCGATTCAGCTGCGCAACCGGATCGTGCACGGCTACTGGTCGATCGACCTCCAAGTCCTGCACGCCCCCGCGCTCGACGACCTGCCCTCCTTCACCGCACTACTCAAGGCCGTACTCAAGGACGTGGATCTCTGACCGGGCAATCCCTTAGAGCGACGCTCCGAACGCATCGCGCGGCACCGAATCTCTCTCACTTCATCTGCGGCTGCGCGGCTTCCCGGTGCGCCCAGCAAGTTGGACGCTATCTCGGACTCATACGACCGCGTGGATGCGTGACGAGCAGATCCAGAATTGGGCGGATGAGGCTGAGGCCGGCGATGACGTCACCGCCCTGAGGCGTCGGGGGTTGCCGCCCGGGGCGTGACGCGGAGCCGGCACAAGTGGTGCAGTAGACACGATAAGCTGTCCTTATGAGCCTGGTCGCTGAATACCGCGACGCGCGGGCGCACGAGGAGACCTCGCGGTTGCGAAGGATGCTGGCGCTACGCGCCCTGCTCGCGACGGGTTCGAGTCAACGCGACGTGGCCTCGAAGCTCGGGATCAGTCAGCCGGCCGTGAGCCAGCAACTCAAGGCGTCCCGAGACTTGACCAAGGTGCATCCGGATGCCTTGATGAGGGCCGCGGCACCAGTCCTGGTGGACGTTGCACGAGCTCGGGGCTTCGAGCGCCTGGCGGTCTTCGGATCGGTTGCCCGAGGCGACGCACGAGACGACTCCGACATCGATCTCCTGGTCGATGCCCCTCCCGGCGCCGCGATCAAGGAGCTGCTCGCTCTTCGCGGAACCTTCGAGCAGATCCTCGGCCGTCCCATCGACCTCGTCACCTACGGTGCACTGAAGCCAGGGCTGGACGACGACATCCGGCGAGAGGCGGTGTTCCTGTGATGGACCGGAAGGTCGCCAAGGAGTTCCTGCACATTCGCGACTGGCTCAAACGCGCCGGCGACATCGTCGATCACGGCCGGGGCGCGTATCAGGACGACCCATTGCTGCAAGAGGCTGGCGACTCGCTCATGATGAAACTCGGCGAGGCGGCTGGTCGCCTCGCTCGGGCGAACATCGAGCCACCCGAGGGTGTGCTCTGGTCGGACGCCATCGCCAACCGCAACTGGCTCATTCATCAGTACGACGAGATCGACCGCGCGCTGACCTGGGAAACGCTCGCTGGTGACCTCGCCTCGTGGCGCGCCGCGCTCACCGGAACCTTCGCCGACGCGGAGGCAAGCCTGAACCCGGGCGCCTGAAGTAGCGTCAGACCCCGACAGCGCCGGTCGCCACCTCCGAGAGCCGCCGCGCGATCTCGTTGTCCCGGTCCGCGGCAGCGTGTGACCGAGCCTGCCCATAACTCAGCGATCGTCGCGCCGGTCTGGGCCGCCATCGTCGCCCCGGTGTGGCGAAGCTCACACGCGGCAGCACGAGCTCCCTGTCTGGGTCCGAGCGCTCGCGGCTCAAGAGACGGCTGGCGTCCATGACCGCAGCTGAGATCGCCCACGCGTCGGGGGGCTGCGGGGCTGGGCGCGCTATCGCGTGGAAGATGCCCCTGACCTGCCCAGAATTGGGCCGTCGGCGATCGACGGGACGTCTATTGGCGTGGTGGCTGGTGGCGGTTGGGTGACCTTCGCCCAGTGCCCGAGCCTGTCGGCATTCGAGCTGACCCATGACGCCCTGCTCGACCGACGGCAACCTAGGCGTCGTGGAACGGCCGACGGTGGACGAGCGACGAGCGCGCCCCTTCTGTTGGACACGTACCTGCTCGGCGACGCGCGCCTGTCCGCAGCGGCCGGGAGAGAGTTGGAGAACCGCGCCCATGGCTCGTGATCCCTTCGACCTCCTCGGCGAACTGGCGACTTGAGAATCGCAGTCCGTGGAGGAAGGTCGGCCGGAGTTGAGGGCAATCTCCCATGGAAGGAGCTCAGCCCTGATCGGCCGAGCCCCAAACGAAGGACTGGCCCGGGCCGACGACCAGCTCGCCGAAGGACGGTTTCCGCCACAGACCGCCCGGCCGGTACGGAAGGAACGCCGTCAGTCCGTGTGACCCACCAGCGAAGTCGAGGTTGAACTGCACGGCGTCCTTCAACTCGGGGTGGGTCACGTTGACCGCCAGGCAGGCCGACCGCCACTGATCCCGTTCGCCCCGAAGCCCCGTTACCAACAAGTTGTAGACATCGTCGGGCGCTTCCGACCCTTCTGGCTCCGAGCCCAGCAGGACTAGTTCGCCGTCGGGCCGGATGGCGGCCCCGTAGGGGAAGAACTCGCCGTGTCGCGAGATCATTTGCTCGGCGAAAGCTCCCACGCGCTCCATCAGCGCGTTGGTGTCCTCGGCTGCAAAGGGGGGCAGGTCGGCCAAGAGGTCGGCAGTCATGCGCTTCAATCTAGCGTCGGCTAGCTGGGCAGGGTCGAGGCGGGTTTCAGTCCACTGAACATCGAGTCACGATTTCCGCGTACCAGCAGCGACGAACCGAACCAGCCCCCGGGCACTGGTCGTCCCAACACGTGTGGACGCAGCCCGCGAAGGGTGGCGGGGTGGTCTGCCAACTGGACGAGCGTGCCCCCAGCGGCGGAGGTGACGGTCCAGTCGGACGGCGGCCGATCCAGTCGATCCGCCACCAGGGGACGATAGGCGGGGCCGAACCAGATCAGCCAGGTGGGCTGCTGCGGGAGGCCGAGGAAGCCCTCTTTGGACGTCCATTCGATGCCCGTGCGTTCACTGGACGCGGTGAAGGTCACCCGCGTCCCCGACCACTGCCCCCCTGCGGTGACCTGAGCGCGGGCGTACCAGGCGTTGGTTGAGCCAGCCACCTGGGTGAAGAGGGCGACCAACCGTTCCTGCCAAGCCGGATCGGTGAATGCGGTCGCCACCAAGGCCACGCGGAGCATCCAGTCCTGCCGGGGAGCGGCGGCCTCGCCGGCCACCGTGCTGATCGCTCCGTCGGTTCCGGGGTAGGCGCAGGAGAACAACAGCGTGTCCTGACCGGCCCGCTGCCGAGCCGACTCCATGGCGTCGAGACCCGCCTCGGCAACGGTCGATTTGAGCGGTTCCCACTCCCCGAAACGCCTGGGGATGACTTCGGGCAGGCTGGACGTCGCCTCCGCGGCGAAACGGGCGAGCACGTCCTGGCCGCCGCGTCCGTACCAGGCCAGATCGATGATCTCGACCGCCGAGCCCTTGGCCGGACGGGGGGCTTTAGGGAGGGTCATCAGCGGTCAACTCCCGGTGACTGGCGGACGGGGAACGTTCCGTCGAGCCCTGTGCTCATGCGTCCGGACGCTATCAGCCGCGATCAGTTGGTGGCGAAGTTGTAGGTATTCACCGCGATCGACGGCAGGTTCGCGACGGCACCGATCTTCAGTCCGAGTATCGACTCAAACGTGTGAATCGCGATGTTGGGATGGTTCATCAGCGGTCCGCTCAACTTCGTGCCACCGTTGACAAACAGCTGGAACTTGCCCAGGGTCGCCAGGTTCGCGTACTCGCGCATCTGACTGGTCAGGCTCTGACTGGCGACGTTCTTCGCGTCGGCCACCGCGGTTTTGCCGAAGATGGTCATGGCGAAGTCCGGCTCCGCAGCGTTTCTGGTAAGGCCGGTCTTGGGGTCGAAGACTTGGAACTTCCCCTTGGTGGCGAACGCCTTGACCCCAATGATCTCCTCACCCAGCGCCCCCTTGATGCCGCTGAAGTTCCCGCCCTTCATCATGCGGCTTATCGCGCCGGGGCGCAGCAGGGTCTTCATGCCTAAGAGGCCCAAGGCGGAGCCGCTCTCCTTGCCGGCCATCTTTCCGGCCTGCTTCATCATCGCCTTGAACATCAGCGCGCCAGCCTTCCCGGCTCCGCCGAGTCCGACGCAGGACAGGGCGGCCATGGCGATGGAGAGGAGGGCTTCGCCCCAGGATTTCTTGCCGGTG
>CAYVOW010000011.1:0-42147 GCA_964453585.1 uncultured Micropruina sp.
CCTGGGCTGAACCCGAGCCGGACCACCACCAACTGCTCCGAAGGCACCACGTACAGCCGCTGGCCGTCGTGCCCGGACGCCCAGTACGCGTCGGCGGGCAGCGTCGGGTCGGCCAACGTCCCGTCGGGGAGGCGGTTCACCCACCAGCCGGCGGCGTAGCCGACCTCTTCGGCGGTGGCGACCGGTTTCACGGTGGTGGACTGGGCCAGCCAGCCCTCGGGCAGCAGCCGCTCCCCGCGCCACACCCCGTCCTGGAGGGCGAACTGGCCCAGGGTGGCCCAGTCGCGCGGGGTGGCCCACAGGTAGGAGCTGCAGACCGGGTTGCCGGTGGCGTCCGGTTCCCAGATCGCCGAACTGAGGCCGAGCGGGCCGAAGAGTTCCGCCCGCGGCAGGTTGGGGCCGCCCTCGGCGGCCTCGACCAGCACCGAGCACAGCAGGTTGGTGCTCCCGCTGGAGTACTGCTGGTGGGTGCCGGGCGGGTGCGCGAGCGGCAGGCTGGCGACGTAGCCGGCCATGTCGGGTTCGAGGTAGAGCATCCGGGTGATCGGCGTGCCGAGGTCGTAGGTTTCGTCCCATTGCAGGCCGCTGGTCATTCGCATCAGTTGGTCGACCGTGATCCGGGAGCGATCGTCGGTCCACTCCGGGCGGAGCTGTGGGTCGTCGACGGTGACCCTGCCCTCGGCGACCAGGACGCCGGTGAGCAGGTTCGTCACGCTCTTGGCCATCGACCAGCCCAGTTGTGGCGTGGCGGGGGTGAATCCGTTGGCGTACCGCTCGGCGACGAGCTGTCCCCGGTGCAGGACGACCACCGCGCGGGTGCCCAGGTTGGTTCGGCCGGGCTGATCGAGGTCGTCGCCGAAGGCGCGATTGATCGCGTCGGTGACGGCGGCCGGCGCTGGCCCGGGGGTCACGGTCGCGTAGGGGTTGCCGTCGGTGGTGATCCTGCTGGCGGTTGACCAGGTTGCGGTGTCTGGCGCCTGGTCGGCCACCGTGCAGCCATAGTCGGGGTTGAACCAGGCCTGCTGCTGGGCGAGGACGCCCCAGATGCCCGACTGTGCGCCCAGATCGCTGCCCGACGTGCGCAGGTAGGGCACCAGCGGGTTGGGCGGCAGGTCGGAGTCGAGCGGCTCCCGGTCGGCGATGTGCTGCAGCGCGCAGGCGTTGTGGGCGGCGTAGCCGGTGCCGGTCAACAGCAGCGGCCGGGCGTACCAGTAACCGCCCGCCAGCGCTGCCAGGACCAGCACCAGCAGCCCCAGCACGATCCAAATCACCCAGCGCCGCACCCGGCCCGACCGTCCCCCCGCCATGGACGGAACCTAGCGTCCGGGCCCGGTCGAGTCGAGGACGTGGAACTCTGACAGCGCTGAAGCCCTCGAAACCCCCGGTTCGGGGCGAATTCGCCGGCTCAGCGCTGTCAGAGTTCCACGACGCCGGTGCTACCCCAGCCCGCGCTCGATCGCCGCGATGATTTCGGGACGCAACTCGGCGGCGGTGATCACCTTGTCCACCGATCCCACCCGGACGGCCCGATGGATGTCGTGGACGCCGTCGAACTCGGAAGCAACCTCGCTGATCTTCTCGGCCCGGACGGCCGCCCGAAGGTCGGCCAACTCCAGCCGCAGTTTTGCCTTCTCCGACGCCGGCGCCGCGGCGATCCGCGCCTCGAGCGACTTGACCCGCTCGTCGGCGCCCGCCCGCTTGGTGACGTCACCGGCGAAGACCACCGCTGCCGCCGGAGCGCCACCGATCACCGACGCGAACGATCCCTCGACGGCCAGCACGGTCATGTTCTCGTTGAGCCGCTTGCTGAACACCACGAACGCGCCCCCGTGGTAGCGCGAGATCACCACGAACACGATCGGGCCGACGAAGTTCACGATCGCCCGGCCGATCTCGGCGCCGTACTCCAACTGCAGGTTGCGCATCGACTCGGGGGAGCCGTCGAAGCCCGACAGATTCGCCAACACCACCAGCGGACGGTTGCCGGAGGCGGCGTTGATCGCCCGCGCCGCCTTCTTCGACGACCGCGGGAACAGCGTCCCGGCGGTGTAGGTGTCGGGGCCATCGGTGGGCGGGAAGCCGGCCCGGGCCACCGGCTTAGATTCGATCCCGAGCAGGCAAACCGGGTAGCCGCCGATCCGGGCGTCCATCACCACGGCCGTGTCGGCGTCGGCCATTCCGGCCCAGCGTTCCAGCGGGGTCTGGTCGGCGTCGGTGACCGCCGCCATCACCGTCCTGATGTCGAAGGCCTTCTTGCGGTCGGGGTTCGCCTTCGCCGAGAAGATCTCGCCGACGGTGGTGAAGTCCGAGCCGGCAGCGCTGTGCGGGAAGTCGCTGACGTCCCGGTCGGACGGGTCGGAGGTCACCGCCCGCCGCGGCCCGGCCTCGCCCGGCAGCACGTAGGTGTGGGCGTAATGGGCCTGCAGAATGTCCAGCGCCGCCCGCAGGTCGGGCGCCCAGTACTGGGCCTGCCCGTTCGGTCCCATCACCCGGTCGTAGCCGCCGATGCCGAAGTTGTCCTCGGCCGAAACGCCGCCGGAGAAGTCCAACGACTGCTTGCCGGTCAGCACCATCGCCGAATCCGGCGTCATCACCAGGATGCCCTTGGTGTGCATCAGCATGGTGGCTTCGGCGTTCCAGTAGGGCTGAGCCCCGACGTTGATCCCCGCGACCACCACGTTGATTTCGCCACCGGCCTGGGTGAACTCGATGATTCGGCGCAGCGCCGCGCCCACCCAGTCCATGTTCTCGGTGCCCGAATCCATCGAGATCCGGGCCCCGGACGACAGCGTGAACCACTCCACCGGGACGCCCAGCCGCTCGGCCAGGTCGAGGGCTGCGATCACCCGGGCGCATTCCGGCTCGGCCACCGCCCCCAGCCCCTTGGTCGGGTCGCCGGACAGCACCACGCGGGTGATGCCCTCGGGGTAGAGCTCCGTCGGCGTGGTGACCAGGGCACAGATGATTCCCGCCCGGTTCAGCCCCGGTGGCCGGACGACCGGGGCCAGCTCGCCGTCGGCGTCCAGGTCGTGCTCGATCAGCGAGCCGCCGGGCCCGGCCAGCAGGTCGGCGAACTCGTAGGGGTAGACCAGGCCGCGGCGCCGGGCGCCCAGCACCTTGGTGGCGTACTCGTCCAACGGCTTCAGGGGATCGGCCGGCGGCGGCACCACCGCTGCGGTCACCCCGGTTCCGGCCTTGTTGTGGAACCGGATCGCCAGCGGGACGATCGAGCCGTCCGGACGGGCGAAGCGGCCCTGGGCCAGCACCTCTTCGATCCCGGCGCCATCGCTCAGCGGCGTGATCTTGGCCTGCAGCGAGGTGATGTCGGCGAGGTCGACCTCGATCACCGGCCACACGTGGACCCAGACGTGGTTCATGTCCAGCCGCTGCCGATCACCGGCCCGTTCCGCCCGAACCCGGCGGATCGCCTCCAGGCAGTTCTCCACCGCCCGCTCGGCGTGCGGCAGGCCGATCATCCGGCCCTCGTCGTCCCGGACCGCGGCCAGTTGACGAACCTGCGCCATGGCCACCAGGCGGCGGTCGGCCGGGTTGGTCTTCGCGACGCAGTCGAACAACAGCACGTCCTCGGGCGCCGGGATCCGGGTGACGTTGAAGTCGCGCAACCGCCACAGGTCGAGCCGACGGCCCACCATCGGGTGCATGCCGCGCACCTTGTCGTCCTCGGCCAGCACGCCGTCCAGCCAGCGGAAGCTGTAGTAGGCGACCGGCTGTCCGTCGCCGGGGGCCACGGCGACCACCACCCGCCGGGCGTCCCCGGCCCAGTCGGCGGCGTTGACCACCTCGCTCAGTTGAGCCAGGGCCTGGTCCGCGGCGGGGGCGTCCGGCCACAGCAGGTACAGGTCGACGACCACGTCGTCGCCGCTGTTTCGCCTGGCGACCTGTCCGGCCAACCCCTGACGCAGCGCCTCGGAGGTGGCCAGTTCTTCGAAGGTGGCCAGCGTCGACACCACTCGGGTCGGACGTCCCTCCAGGGTGTAGTCACCCTGGGCGAAGGCGCGGCCGCCAACTTCGAAGGCCTGCAGGTCGTGGAGCCCGAAGTCGGCGTAGTGCCGCTTGATCAGCACTTCCAGCATCGGCTCGTAGCTGGGGATGCCGCGCTCCAGGCGGGCTGCCAGGTGGCTGACCAGGTGCTCCGGGATGGCCGCCAACCGGTCAACCCGGGCCGCGTGGTCGGGGGCTGTGGGGTCGGCCAACGCGTCCAGTTCCGCACCGACGCCGGCCAGCTCGGCGGCTCGGTCGGCGTCGACCTGAGGCTGGTCGAACCAGCGGAAGCGGATCGAGCGGGCCAGATCGCCGACCACCGGGAAGCGGCGCTGGGTGGAGCGGACCAGCCGCTCCAACTGAGCCCTTGCGGTGGCCGCCAGAGCCGCCTCGGGCGGGGTCTCATCGATCCAACTGCGCAGGATCGCGGTGACCACCCCCAGGTCGGTGGCGAAGCGTTGCTGGGCCAGGAAGATCCGGAAAACCGCCTCCTCCAGGGCCCGGCCGCGGGTCAGGTCGGTGATCCCGTAATGGCCGAGCACGGTGGCCAGGCGGTCCTTGAACTGGGCCGGCAGGTCGGCCCGGTCGGCGTCCAGGCTCTGCAGGTAGCGGTGGAAGTGTTCCTTGTCGCTATGCACCCGCAGTTCGGTCGACTCCTCGCTGGACGCACCACGGTTGCGGGACAACTCCGCCAGGTCGGCGAACAGCCCCACCAGCGGGATCTCGTCGGCGACCACGTCCTGGCCGGCCGCGGTCAGTTCGTCCCGGGCGGCCAAGTAGTCCTCCAGCACCCGGCCGTCATCGCGCGGGTCGGCGTCGAAACCCATCAGCATCGCCGCCAGCGCCGCCCGACCTTGGGCAGCCCGCGCGGCGGCGTCGACGGAGCTGTCGGCGGCCGGCAGGTCCAGGGTCTCCACCCCGGGTTGGACGGCCGCCTCAGCGGGTCCGGCGTCGTCGGCGACCGGTTCCAGGCGGACCAGCGGGGCGCCGGTCTCGACCTGGCTGCCGGTGATCACCAGCAGTTCCTTGACCCGCCCGGCGAACGGGGCGGGCAGCACCGTCTCCATCTTCATCGACTCCAGCACCAGCACCGGAGCGCCGGCCGCCACCTGGTCGCCGACCGCCACCGGGGTGGCCACCACCAGCGCCGGCGCGGGCGAGCGGATCACGCCACCCTCGTCCCGGCTGATCCGGTGGGTCACGCCCTCGACTTCGACCAGATGGACCGGGCCATGGGTCGCGGTCACCAACCGGAAGCGGTGTCCGTTGACCAGCAGCCGGGAGTGGAACGCGTCCAGCGTTTCCCGGGTGACGTCGACGGTCTGCTCGGTGTCGCCGGAGGCGATCCGGACGCGGTAGCGGTCCGGTCCGGAACGGATCACGGTCACCTGGTAGACGACCCCGCGCAACTTCAGGTCAACCGGACGACCGGCCTTGTGCTGCACCTGAGGACGGCCGCCCCAGGCGGTGCCGAGCAGGCGGAAGAGTTCGACCTCCTCTTCCTCCAGGTAGGCCTCGATGCCGGCGGCCACCAGGGCGACGCCGGAGTGGCGCTCGCCGACCAGGCGTCCCTCGGCCCTGACCCGGTCGATCCAGCCGGTGTCGGCCCAAGTGCCCGGATGCGCCGGGTCGGGCCATTCGCCGGTCACTTCGGGCTGATCCAGCAGGTCGAGGATGAAGCTCTTGTTGGTGGCGCCGCCCTCGATCACCACCGTGGTCTCGGCCATCGCCCGGCGGAGCCGGGCCAGCGCCTCGTCCCGGGTGCTGCCGTAGGCGATGATCTTCGCGATCATCGAGTCGAAGTCGGCCGGGATGTTGTCGCCCTCGGCCACGCCGGTGTCGACCCGGATGCCCGGCCCGGCCGGCAGGTCCAGGCGGCTGATCCGTCCGGGGGACGGGGCGAAGTCGCGGTCGGGGTCCTCGGCGTTCAGCCGCGCCTCGACCGCGTGGCCCTGTTCGCGCGGCTTGTCGCCCAGCAGCCGGCCCCCCGATGACACGTGGATCTGCGCCTTGACCAGATCGGTGTCGGTGGTCACCTCGGTGATCGGGTGCTCGACCTGGAGGCGGGTGTTCACCTCGAGGAAGGCGAAGCTCTTCGATTCGGGGTGGTAGAGGAACTCGACCGTCCCGGCGCCCCGGTAATCCACGGCCAGCGCCAACCGCTCGGCGGCCGCCTTCACCTCGGCGGTCTGCTCGGGGGTGAGCAGCGGCGAGGCGGATTCCTCGATCACCTTCTGGTTGCGCCGCTGCACCGAGCAGTCGCGGACGCCCAGGGCCCAGGCGGTGCCCTGGCCATCGGCGATCACCTGTACCTCGACGTGCCGGGCCCCAGTAACCAGGCGCTCCAGGAAGACGGTGCCGTTGCCGAAGGCGCGCTCGGCCTCGTCCCGGGTGCGCTGGTAGGCGTCCTCGAGGTCGGCCGGTTCGTCCACCCGACGGATGCCACGGCCACCGCCGCCGGCGGTCGCCTTGAGCATCAGCGGGTAACCGATCCGCTCGGCCGCGGCCAGCGCTTCGTCCAGGGTGTTGACGCCGCCGCGGCTCCACGGGGCGACCGGGACGCCGACCTCCTCGGCGATCAGCTTCGACCCGATCTTGTCGCCGAGTTTCCGCATCGCTTCGGCGGACGGTCCGATGAAGGTCACCCCGAGGTCGGCGCACAGATCGGCGAACTTCGGGTCCTCGGCGACAAAGCCCCAACCCACCCAGACCGCGTCGGCCCGGGTCTCGCGCAACGCGCGTCCGAGGATCTCGTAGTTGAGGTAGGGGCGGGCCGACGCTGGGCCGAGGGGGTAGACCTCGTCGGCCTCTCGCGCGAACATCGCCGTCCGCTCGGCGTCGGTGAACAGCGCGATGGTGCGGATCGGTTCGCCGCCGCGCTCGGCGTTGAGGTCCCGCACGGCGTGGATCAGCCGCATCGCGGCCTCGCCGCGGTTGACGATCGCGATGCGCTGGAACACGTTCGACCTCCTGGGAAGGGCCACGGGATAACTTCCCCGAATCTCCCACGTCGGGCGTGATCTGGCGAGAAGACCGGCCCTGAAACGGGCAAAACGGGGCGGCTGCGAGTTGCGTGGAACATCGCGCACGGCAGTCGGGGTGGGCGATGTTCCACGCACACGTGGGACCCGCGCTCAGCCCTGGTCGGACCGGCGCTTCGTGTCGGACCGCTGGGCCGCCAAGCGTTCGATCTCACGGCGTTCGGCCTCGGCCTGGTACTCAGCCATCCGCGCCGCGCGTTGGCGCTGCGCCTCGACGCGCTCCTGGGCGGCCCGGTCTTGGGCGGCGGCCTCCTCGGCGACGGCTTGTTCGGCGGCTCGTTCGGCGTTCCGGCGGGCGCGCTCGGCCGCCTCGGCAGCTCGTCGTTCCTGCTCCGCCCGCTCCTGGTCACGCTGCCGACCGCGCACTTCGGCCTGCCGGCGGTAATCCGCCTCCGACGCCTGGGCGTCGGCCCACCAGCGCTCCGCCTTCGGCCCGAGCGCCGCCAACTCGGCGGCGAACCCGGTCTGACCGGCGTCGCTGGCCCCCAACCGCTCGTCCGGGATCGTCCAGTCCAGCCGGGGCTGAATCCCGGGCATCGGACGCGAGGCAGCCGTGAGCCCGGCGGCCTCCTCCGCGGCGCGTCCGGCCGCCCGCAACTCAGCGGACAGGTCCGCCTGCGCCTCGCTGAGCTGGTGGTCACCACTGGCTTCGAGTCGCGCAATCAGCCGGCGGCGCAACGACACCGCGAGGTCCGCGTCCCCCCGCACCCGCAGCCGGTCAGCCACCGCGGTGAAGGTGGCGTAGGCGGGTTCGCTGAGCCGCTCGTTGGTCGCCGCGGGGCTTCCCGGCCGAGCCCCGCCGGCGTCCATCACCTCGTCCACCAACTCGACCGCGCGCAGTCCGTGCAGCACCGACTCGTCCACCCGCCCGGCCGCCCAGCGCGCGTCGGCAATGGCCCGGTGGACGTCGGCAGCCAACTGCGATCCCGCGGCCGGGGACGTCTCGGCCAGCCGCCACCCGGCCAGGTCGGCCCAGCCGTTGGCGGCCGCAGCGTCGCCGTCGGTCAGGGCCTGCCGCGACCGGAGCAGCAGCAGCCAGACCGCCACCTCCGGGGCCAGCCGCTCGTCCAAGCCGCGGAGTTGCTCGCGGAGCGCCTGAACGGGGGCGAGCGACTGGTTTGCGGCGTCGCCCAGGCCAGCGGCGTCCTGCAGGGTGGCCAGTTGAACAGACGCCGTCACCAGGCGAAGGGCGTCCTCGACCGGGGTGTAGGGGCCAAGCGGACCGGCCGCGGCCAACCCTCGCGCGGCCCAGATAACGGCCTCTTGGGCATCCGAGGCAGCCTCGGCGTAGGCGTGGCCCAGCAGCCGGTGAGCGGTCAGGGCGTTGAGCGCGTCGGCGAACTCGGCGGCGTGCGCCGGGTCACCGGCGAACTGTCCCCGCAGCCGCGCCAACTCCGACGCCAGCGCTCGCCCCTGCCGTTCGAAGGTCAGCGGCGAGCTCGTCCGATCCGTGGTCATGGAGCAATTGCAGCACGTCCCGCGGTGCCGGACGGCGCCGCCGTTCAGTGGCCGGAACGTCCCCGATTCAGCAACCGGAAACTGAGTGCTGACCGAAGACCAGAAGCTGGCCGGGCAGTAACGTGCCGCCCATGAGCGAACTCGTCCTGGTGGCCAACGCCGCCGACCAGACCCTGAGCACCTTCCGGTTGCGCTCCGAGACCCCCGAACTCCTGGCGGTGACGCCGCTGGGCGCCAAGTGCTCCACCTTCGCCATCGATCGGGAGCGCGCGCTGATCTACGCCGGTGTGGCCGGGGACGAGCCGGCGATCGTCACGCTGAGCCTCGACCGCGAGTCGGGCGCTCTGACCGAACGGAGCCGGGTCGCGGCTCCGGCCGGCGCCACCTACCTGGCCCTGTCCGCCGCCGGTGATCGCTTGTTCGCGGCCTTCTATGCGGCCGGGCTCGGCACCTCGTGGAGTGTCGCCGACGGCGTCCTCACCCCGGGGCCGACGACTATCGCCTACCCCAACCTGCACTGCGTCCAGGTGACCCGGGACGGACGCTTCGCCTACTTCGTGTCCCTGGGGGCCGACCTGATCGCCGGCTTCGCAGTGGGTGAGGACGGGGCGCTGATCCTGGTCGAGGAGACCGCCGCGCCGGCCGGATCCGGCCCCCGGCATCTGGTGCTGAACGCCGCCGAGACGTCGGTCTACGTGCTCACCGAGTTCAGCGGCGAGGTGCTTCACTACCGCCGCACCGACGACGGCCGCCTGACCCAGGCCGGGTCCACGGGCGCCTACCACCCCGCCCGCGGCCTCAGCCACAGCCGCTTCGGCGCCGATCCGCGGGCCGAGCACCTGATCTGGGGCGCCGACCTGCATCTCAGCCCGGCCGAGGACTTCCTGTGGTGTTCGGAGCGGACCGAGAGCACCCTGGCCACCGTCCCGGTCGGCGCGGACGGGACGCTCGCCCACGCGACCTCGTTCGTCAACACCGAACCGCAGCCGCGCGGCTTCTGTGTTACCGACGACGGCCGCCTGGTGGTCACCGGCGAGCGGTCCACCACGATCTCACTGTGCTCGGTCGACCGGCAGGGGGTGCCGCAGCTGGTGGTCTGCGCCGAAACCGGCAACGGCGCCAACTGGGCGCGGAGCGCGGGCTGACCCGCGCGCTCAGTGTTGGATCTTTGGTCGAGTACCACGAAACATCCAACATTGGGACGCGCCGCTCAGCAGAACAGGGCGTCCACCTCCGGGATCGCCCGTCGATAACCGGACAACAGTTTCCGCCCGAGGTCGTCCGAAGCCACCAGGGGGTGTCGGGCGAACGCCTGCTCGGCGGCTTCGGTGTCGCCGGTCAGCGCAGCCCGGATGACCAGCCGCTCGCATTCCTTCACCCGCTGGACGAGCGACAGCGGCTCCCCGGCCAGGGGGGTCACCGCCCGCGGGTGAACACCCGCGCGGTCCACCACCGACGGCACCTCGACCACGGCGTCGTCCGGCAGGCCGGGCAAGGTACCCCGGTTGGCGGTGTTGACGATCACCTCGGCCGCGGGACCGCCCGCGACCGCCCCCATGATCGCCAGCGCCACCCCCTCGTAGCCGCCCGCCGACACGTCCTCGGCCGCTCGTGTCTCCCCTTCTGCTCGGCTCTCCTGAAGGTAGGTCTCGTCCCGTTCCCGATGCACCCGACGCCACACCGCCAGCGGGTCGCGGGCCGCAGCCGCCTCCCGATAGAAGCCCTCCTGCTGCTCGGCCAGGAACTCGCCTCGGGTTCGGCCCGGCGGCGGCGCCGGGTGTTCGTAATAGTGGAGGTACTCGTTTGGGATCGCCCCCAACTCCCGGAGCCGGGCCGCACCGAAAAGCCGGCCCTCCTCGATCGAGGCCAGCGCCCCCTGGTCGGCGAGGAGGTCGTCGATCAGGTTGTGCTCACCGTCCCACAGCCCCTGCAGCCAACCCAGGTGGTTGAGACCCGCGTAGTCCACCCGCAGGTCCTCCGACCGCCGGCCCACCGCCGCGGCACAGCGCCGGACCAGACCGATCGGCGAGTCACAGATCCCCACGACCCGACCGCCCAGCACCCCCTGCATGGCCTCGGTGATCAGACCGGCTGGGTTCGTGAAGTTGATCGTCCAGGCATTCGGTGCCAGGTCGGCAATCCGCTGCGCGAGCCGGACGGCCACTGGCACGGTACGCAGGCCGAACGCCAAGCCGCCCGGCCCGACCGTTTCCTGGCCAAGCACGCCCAAGCCGATCGCGACCCGCTCGTCGGCCACCCGGCCGGCCAGGCCACCCACCCGGACGGCGGAGAAGACCACGTCGGCACGGGTCAAGGCGTCATCGAGGGTCTGGGCGATGACCAGCGCCGGACCGCAGCCTTCGTGGGCCAGGCGGCGAAGCACGGCGGCAACGACATCCAGCCGCCGCCGATCGGTGTCGAAGAGGCATAACTCGGCTACCGGTGACGATTTAGCACCCTGCAGCGCGCGATAGACCAGCGGAACCCGGAACCCGCCACCGCCGATCAACGCCAACCGCACGCCCCCAAAGTACCCATTCGGGGTGATTGGCTCCGGCCGACCCCCTGCTTAGCCTCAACCCAGCCTTGGGCCACGAGTCCCGGGCCAATCCCCCTGCACCAGAGCCGCCAGAAAGGGCCCGACACCGTGCATCGACGTAGAACAGCACTCATCGCGGCAGGGGTCCTCGCCCTTGCCGTCCCGACCGCCGCTCACGCTGCTCCGACCGACCCGAACGACCGCTTCGAGAAGGTGGACGGTCCCACCCTGGTCAACTCCTCCTTCGTCCCCGCCTCCGTGGACGGCGCCACTCGCGTTCAGGTGATGGTGGAACTCGCCGGCGATCCGGTCGCCGTTGCCGAGGCCAAGGCGGGGCGCGACCTGAGCCCAGCCGAGCAGGCGAAGCTCCGTCGCCAACTGAAGGCGAAGCAGGACGCTCTGAAGTCCAAGATCAGCGCACGCGGCGGCAAGGTGCTTTCGTAGATGCAGTCGGCCTACAACGGGATGCGGGTGAGCATCGCTCGAAAGAACGTGACCAAGCTGGCCGCCCTGCCGGGCGTGGCGGCGATCAAAGCGGTGCCGATCCGCTACGCCGACAACTCGGTCAGCGTCCCCTATCTCGGTGTCCCGCAGGTCTGGGAGAGCAAGGGTTTCACCGGTGAGGGCGTCAAGGTGGCGATCATCGACACCGGCATCGACTACACCCATGCCAACTTCGGCGGGCCCGGCACGCTGGCCGCGTTCAACACCGCCAAGGCGTCCAACACCCCGAACCCGGCCTGGTTCGGTCCGAACGCGCCTCGGGTCAAGGGCGGCTACGACTTCGTCGGCGACGCCTACGACGCCAGCGAGGCGGCCCTCGCGACGCCGCATCCGGACGCCAACCCGCTGGACTGCAACGGCCACGGGACGCACGTCGCCGGCTCCACCGGCGGCAGCGGCGTCCTGGAGAACGGGTCGACTTTCACCGGTCCGTACGACACCACCACCCACCAGAACACCTTCAAGGTCGGTCCCGGCGTCGCGCCTGAGGTCGACTTCTACGCCTACAAGGTGTTCGGCTGCGACGGGTCGACCTCGGTGACCACCGAGGCGATCGACCGCGCCGTTGCCGACGGCATCGACGTGATCAACATGTCACTGGGCTCGTCCTACGGCCGCGCTGACGACCCGGATGCGATCGCCGCCTCCAACGCCGTCGCCGCGGGCGTCGTGGTGGTCGCCTCCGCCGGCAACTCCGGCCCGAACCCCTACCTCTCCGGCTCGCCGGGCAGTGGCCGCGGCGTGATCGCGGTCGCCGCCAACGACAGCACCGAGACCTTCCCGGGCGCCAAGCTCAGCTTCGCCGGCACGACCATGGACGCGATCAACGCCAACGGCCTGAGCCCCTTGCCCAGTGACAGCTTCACCATCGTCAACGTCAAGGACGACCCGGCCACCGAAGAGAACGAGTCCCTCGGTTGCACGGTGGAAGCCTTCGCGAAGTCCGGAATCACCACCGCGGCGGATGCGCCGAAGGTGGTCGCGGTCGTGCAGCGCGGGGCTTGCGCCCGGGTCGCGAAGGCCGTCTGGGGTCAGAAGGCCGGAGCCGACGCGGTGATCATGGTCAACACTGCGGCGGGATACCCGCCCTACGAGGGCCCGATCACCTCGAACCCGGACACCGGGGAGGCCTACACGGTCACCATCCCGTTCCTCGGGGTGCGCAGCACCGACGGGCCGGCGTTGGCCGCCGCCGAGGGTGCTTCGCTGACCATGGCTGCGATCCAGTTGAAGAACCCCGGCTTTACCGCCGCGGCCAGCTTCTCCTCCGGTGGTCCACGGACCGGCGACTCGGGCGTCAAGCCGAACGTGGTGGCCCCGGGCGTCAGCATCGTGTCGGCGGGGGTCGGCACCGGCACCGGTTTCGAGATCCTCTCCGGGACCTCGATGGCGGCTCCGCACACCACGGGCGTGGCCGCGCTGAACGTCCAGGCGCATCCGGCCTGGTCGGCGGCTGAAGTGTCCGCGGCCGTGGTCAGCACCGCCGATCCGGAGAAGGTGGCCGGGTACCGGCTGACCCTGGTCGGCGCCGGCCAGGTGGACACCGCCCAGTCGGTTTCCTCCTCGGTGGTGGCCTTGGGCGACTCCTACACCGCCAAGGGTGCGACCCAGCTCGATCACGCGCTCAACTTCGGGTTCGCCGAGCCGAGCACGTCCTACACCGGGACGAAGACGGTCACCCTGGTCAACAAGGGCAGCTCGTCGGTCACCTACCAGGTGAGCGTGGAGAAGACCCCGCAGTCGCGTCCGGCAACCGTCACCCCGAGCGCTGGCTCGGTCACGGTGCCGGCCGGCGGCACCGCCACCGTTGACGTGTCGCTCGACGTGCCTGCCAACACCATCGGTTCGGTGTGGGCCAGTACCGGCGGACAGCACAAGTTCTACGAGGTGTCGGGCAACGTGGTGCTGACCGCCAACGGCGCGAAGCTGCGGGTTCCGTACCTGCTGGTGCCGCGGGCGCAGGCGAAGGTGGCCGCCACCGCGACCGGCCTGGCCGGTCCGACGGCAACGCTGAACCTGACCAATGACGGTGGCGCACTCGGCACCTACGCCGACGTGTACACCTGGGGCATCAGTGACCCCAAGGACATCACCGTCTCGGAGAACCTGCTCTCGGGCAGCGACATCCGCGCCGTGGGCGTCCAGTCGTTCAAGGACGAGAAGGGCGACAACCTGGTGATCTTCGCGATCAACAACTGGACGCGCTTCTCCAACGCCGGAGCCCTCGAGTTCGACATCGCGATCGACACCAACAACGACCGCCGCGCCGACTCCTACCTGATCGGGGTCGACTACGGGTTGGCGACGACCGGCACGACCGACGGGCGGATGGGCGTGTTCATCTACAACCCGAAGACCGGCGGCCTGTCGTCCAGCGGCTTCTTCGCGGTGTCCCCGACCGACAGCAGCACCCTGATGTTGCCGGTGAAGGGCAGCGATCTGGTCAAGGGTGGTCAGTCCGGGCCGATCCGGTACCAGGTGACCAGCTACGACGTGGCCAACGGGTTGGCCACCGACGCCACCGGGTGGGCTGGCTACAACACCAGCAGCAAGCCCTACGGCGACGGCGCGTTCGCGGCGGTGCCCCGCAACGGCAGCGCGCAGGCGACGATCGCGGTGAACACTGGCCAGGTGACCACTCAGGGGGCCTTGGGCCTGATGGTCGTGGTGCTCGACAACAAGGCCGGTGCTGACGAGGCGATCCTGATCGCCAAGTGAGCCTGCCGGATTAGTTCGGCGAAGGCCCCGCGGTTACGGCCGCGGGGCATTCGTCTGCCCGGGGTCTCAGCGGCGGCCGTGGGCGCCGGCTGTGGAACTCTGGCAGCACTGAAGCGTGAAATCGGGGCCAAATTGCCGGTTTGGCGCTGTTCAGCGCTGCCAGAGTTCCACGGCCCCACGAGACTTGCCGCCGGACGGACCCGGGCGCCGGCTCCCGGAAGGGATTTCTGGGTGGGTCGGTGGGGAGCCCGCCTACCCTGGAGGCATGATCAAGCTCGGGGTGGGGCTGGCAGCGCTGCTGCTGGCTGGCTGCGCCGGTTCAGGAGCGCCCATGACCCGTCCTCCGTTCGAATCCGCCAGCCCCTGGTCGTCGGCGCCGACCCCGAGCGCATCCCCCTCGGCCGGGGCCGTCTCGCCGATTCGCTGGCAGGCGATCCTGGACGACCTGGCCGCCCGCGGGGTGACCACGGCTCCCGCCCTGGTCAGCGCGCGGACCGTGACCTGGCCGAATGGGGCACTGGGATGCCCCGAACCGGGCGTGATGTACACCCAGGCGCTGGTCACCGGACAGCAGGTGGTGGTCAGCGCCGACGGCCGCGAGTACGACTACCGGTTCGGCCGGACCGACGGCGCCCGCCTCTGCGAGCGTTGAAGGCCGACGAGCCGCCCGCACTCAGGTGACCAGGTCCCGACCGAGTTCGCGTCAGTGACCCGCCACCCCGTCTTCTCCGTCGATCAGCTGGGGCCGGACAGGAAGCGCCGCAGCAGCGGCCCGGCGGTGATCGCCCCGCTGGTGCCGTCAGCCACGAACGCCGCCACCGCCAGGTCGCCCTTGATCGCGATCATCCAGGCGTGAAAGCGCACCGGCTGGCCATAGCTGGCCGTCCCGGTCTTGCTCAGCACCGACGCTCCCGGAAGCCCGGCCAGCACGCGGCCGCTGCCCTGCTGGGTGACCGCCGCCATCAACGTCTGCAACTGCTTGGCCTCCGCTGCGGTCACCCCGGCCACGGCAGCCGGGGGCGAATCCGCCAACAGGTAGGGACGAACCGGGTGCCCGGCGCCAATGCTGGCCGCGACCGCGGCCGCGCCCAGCGGCGAGACCAGCACTCCGTCCTGCCCGATCAGTTGCGCGGCCGCTGACACCTCGTCGGTGGGTTCGGGGACCTCACCGAGGAACGACGACACGCCGAGCTCCACGCCCTCCCCAAGGCCCAGGTCGGCGGCCGCCCGGGCCAGGGCGCCCGGGGTGACCTTCGAGGCCAGCCGGATCATCGCGGTGTTGCAGGAGTGGGCGAAGGCGGTGCGCAGCGACACGCGTCCCAGGGCCGAGGCGGGGTATCCCTGCCAGTTGTCGAACCGCTTCCCGTTGACCGTGATCGACGGTGTGCACCGCACCGGGTCGCTTGGTTTCACCCCAGCGCGCAGGGCCGCCAACACCGTCACGGTCTTGAACACCGAGCCCGGCGGGTACCGCCCGCGGGTGGCGATCGAGTAGCCGTCGGCACCCGGTCCGTTCGCGGCAGCCAGGATCTCCCCGGTGGACGGCCGGATCGCGATCAGCGCCGCGGCGGGCCCGACTCCGGCCAATACCCGCTCCGCCCGCGACTGCAGTCGGGCGTCCAGGGTCACGGTGATCGACCGCCCCTCCTTAGGCTCGACCCGGAACAGTTCCCGCTCGACCGTCGGGTTGTCGGCCTGGTAGACGAGCACCCGGAAGCCGGTGACCCCCATCAGGGTCGAGTTTCGGGAGGCCTGCAGGCCGCTCAGGCCGACCGGATCCCCATCCCGGATCGTCGATGACGAGGCGGCGATGATCTCCGCGGTCGCGTCGCCGACCCGGCCCAGCACCGGTTCGGCGAACCCCTTCCGGATCGGCAGCGACCGGATGATCGGGACGGTGTGGACGCCCCGGATCCGCAGGGCCTCGCGGGTCAGGTCGAAGTCGTCACCCTCGTTGCGCAGGACGACCGCCTCGACGAACGCCTTGCTGCCCGCCCGCTGCACCCGGGTCGCGAACCGCTCCGGGTCGAGGTCGAGTAACCGCGCCAGTCGCCGCGCCGCCGCCGGCGCCTCGTCCGGGGTCAGTTTGGTCTTGTCGATGCCGAGCCTGTTCGCCTCGGCGTTCCAGAACAGCCGTTCCCCGCGCGCTCCGATCACCTCTCCGCGCGGCGCCGCCAGCCGCACAGCCCGGAGCCGCTGGCCGGAGCGCACCTCAGGCTGGAGCAGTGTCCGGTCCCACACCCCCCGCCAACCCTGGTCGGTGCGGTGCAGGGTCAGGAACGAGTCGTAGGTCCAGTGCGGCTTGCCCTCGTGGATCGTCCAGTCGAAGGCGAGGCGGACGCCGGCCCGCCGGTCACCGTCTTCGACCGCAACCGCCCCCACGCTGACCTTTGGTCGGAGCTTGCCCATGCCAAGCAGCAGACTCCGCAGTTCCTCCTGATCGGCGTCGGTCGCGTTGCTCAGCAGAGTGCGGTCGATCCGGCCTTGGGCGAGGCCATCGGCGATCGCCAGCGCGGTGGCCCGGACGGCATCCTCCGGCCGGTTCAGCTCGCGCCAGGTGAACGTACCTGCGATCACGACGGCCAGGACGACCGCGCCAGCCAAGAGCCAACGACCCGCGCGGCCGAGTCCTCGGCGTTGCATCAGCGGTCGAGGAGCTCGACGATCGCCTGCTGCCCGCGCTGTCGGGCATGGTCAAGGGCGGTCATCCCCTGGAAATCCTTGATCGACGCGTCGGCGCCGGCGTCCAGCAGCACCCTCACCACCTGCTGATGGGCGGACCCGCCGTTGCCGAGGATCACCGCCTCCAGCAACGCCGTCCAGCCGAGCCGGTTGATGTGATCGAGCGGGATGTCGGCCGCCACCAGCCGCGCGACGATCACCGGGTAGCCGCGATGGGCCGCCCGGATCAGGCCGGTCCCGTTGTAGGAGTCCAGGTCGTCCACCTTGGCGCCGTTGGCCAGGCAGAGGTCGAGCAGCCGGGGGTCGTCGCCGACCTCGGAGGTGGCGATCAGGTAGGCGCTTTGGACCGAGCCGTCCTTGTGGTTGACATCAGCCCCGTCGGCGATCAGCCGGGAGGCAGTGGCGACGTCGTTGACGGAGGCCGCGGCCAACAGCGCGCCATTCAACTCACTGGCCGACCCGGACGACCCGCTCGGGGGGACCGACTCGCCCACCACGCCGGACGAGCAGCCGACCAGAGCCAGCACGATCAAGGCGAGCAACCGACGCATCCGCCACCTCCTTGGACCAGAGGCTAGCCGCACCTCCCCAACCGCTCGGCTCCGGCCGGAGGCAGGACTACGGCGGCACTCGGCGCGTGCGCGGCGCCCGCGTATTGACTGACGGTCAGTCAGTCGTAGGATGAAGCCGGACCAGGCCCCGCCCACGGTGAGCCGAGGCCGCAGTCCTCCGGAGGTGCACGACATGCCCCGCGTGGTGAAACACCCCGACGTCCGCCGCGACGAGCTGCTCGATGTCGCCTTCGACGCGATTCTGACCACCGGGTTCACGCCGATGTCGGTGGAGCAGGTGACCACCGCGGCCGGGGTCGCCAAGGGCACCTTCTACTACTACTTCGCCTCCAAGGACGACCTGCTCGAGCAGCTCGTCCGACGGTTCGGCGACCAGCTCTTCGACCACCTCACGGCCAGCCTGGCCCGGGCCGAGGGGACGGGCCTGCAGCGTCTCCAGGCATTCCTGGCGGCCTCGGCCAGTTGGAAACTGGAGCGCGTCCAGGCCACCTCGATGATCGCCCCGTTCATCTTCTCCGCGGCAAACCTCGCCGTTCGGCACCGGCTGCTGGCCGAGTGGACCCGACGCACCCACGAGCTGGTCGAGCCGCTGATCGAGCGCGGCCACGACGACGGCTCGTTCGCCGTCGGCGACGTGCGCGGGACGACCGGGGTAATCCTCACGTTGTGGACCGACGGGGGCCTGCGGATCTGGGATCGAGCCATCAATGCCCCCGATGAGGACGCCTTCATCGACGAACTGATTCGCGGTTCGATCGCCCTCTCGGAGGCGCTGGAGCGGATCCTCGGCGCCCCTACCGGGGCGCTCACGGTCGTCCCGGATCGCCACCAGTTGTTGGGGCTGCGCGACCCCTTCCTCGCCGAACTGAACCGGACCCGGAGCGGGTCCGCCGAAAGGAGCCTGGCGTGACCAGACGCAGGATCATCGCCGCCGTGATCGTGGTGGCCCTCATCGGCGCTCTGGGCGCCGGCTACGCCTACTCCACGTTGAACGCGACCACCGAGGTGACCACCGCCACCGCGTCCCGACAGCCGCTCACCGTCACCGTGAGCGCGTCCGGCAGCATCCAGCCGACCCGGACGGTGAGCGTTTTCGCTGCCGTCGCCGGCACCTTGGCCTCGGTGTCCACGACGGACGGCAGCCACGTCGCCAAGGGCGCCGAACTCGCCCGGATCGACGGCGCCCCGCTGCGGACGCTGGTCGCACAGGCCGAAAGCGCGCTGGCCGCCGCCCGCGCCCTGCCGACCTCGACCTGGCGGCTGCGGGCGGCCCGGATCCAGGCGATCGAGGCCGCCCAATCGGCGTTGAACCTGGCCCGGTCCAACCTCGCCGACCGGGTGATCAAGGCCCCCCGGGCCGGCCTGGTCAGCGTCCCCGACAGCACTCAGGTCGGCGCAGCGACCGCCCCGGGAGCCGAGCTCTTCCGAATCGTCGGCGACGGATCGCTGGGGTTCGTCGCCCAGGTGGACGAGGCCGACATCGCCGGCGTGATCAAGGCCCGCAAGGCCGTAGTGACCCTGGACGCCTACCCCACCCCACTGGCCGGGAGCGTGACGTCGATCGGCGCGACGGCGGTCAAGACCGACACCGGCGGCAACGCCTTCGAGGTTCGGATCTCGCTGGCGCCGACGAAGGCCACGCTGCGCCAGGGGATGAGCGGCGACGTGTCGATCGACACCCAGCAGGTACCGAGCGCCCTGGTCGTCCCGGTGCAGGCGGTGCTGGTCGACGGCGGCAAGCGCTACGTCTTCGTGGTCGGGGCGGACAACAAGCTGACCCGGACCGAGGTCACGGTCGGCGCCACCACCGACACCGTGGTCGAAATCACCAACGGCCTGACCGAGGGTGCCCGGGTGGTCACCAGCGCCCTGACCGGCCTGAAGGACGGGATGAATGTCCACCTCCGGTGAGGCCACCCCGATTCTGCGCACTGTCGGTCTGACCAAGACCTACGGCAGCGGATCGACCCTGGTCACCGCCCTGGACGGGGTGGACCTGGACGTCCGACCCGGTGAGTTCCTGGCCGTGATGGGGCCGTCCGGCTGCGGCAAGTCGACGCTGCTCAACCTGGTCGGCGGTCTGGACACGCCCACCTCAGGCCAGGTGTTCCTCGACGGCGCCGAACTCGCCGAACTGGGGGACGACAAGGTCACCGAACTGCGCCGCCGCCGGATCGGTTTCGTGTTCCAGTTCTTCAACCTGATCCCGGTGCTCAACGCCACCGAGAACGCGGCGCTGCCGTTGGTCCTCGACGGGGTCCGCGACGCCGACGCCCGGGCCCGCACCTGGCTGGACCGGGTCGGGCTCGCCGATCGGCTCACCAATCGCCCGGACCAGTTGTCCGGTGGTCAGCAACAGCGGGTCGCGGTGGCCCGGGCGCTCTCCACCGACCCGGCACTGGTCCTGGCCGACGAGCCCACCGGCAACCTCGATTCCAAGTCGGCCACCGACATCGCCGAGTTACTTCAGCAGGTGGCCTCACAGTGGGGGCGATCGGTGCTGATGGTCACCCACGACCCCCGGATCGCCAGCTACGCCCAGCGTCTGGTGCTGATGAAGGACGGCCGGATCGTCGACGACCTCGCCCTCGACGGCACCCGCGAGGCGGCCCGGGACGCGATGGAGAGGTCGGGATTGCTGTGAGCATCTCGTGGCGGCTGGCCTGGCGCTATTTGCGCGGACGCGGTCTGCGCTCGGCGCTGACCACCCTGGCCGTCGCCTTCGGCGTGATGCTGATCTTCGGGCTGAACGGCATCACGCCGTCGCTGGTGGAGTCGTTCAGCCGGTCGCTGCTCTCCACCGCCGGACGAATCGACCTCAGCGTGTCCAGCGCGTTCAACCAACCGATCAGCGCCGAAGTGGCGGCCACGGTGGGCCGGATCCCCGGGGTAGCCGTGGCCACGCCGGAGGTCCAGAGGCCGGTCCCGCTACCGCTCAATCCGGACGCCCCGGTCGCCGATCAGGTCACTCAGTTGACCGTGATCGGCGTGGACCCTGCCCTGACCGGACGCGTCCGCGATTACCCCGTGGTCTCGGGCCGAACCCTGGTGACCGCGGACGGCAACGTCGCCGTGCTGTCGTCCGACCTGGCCGAACGGCTGGCGCTCCGGCTCGGTGACACCCTGGCCCTGCCGTCCTCGGTGGGAACCACCCGGTTCACCGTGGTCGGCCTGCTCTCGACCGCCACCATCCCAGGGCAGGAGCAGGTGTTCGTCCCGCTCGGCACCGCCCAGCAACTCTTTGCCCTGGGGAGCCGGATCACCTCCGTTGAGTCGTCCCTGGCGTCGGGCGCCGATCGGGCTGCGGTTGAGGCGGCGGTCCGGGCCGCGCTGGGCAGCGACTACCGGGTGGGCGGGCTGTCCACCAACACCTCACTGCTCGCCTCTCTGCAGGTGAGCACCTACGCGTTCACCCTGTTCGGCGTGTTCGCCCTGGCCACGGCCGGATTCATCATCCTGAACAGCTTCCGCACGGTCGTCGCCGAGCGTCGCCGCGACATCGGGATGCTGCGCGCGGTCGGCACCCGGCGCCGCACGATCCAACGGATGTTCCTGATCGAGTCACTGCTGCAGGGCGTGATCGGCACCGCGCTGGGGATGCTGGCCGGCTGGGGCATGGCGGCCGGCCTGTTCGCCGCCCTCAGCCCGGTCTTCGAACGGGTGATGCACCAGCGGCTCGGTGGGCCGATGTTCGAGCCACAGACCTGGGTGCTGGCGATCGTCCTCGGCCTCGGGATCACGGTGGCCGCCGCGTTGATCCCGGCCCGGGCTGCCGGCCGGGTGACGCCGATGGAGGCGATGCGGCCGCAGCTCGGCGAGGTGTACCGGCGCCGGGTAGGGGTGCGCGCCTGGATCGGCGTCGGCCTGATCGTGGTGTCGGCGTTCTGCCTGGCCACCCGCCAGCCAGGGCTGGTCGGACTGGGCGCGGTGGTCTTCCTGATCGCGGTGGCGCTGGCCGCACCGGCGGCGATTACCCCGCTGGCCGCGGCGTTCGCTCCGCTGGTGGAACTGGCCTTCGCCCGGGAGGGCGCGATCGCCCGCAGTAACCTGCAGCGCAACCCGGGCCGAAGCGCGGTCACGGTGACTGCGGTGATGCTCGGCCTCGCCTCGATCGTGGCCATGCTGAGCGTGGTCGGGGCGATCTTCACCGGGTTCACCGGTTACATCACCCGGTCGATGTCCGCGGACTACCTGGTGATCCCGCAGTCCATCGTGCTCGGCCAGGGCAACGTCGCCGCTGGGCCGCGGCTCGCCGCCGACGTGCGCCGGGTCGAGGGCATCGGCGCGGTCTCGACGCTACGGCTGGCCCAGGGACGGATCGGCGAGGGGGACGTCCAGGTGATCGGGATCGACCCGGCCACCTATCCCCAGGTGGCGAGCTTCGAGTGGAATGCCCCCTCCACCGATGCCGCGCTGGGCCAGCTCTCGTCCGGCCGGTGGGTGATCGCGAACGGCATCTACGCCTCTCAGCACGGGCTGGCCGCCGGGCAGGCGGTGGAGTTGGAGACGCCGAACGGGCCGCGGACGTACCACGTGGCCGGGGTCGGCAACGACTACCTCAACGCCAAGTTGTCCACCCTCTACGTCTCCCAGGAGATGCTCGCGAAGGACTTCAACGTGACCTCGGACCTGCTGGTGATGGCCAATCGGTCGCCCGGCGCCGACCCCGCCGGGGTCACCCGGGGGATCAGCGCGGTGGTCGAGCAATACCCCGCGTTCCGGCTGTACGAGGCGGCGAGTTGGCGCGACGAGCAACTTGCGACCTTCGACCAGACGATGTTCATCTTCTACGCGCTGATTGCGGCCTTGGCGATCCCGTCGCTGCTGGCGCTGCTGAACACGCTGGCGATCAGCGTGCTGGCCCGGACCCGCGAGATTGGCATGCTGCGCGCGGTCGGCGCGACCCGTCGCCAGGTCCGTCGGATGGTGCTGGCCGAGTCACTGCTGCTCAGCGTGATCGGGACCGTGTTCGGGGTCGGGGCTGGGCTCTGGTTGGGCTACGCCCTGGTGCTGTCGCTGGGGTCGGTGGGCTGGCCGATGCCCTGGACCTTCCCGTTCGGCGGGGTCGTCCTGACCGTGGTGGTCGGGGTCGGGTTCGGTCTGCTCGCGGCGCTGTTGCCGGCCCGGTCCGCGTCCCGGCTGGACGTGGTGGACGCCCTGCACCAGGAGTAGCGGGCACCTGGGACGACCTCGTGGAACTCTGACAGCGCTGAAGCTCGCAATTGGGCCAAATCGGGCCGTTTTGGAGCGTTCAGCGCTGCCAGAGTTCCACCGGGGACTCGACACCGCTGGGCCTCGCGTCGCCCTTACACTCTCCTGAACGGCCCGCGACGAGGCTGGCCGGGTGATCACCCGTTGCGCAAAAAGGAACGCCATGAAGATCGCAGTCCCGACCGAGGTCAAGAATCACGAGTACCGGGTGGCGATCACCCCCGTCGGGGTCCATGAGTTGGTGCGGCGAGGACACGAGGTCTTCGTCCAGTCGGGTGCCGGGGTGGGTTCGTCGATCACCGACCAGGAATACGCCGAGCAGGGCGCGACCATCGTCGCGACCGCCGACGACGCCTGGGCGTCCGGCGAGATGGTGATGAAGGTGAAGGAGCCGATTGCCTCCGAGTACGGCTACCTGCGCGACGACCTGCTGCTGTTCACCTACCTGCACCTGGCCGCCGATCGGCCGCTCACCGAGCGCCTGCTGGAGGCGGGGACGACGTCGCTCGCCTACGAAACCGTGCAACTGCCCAATGGCATGCTGCCGCTGCTGTACCCGATGTCGGAGGTGGCCGGCTGCCTGGCCCCCCAGGTGGGAGCCCACGCGATGATGAAGGCCCAAGGCGGCCGCGGCGTCCTGATGGGGGCGGTCGGCGGCGTGGCCAACGCCAAGGTGGTCGTCCTCGGCGGCGGCGTCGCGGGGCAGAACGCAGCCAACATCGCCCTCGGCATGGGCGCCAATGTCACCATCCTGGACACCGATCTGGAGAAGCTCCGGATGACGTTTTGGCGCTACGAGAACCGCGTCCAGGGGATCGTGTCGACCTCGCTCAGCGTCAAGGAGCAGGTGCTGGCCGCCGACCTGGTGATCGGGACGGTGCTGATCCCCGGGGCGAAGGCGCCGAAGCTGGTCACCAACGACATGGTCCGGCAGATGAAGCCCGGCTCGGTGCTGGTGGACGTGGCCATCGACCAGGGCGGCTGCTTCGAGGACTCGCATCCGACCACCCACGCCGACCCCACCTTCCGGGTGCACGACTCGATCTTCTACTGCGTCGCGAACATGCCCGGCGCGGTGCCCAACACGTCCACCTGGGGCCTGACCAACGCCACCCTGCCCTACGCCGTCCAGCTCGCCGGCAAGGGCTGGCGGCAGGCCTGCACGGAGTCGCATCCGCTGGCGCTGGGCCTCAACACGGTCGGCGGGCAGGTGACCTGCAAGGGGGTCGCGGACGCGTTCACCGACCTGCCCTACACCTCAGTGGAGGACGTCCTCGCCTGACCAGCCGCTAGCTGAGGCAGGCCGCCGGTAACTAAAGCCAGCGCAGACCCTCCAGGTCGGCGCCCAGGGACGCCGCTGCCGTCGGCCGCCGCCCAGCCACCGAGAAGACCAGCGCCGCCTCGTCCAGGTACTCGCTGAAGACGTCGACGTCGGCGGTCTGCCCCAGCCGCGGATAGGTCATCGCCCCGTCCTTGCCGTAGCCGACCTGGTCCAGCCGCAGCGGCGGCTCGACCGGTCCCTGGCGGTGATGCCAGAGCCCGGTGGCGAGGTCGAAGCGGTAGTCAGGCAGCAGTTTCCAGCCGTCCTGCGCCACCATCCGGACCGCACGAAGTAGTTGAAGTTGACCCGCACCCAACCCGGCTAACTCCGCACGACGCCGGCGCTTCAGCCGCCAGCGCCGAGGCGGTCCCCTGTTAGGCCCAGACGAAGTACCGCAGCCACAGGTACGGGACGCACAGGGCGACGGTGACCAGGGTGACGGCCAAGCCGTACTTGGTGAACGTCCAGAACGAGATCGGGTAGCCGTTGCGGGCGGCGATTCCGGTGATCACCACGTTGGCGCTGGCGCCCACCGCGGTGGCGTTCCCGCCCAGGTCGGCGCCCAGGGCCAGCGCCCACCAGAGCGCCTGGCGGCCAGGCGGCAGTCCGGGATAGGGGCCAGCCAATTGGTGCACCAGGGGGGACATCGTGGCCACGTAGGGGATGTTGTCGACCAGCCCGGACAACACCGCCGAGCCCAGCAGGATGCCCTGTGTTGCCAACAGCAATTGGTCTCCGACAAGGTGCGTCACCCCTTGCGCGAGCTCGCCGATGACCCCCTGGTTGACCAACGAGCCGACCATCACGAACAACCCGGCGAAGAACACCAGCGTCTCCCACTCGACCTCGGCCAGATACACCGGATGGCTCAGCCCGGAGACCAGAATCGCCGCCCCCGCCCCCAGGAGGGCGATCAGCGACGGCTCCAGGTGATGGACGGTGTGGGTCACGAAACCGGCTAGTACCAGGGCCAGAATCACCAACAGCCGGGTCAGCAGTGTGGGGTTGGTGATCGCCTCCCGCTCGGTCAGCGCCATCAGCGACTCGGCTCGTCCGGCCTCAGGGGTCATAGTTCGTCCCCACAGCAGCCAGCACAGCCCGATGAACACCACCATCAGGACCACCACCACCGGAGCCAGGTGGATCAGGAAGTCGTTGAACCCGATCTGGGCTCGGCTGGCGATGATGATGTTCGGCGGATCCCCGATCAGGGTGGCGGTGCCACCGATGTTGCTGGCCATCGCCTCGGCCAACAGGAACGGCACCGGGTTCAGCGCCAGCCGTTCGCAGACCAGGATGGTCACCGGGGCGACCAGGAGCACCGTGGTGACGTTGTCCAGCATCGCCGAGGCGAGGGCGGTGACCACGGTCAGGATCACCATCATCCGGAAGGGACGGCCCTTGGACCGTTTGGCCGCCCACACCGCCAGGAACTCGAACACCCCGGTCTGCCTCAGCACGCCGACCAGGATCATCATCCCGAGCAGCAGAAAGATCACATTCCAGTCGACCCCGGTGTCCTCGGAGAAGAACATCGAGTGACCGCGGGTCGCGCCGATCAGCACCATCGCCGCTGCGCCACCCAGAGCCGCGGCAACCCGATGAATGCGTTCGGTCGCGATCAGCGCATAGGCCACCACGAACACGACCACCGACAAGACGGCAGCAAGGGTCACCGCTGTTCCGTCCCTGGCGCTGGGTCCAGCTGGGCGGCCAGGTCGTCGGCACGGTGGACGAGGTCGCGTTCCAGACGGTGTCTGATCAGCGGCGAGTCCTGCCCGGCCAGGGCGGCCACCGCCGCCACCGCTCGCGACAAGGTGATCGCGCCCAGGTAGCCGCCGGCGTCGTCGATCACGATCAGCAGCGGAATCCGCTGGCTGGCCATCGCCGAGGCCACTTCGATGATGGTGTCCTCGGGACGCACCGCAGGCGGGGCGCTGGCGGTCAGGCGCTGGCTGTCGATCAGGGCGCCCACGGTGGTCGAGTTGAGTTTGGCGCACAACTCGTCGGCCCCGACCTCGTCGAAGACGTGGGCCAAGGTCGCGTCGTCGCGGACGTACTGCGGCAGCACCAAACCGAGCACCTGGCTCCCCGGGATGACCGCGATCGGGACCCCGTGGTCGTCGGCCACCACCAGTCCGTTCAGCCGGAACTCGCCGATGATCCTGGCCGCCTCGGCTCCGGTGGTGGCGCGCGTCACCACGGGGATCTGTTCGGCCAACGACTCCGCACGCATGACCCCAGCCTCGCACAGCCCGTGGCGTCCCGATTCGCCAGCAGTCGCGCGACATTGAGACAATCGCGGTGGCGTGCTGGGAAGTCTGGTCAGCGGAGTGTTCACTCTCATCGGAAAGGCATCCACATGTCCACATCTCCCTCGCCGCTGCTCACCCTGGGCCGGGTCAGCCGCCGGGAGTGGCACCGCGTCCAGGAGATCCTGCGCACCGAATCGATCGGCGGGCTGTTGCTGCTCGGGGCCACCGTCGCGGCGATGCTGACCGCCAACCTGGCACCCGAGTTCTACACCGCCCTGCGCGACGCCAAGCTGGGCGCCGACTTCGGCCCGCTGCACCTGAACCTGAGCGTCGGGCACTGGGCCGCGGACGGACTGCTGGCCGTCTTCTTCTTCATCGCCGGCCTGGAACTTAAGCGCGAGTTCGTCGACGGCGATCTGCGTGACCCCCAGCGAGCCCTGGTGCCGATCGTCGCCGCCATCGCCGGCGTGGCCGTCCCAGCCCTGCTCTACGTCTGGATGAACCTCGGTTCGGCCGACTCACTGCGCGGCTGGGCCATCCCCGCGGCCACCGACATCGCGTTCGCGTTGGCTGTGCTCGCGGTGATCGGCAGCCACCTGCCGGCGGCGCTGCGGACGTTCCTGCTGACCTTGGCCGTGGTGGACGACCTGATCGCGATCACCATCATCGCGATCTTCTACACCACCGACCTCAACCTGATGTTCCTGGCCGGCGCGCTGGTGGCGGTGGCCGCGTTTGGGTTCGTGGTCCGCCGCTGGCGACGGCTCTTCGAGCGGCGCAATCTGGCCGCCTGGCTGCTGCTGCTCCCGCTCGCCTTCGCCGCCTGGGCCTTGCTCTACAACTCCGGCGTTCACGCCACGGTGGCCGGGGTGCTGCTCGCCTTCACCGTCCCGATCGAGGCGGACGACCCCGAGCACGACCTCGCCCACGAGTTCGAGCACCGGGTGCGTCCGTTCTCATCCGGAGTCGCGGTTCCGCTGTTCGCCTTCTTCGCCGCCGGAGTCGCCGTCGGCGGAATCAACGCCTTCGCCGACGCGATCACGACCCCGGTCGGATCGGGCATCATCCTGGCCCTGGTGATCGGCAAACTGGTCGGGATCACCGGCGGCACCTGGCTGGTCACCCGGCTGCGGCGGGCCAACCTGCACCCCGACCTGGGTTGGATCGACGTGCTCGGGGCCTCCCTGCTGGGCGGGATCGGTTTCACGGTTTCGCTGCTGATCAGCGACCTCTCCTTCGGGCCGGGCCACCCCGCCAACGACGACGGCAAGCTGGGGGTGCTGACCGCCTCGGTGATCGCCGCCATCCTGGCCGCGGTCATCCTTGGACTCCGGAACCGTCGCTACCGCGCTCTGGAGGCGCAGTCGTCCGGCGAGGACTGACCGGTCCGAGGCCCGTTGATCGCGGATAGCAAACCACCAGCCGGTCCCCCACACGGGGGACGCTAAGCTTCCCGTTTCCGAAGTCCCGGGTTATGGTGAGAAACACCCTCCCCCGTGCTGCCTCGTGAAAGGGCTGGGGATGCTGGAGCAGCATCAGCGATTCATCGGGCGATTGGCCTGGGTGATGTCCTTGGTGGCGATCGTCTTCGGCCAACTGCGCACCCTCGCCTGGTACCGCGACGACCGCCATCTAGACCGCTATCCGGTGGTCACCTACTGGATCGACCTGTGGGACCGAGCCTTCCACCCGCTGCTCGCCTGGGCGTCGCCGGAAACCGTCTACCTGACGTACGGGAAGATCTGGGCACCCACCTTCCTGCTGCTCTGTGGCGTCGCGCTGCTCGGCTATCGGCGGCATGAACGCAGCGGCCTCGACCTGTTGACCTGGCGGGCCACGCTGGTCACCATGGCGTCCTTCGTGGTCACGTCCTTCGCCGAGTTCTATCTGCAGCTCCTCACCCGGCTCCCCGAACCCTGGACGACGGTGTTGGCCCGGGCCAACATGTGGAGCCTGATGCTGACCCTGCTGGCCAGCACGCTGCTGGGGTTGCGGTGGCTGCGCGGAAACCACAAACCCCGGATCGCCGGTTGGCTGCTTGCCCTGTCGGTGCCAAGCTTCGCGGTCTGGCTGGCCACCGGCATCGGCTCACCGGCGATGGCCCCGATGTTGGCCTTCGGCTTGCTCGGGAGGCGGATCGCGATGGTCCCGAGCCTGGCTCCGATCACCGTCCGCAGACAACCTCAGCCCTTGGCTCGATAGCCGAGCCGCACCGACAACAGGGCCGCGCAGTCGACCACCGCGGCCAGATAGCCGTCCCGCCCCGGCGCCTGAGCGTCGAAGGTGACCGCCACCGCGGCGGCCGGCCGGCCGGACGCGTCCAGCACCGCCGCCGCCACCGAGGCCAGGCCAAGGCTGATCGAGCCGTCCTCCACCGACCAACCCCGCCGTCGCACCTCGCCCAACGTCCGCCGCAGCTCGGTGACCGTGCGCGGCCCTCGACCGGTTCTGCTGACCAGCGCGTCGGCGGACGGGAACAGCGCGGTCACCTGCCGCGCCGGCAGTCGGGCCAGCATCGCCAGCCCGCTGGCGGTCAGCTCGGCCGGCAGCCGGACGCCCACGTCGCTGACCAGCGAGGGACGACCGGGCGCCCGCTCCTCGATCACGTACAGGACGTCGCGTCCGTGCAGCGCGGCGAGGTGGGCGCTCTGCCCGGTGGTGGCGACCAGTCGGGAGACCGCCCCCCGGGCGATCCGCTGCAACGGCAACTGGCGCTGATAACCCCAGCTCAGCTCGTAGGCGGCCGGGCCGAGGGAGTACCGGTTGAGCTCGGTCGAGTGGGTGACGAAGCCCCGCTCCACCAGGGTGGCCAGCAGCCGGTAGGCGGTCGAGCGCGGCAACTGCAGTTCGGCGGCGACCAACGCCGCCGGGACCGGTTCGGCCTGCCGCCCCAGCAGGCGCAGGACGTCCAGCACCTGGGCCGCGGCCGGTGTGGTGATGACCCCCATGCCGCCAGCGTCCCAGTCTCGGATTCGAGACGGCAACCCCGCGGGCGGGGTGGCAAAGGAGGCCTCGCTGACGTTCCATGGAGTCATGGCTGGAGTCATCGCAACCGTGCTGCTGGGCGACCAACCGCTGACCCCGGACGAGGTCGTCGCCGTGGCGCGAGACCGGGCGATGGTCGAGCTCGCCGACGGCGTCTTGGCGCGGGTCGCCGCCAGCCGAGCGATCGTTGAGGCGTTGGCCGCCGACGAGGTGCCGCACTATGGCGTCTCCACCGGCTTCGGCGCCCTGGCCACCCGACACATCCCCGCCGAACGGCGTCGGGACCTGCAGCGGTCACTGATCCGCAGCCACGCCGCGGGCACCGGGGCCGAGGTTGAGGCCGAGGTGGTCAGGGCAATGATGCTGCTTCGGCTGCAGACCCTGGCGACCGGACGAACCGGGGTGCGCCCACAGACCTTGACCGGCTACCTCGACCTGCTCAACGCCCAGGTGACGCCGGTGGTCTTCGAGTTCGGTTCGCTCGGCTGTTCGGGCGACCTGGCGCCGCTCGCCCATTGCGCGCTGGCCCTGATCGGTGAGGGCGAGGTGCACGATCGAGCCGGTGTTCGTCGTCCGGCCGCCGAGGCGCTGATCGCCGAGCGCCTGACGCCGATCGTCCTGGCCGAGAAGGAGGGCCTGGCGCTGATCAACGGCACCGACGGAATGCTGGGGATGCTCTGTCTGGCCCTTCATGATCTGCGGCACCTGGTGACGGTCGCCGACGTCGCCGCAGCGCTCAGCGTGGAAGCGCTGCTGGGCAGCGATGACGTCTTTGCCGCCGATCTGATCGGACTTCGGCCGCATCCCGGCCAGCAGGCGTCGGCGGCGAACCTGCGCTCCCTGTTGGCTGGCAGCGGCATCCGCGAATCACACCGGTTCGCAGCCGACGGCATCGTCCAGGACGCGTACTCGTTGCGCTGCGCACCCCAGGTGGCCGGAGCGTTGCGGGACACGGTGGACCACGCGGCCCGCGTGGCCGGCTGGGAGCTGGCCTCGGCGATCGACAACCCGGTGGTGACCGTGGACGGGCGGGTCGAGTCCAATGGCAACTTCCATGGGGCGCCGATCGCGCACCTGCTGGACTTCCTGGCCATCGGCGTGGCCGACCTGGCCTCGATCAGTGAGCGCCGCACCGATCGGCTGTGCGACCGGGCTCGAAGCCATGGGCTGCCGGCCTTCCTGGCCGCCGATCCGGGCGTCGACTCGGGCCTGATGATCGCCCACTACACCGCGGCCAGCCTGGTGGCCGAACTGAAACGGCTGGCCAACCCGGCGTCGGTCGACTCCATCCCGACCAGCGCGATGCAGGAGGACCACGTGTCGATGGGCTGGCACGCGGGCCGCAAGTTGCGCCGCGCGATCGACGGGCTGCGGCGGGTGCTGGCGATCGAGGTGCTGGCCGCGGCGCGGGGCGTCGACCTCCGAACGCCGCTGCCAGCAGCCCCGGCGACCGGCGCCGTGATCGCTGCGCTGCGGTCGTCCGGCGTGCCCGGCCCCGGACCAGACCGCTACTTGGCCCCCGAGATCGAGGCCGCCGTGACCCTGGTCGCCTCCGGCGGCGTGGTGACCGCCGCCCAATCCGTCCTGCCCGAACCGCTCGCCTGAGGAGGAAGCAATGGAAGGCGCCCGAGAGGTCCGCGCGGCACGCGGCACCACCCTGACCGCGCGACAGTGGAGCACCGAGGCTCCGCTGCGGATGCTGATGAACAACCTCGACCCGGACGTCGCCGAGCGGCCCGACGACCTGGTCGTCTACGGCGGCACCGGGCGCGCGGCGCGCAACTGGGCGTCCTTCGACGCCCTGGTCCGCACCCTGACCGACCTGCGCGCCGACGAAACCATGCTCGTCCAGTCGGGGAAGCCGGTCGGGGTGTTCCGCACCCACGAGTGGGCGCCCCGGGTGCTGATCGCCAACTCGAACCTGGTCGGCGACTGGGCGACCTGGCCGGAGTTCCGCCGCCTGGAGCACCTCGGCCTGATGATGTACGGCCAGATGACCGCCGGATCGTGGATCTACATCGGCACCCAGGGGATCGTCCAGGGCACCTACGAAACCTTCGCCGCGGTCGCCGACAAGCGGTTCGGCGGGACCTTGGCGGGCACCCTGACCCTGACCGCCGGCTGCGGTGGGATGGGCGGTGCGCAGCCGCTGGCGGTGACCCTGAACGGCGGCGTCTGCCTGATCGTGGACGTGGACGGCTCCCGGCTGCGGCGCCGGGTCGAGACCCGCTACCTCGACGAGGCGGCTGACTCTTTGGACGACGCGGTGGCCCGATGTCTGGCGGCGAAGGACGACCGTCGGGCGCTGTCGGTCGGGGTGGTCGGCAACGCCGCCGAGGTGTTCCCCGAACTGCTCCGGCGTGGGGTGCCGATCGACGTGGTCACCGACCAGACGTCGGCCCACGATCCCCTCTCCTACCTGCCGGTGGGGGTGTCGCTGGAGGAGTGGGCGTCACTGGCCGAGGCCGACCCGGACGCCTACACGGCTCGCGCCCGGGAGTCGATGGCCCGTCACGTCGAAGCCATGGTCGGCTTCCTGGACGGCGGCGCCGAGGTCTTCGACTACGGCAACTCCATTCGCGACGAGGCCCGCCAGGGCGGGTTCGACCGGGCCTTCGACTTCCCCGGCTTCGTCCCGGCCTACATTCGTCCGCTGTTCTGCGAGGGCAAGGGACCGTTTCGTTGGGCGGCTTTGTCTGGCGACCCTGCCGACATCGCCGCCACCGACGAGGCCGTGCTGAAGCTGTTCCCCGACAACGACCGGCTGCATCGGTGGATGCGCGGCGCCCGGGAGCGGATCGCCTTCCAGGGCCTGCCGGCCCGGATCTGCTGGCTCGGCTACGGCGAGCGCGATCAAGCCGGGCTCGCCTTCAACGACCTGGTGGCATCGGGGCGGATCAGCGCCCCTATTGTGATCGGCCGCGACCACCTGGACGCCGGCTCGGTGGCGTCGCCCTACCGGGAGACCGAGGCGATGACCGACGGGTCGGACGCGATCGCCGACTGGCCGCTGCTGAACGCCCTGGTCAACACCGCCTCCGGGGCCACCTGGGTGTCGATCCACCACGGCGGTGGAGTGGGGATCGGCCGGTCCATCCACGCCGGGCAGGTCTGCCTGGCCGACGGCACGGAGTTGGCTGCGGAGAAACTCGCCCGGGTCTTGACCAATGACCCGGGGATGGGTGTGATCAGGCACGTGGACGCCGGTTACCCCCGGGCGGACGAGGTGGCCCGCGAGCGCGGCGTCCGGGTGCCGATGCGGGAGGGCTGATGGCTGGGAGTGTGGTCGCGGCCGTCCGATGCCCCGGAGCGGGGTCGCCATGAGCGACTTCGTCAGCCTCTGGGCCGAGCTCACCGACATCGGCCGCGCGCCCTCGGGCGGTTACCGGCGCTTCGCCTGGACCCGCGAGGACGCCCAACTGCGGGCCTGGTTCGCCCGGACCGCCAAGCACCTCGGACTGGCCGTCAGTGAGGACCGGGCCGGCAACCAGTGGGCCTGGTGGGAGGTGGCCAGCAGCCAGGCGGAGTCCCCCTCCCACGGCACCCCCCTCTCCCCCGACATGGAGGGCGTGCGGCCCAACACCCCACCCCCAGGGCTGGTGATCGGCTCCCACCTGGACTCCGTCCCGGACGGGGGCGCCTTCGACGGCCCCTTGGGGGTGGTCTCGGCCTTCGCCGCCGTCGCCGCCCTCAAGGAAGCGGGCTTCGTCCCGGCCGTCCCAATCGGGGTGGTCAGCTTCAGCGACGAGGAGGGCGCCCGTTTCGGCATCGCCTGCCTCGGTTCACGCGTCCTGACCGGGGTGGTCGGGGCCGACCGCGCGCTGGCGCTGACCGACGACCGCGGAGTCACCCTGCACGAGGCGATCCGCGCCACCGGACGTCACCCCGATGACTTCGGCCCCGATCAGGACGCCCTGGCCCGGGTCGGTGCCTACCTCGAGCTCCACATCGAACAGGGACGACACTTGGTGGACGTGGGCCAACCGCTTGCCGTCGCGGACGAGATCTGGCCGCACGGTCGCTGGCGGATCGACCTGCCCGGCCGAGCCGACCACGCCGGCACCACCCGGATGGGCGACCGCTCCGACGCCATGGTCGGCTTCGCCGCCGTGGTGCTGGAAGCTCGGTGGGCGGCCGCCCATCACGACGCCGTGGCGACCATCGGCAAGCTCCGGGTGATCCCGGGCGGAGTGAACGCCATCCCCTCCCACGTCACCGGCTGGCTGGACGCCCGGGCGCCGGACGAGGCGAAGGTCAGGGCCCTGGTCGACCAGGTGACCCATCGGGTCGCCGAACTCGGCGGGACGATCACCCTCGAGTCCTGGACGCCGCCGACCCCCTTCAACCCGGGGCTGCGCGACCGGCTCGCCGCCCTCCTCGATGCGCCGGTGATCGGAACCGGCGCCGGGCACGATGCGGGCATCCTCGCCAACGCCGGCATCCCGGCGGCGATGATCTTCGTCCGCAATCCCACCGGCACGTCGCACTCGCCCGAGGAGGCCGCCACGCAGCAGGATTGCCTGAGGGGGGTTGCAGCCCTCACCCAGGCGATCCGCGTCCTGGCCAGCCCGAGCGAAGGAGTGTGATCGTGACCACCTTCCACTGCTCGTCGGCCTGGTTGCCATCGGGCATCGCCCGGGACGTGCGCCTGGTCACCGAGGCGGGCTCGATCACCGAGGTGCAGGTCCGCGTCCCGATCGAGGTCGACGACATCAGCCTCGGCGGCCTGGTGCTGCCCGGGTTCGCGAACGCGCACTCGCACGCCTTCCACCGCGCCCTGCGCGGCCGCACCCACCTGGCCCGCGAGCAGACCGACGACTTCTGGACCTGGCGCCGCCTGATGTACGGCGTGGCCAATCGCGTCGACCCCGACACCTACCTGGCCCTGGCCCGAGCCGCCTTCGCCGAAATGGTCCAGTCCGGGTTCACGGTGGTCGGCGAGTTCCACTACCTCCACCACCGCCCGTTCGGACGCCCCTACCCCGACCCGAACGCGATGAGCCTGGCGCTGATCCAAGCCGCCGGCGAGGCCGGCATCCGGCTGACCCTGCTGGACACCTTGTACCTCTGCGGCGGCCTGGACGCCTCCGGCCACAAGGGGCTGGACGAACTCCAGCGCCGCTTCTCCGACGGCTCGGTCGGAGCCTGGGCGGATCGCCGACAGGGCCTGCCGGAGGGTCCGCTCGTCCACCAGGGCGCTGCCGTGCACTCGGTCCGGGCGGTGCCGCTGGCCGCCCTGCGCGAGGTGCGTGACCTGATCGGCAAGCGGCCGCTGCACGTCCACCTCTCCGAACAGCCTGACGAGAACGCCGCCGCCCTGGCCCACTACCGCCGGACCCCGACCCGGCTGCTCGCCGACGCCGGTCTGCTCAGCCGGCGGCTCAGCGTCGTCCACGCCACCCACCTCACCGACGACGACCTCGCCCTGCTTGCGGACGCCCGGGTGACCGCCGTGTTCTGCCCGACCACAGAGGCGGACCTGGCCGACGGGATCGGCCCGGCCCGCGCCCTGGCCGATGAGGGCGTCCGGCTGGCGATCGGTTCGGATCAGCACATCCGGGTCGATCCGTTCGGCGAACTCCAAGCGCTGGAAGACCACCAGCGGCTGGCCAGCGGTTTGCGGAACCGGTTCACCGCTGACGAACTGGTCGAGATCGGCTCCCCGAACGGCTACGCCTCGCTCGGTTGGGACTCCGGCGGCCGGTTGGAGGCGGGCGGCCTGGCCGACTTCGTCGCCGTCGCCACCGGCACTCCACGAACCGCCGGGAGCGACCCGGCCCAGTTGCCGTTCACCGCCAGCGGCGCCGAGGTGACCGACGTCGTGGTCGCCGGCGAACAGGTCGTCCGCGGCGGCGTCCACCGACTGGGGGACGTCGGCGGCCTGCTGAGCGCCGCGCTGGCGGCCCTGCGTTGAGCACGCTGATCAGCGGCATCGCTGAACTGCTGACCTGCGACGACCCGGGGCCGGGCGGGCTCGGCGTCCGCACCGGCCACGCCGTGGTGATCGAGGACGGCCGGATCGCCTGGATCGGGGCCGAGGCATCCGCCCCGGCTGCCGACGACCGACTCGACCTCGGCGGACGGGTGCTGCTGCCGGGCTTCGTCGACTCGCACACCCATCTAGTCTTCGCCGGCGATCGCTCGGCCGAGTTCACCGCCAGGATGGCGGGTCAGCGCTACGACGGCGGCGGGATCGCGGCAACGGTGGCTGCGACCACCGCGGCCACGGACGAGGAACTCCGCGCGCTGCTCGCGACCCGGCTGGCCGCGGCCCGCGCCCAGGGCACCACCACGGTCGAGATCAAGTCGGGGTACGGACTGGCCAGCGACGCCGAGGCCAGGCTGCTCCGGCTGGCCCGCGAGGTCACCGACGAGACCACCTTCCTCGGCGCCCACGTCGTCCCGGCCGGACGAGAGCGGGCCGCGTACCTGGGCGAGGTGACCGGTCCAATGCTGGCCGCCTGCGCGCCCTACGCGCGCTGGATCGACGTCTTCTGCGAGCCACACTCGCCGCACGCCTTCGACGGCGACGAGGCCCGGGGCGTCCTGCAAGCGGGGATCGCGGCCGGGCTCTCCCCGCGCGTGCACGGCAACCAGCTCGGCCCTGGGCCGGGGGTCCAGCTCGCCGTCGAGTTCGGCGCGGCCAGCGTCGACCACTGCACCTATCTCTCCGACGCCGACGTCGGCGCGCTGGCCGACTCCGGCACCGTCGCCACCCTGCTCCCCGGGGTGGAGTTCAGCACCCGCCACCCCTACCCGGACGCCCGCCGCCTGCTGGACGCTGGGGTCACCGTCGCCTTGGCCAGCGACTGCAACCCCGGGACCTGCGCCACCTCGTCCCTGCCGTTCGTGATCGCGCTAGCCGTTCGGGAGTTGGGGCTGACCCCGGCCGAGGCGATCGTGGCCGCCACCCGGGGCGGGGCCAGGGCGCTGCACCGCGACGACATCGGCCGGATCGCCGTCGGCTGTCGCGCTGACCTGGCGGTGCTGGACGCGCCCACTCACCACCACCTCGCCTACCGTCCAGGAATGCCGCTCGTCCGCGCCCTGTGACCAGCACCGGGCTGGCTACACTGTCGGCCATGCCGCAGCCCCTCGCCGCCTCCCCGATCACGCCGGTGTCTCCTCGATGAGCGGAGGTCTCGCCGCCCTGCTGGACGACATCGCCGCCCTGGCCAAAGCTGCCGCGGCGTCGATCGACGACGTGGGCGCGGCCGCGGCGAAGGCCAGCGTCAAGGCCGCGGGCGTGGTGGTCGACGACACCGCGGTCACCCCGCGCTACGTCCAAGGGTTCCTGGCCAATCGGGAGCTGCCGATCATCTGGCAGATCGCCAAGGGGTCCTTGAAGAACAAGCTGATCTACATCCTCCCGGTGGCGTTGCTGCTGAGCCAGTTCCTGCCGTGGCTGATGACGCCGCTGCTGATGATCGGCGGCGGCTACCTCTGCTACGAGGGTGCGGAGAAGGTGTGGGAGGCGTTCGGCGGCGGTCACCACGGCACGGAGGAGGCCGGTGAAGCGGTCGCCGAGATCGGGACGCCCGAGCACGAGAAGTCGATGGTTACCGGGGCCGTTCGGACCGACTTCATCCTGTCCGCCGAGATCATGGCGATCTCGCTCGCTGAGGTGGCCACCGAACCGTTGCTTAACCGGACCCTGATCCTGATCGTGGTGGCCATCGGCATCACCGCGCTGGTCTACGGGGCGGTCGCGCTGATCGTGAAGATGGATGACATCGGGCTGGCGCTGACCGAGCGCGACTCGAAGGCCCTGCAGGCGATCGGCCGGGGCTTGGTCAAGGGCATGCCGGTGGTGATGAGCGTCTTGTCCACGGTGGGCATCGCGGCGATGCTCTGGGTCGGTGGGCACATCCTGCTGGCCGGCGTCGACACCCTTGGCTGGCACGACCTGTACGGGTTCGTCCACCACCTGGAGGAGCTGGTCGCCCACGCCGTGCCCGCGGCCGCTGGGTTCGTCACCTGGCTGGTGGACACCCTCGCGTCCGCCCTGATCGGGCTGATCGTGGGCGGGGTGATCGTCGCGGTGATGCACGTAATCCCCAAGCGCACTGCGAAGACGGCCGGGCACTAGCAGTCGAACCGACGGCCAACGCACCCGGCTGACGACCGTGGTCAACACACTTCCAGGGCTGCGACCCGAGAAGGCCCCGAGCGCCTGGACCCTGGCGCAACTCGGATCGGAAAAGTGGTCGCTATAACGGGAGTTGGGCCGGTTTCGGGAAGTCGAATCGGAATTCTGGTCGTTCTCAGCCCTCGACAGCCCCCGATAACGACCACCTTTCCGATCGGGTCTGTAGCGAGCCGGTTCACCGGGCCGATAACGACCAGAATTCCGATCTGACTTCACGGCAGGCGGATCGGGCGGCGCGGCGCGGCCTTTGCCGACCGGTCACCGTTGCCGACCGGCCACCGTTGCCGACCGGCCACCGCCGCAGCCCGCGACACCGCATTCGATCCACGGCTCCTGGTCCGTAGGGCGTTACCACCCGGCCGTCCGACGGGCCCCGTCTTCCCCACCTCAGCCGGCCGCCCTAGCCTGGAGTCCATGAGGATCGCAGTAGCCAGTGACCACGCCGGAGTCGCACTCAAGGCAGAGGTGGTCGCCTGGCTCGCCTCGGCCGACCACGAAGTGGAGGATTTCGGCACCTACGACGAGGAGGCGGCCGACCTGCCCGACTTCGTCTACCCGGCGTCGTTAGCGGTGGCCCGCGGCGAGGTGGCCCGCGGCATCTTCATCGACGGCGTCGGCTACGGCAGCGCGATGATCGCCAACAAGCTCCCCGGGGTGTACGCCGCGGTCGCCCAGGACCCGTTCTGCGCCTGGCTGGCCCGCTCCCATTCCGACACCAACGTGTTGTGTATCGGCGCCAAGATCATCGGCTCGGCGCTGGCGATGGAGGTGGTCAAGGCCTGGATGACCACCGACTGGCTCGGCACCACCGAGGAGAAGTACGCCCGCCGGGTGGCTAAGGTGGTCGAGATCGCCGAGCGCCACGTCCGGCCCTTGGACGCCTGAGGAGGAGTCATGCCCGACACCACACCCGACCCCAACGCCGACACCAAGGCGGCGATGAAGGCGGCGCTGGAGCGCAAGAAGGCCACCGCCCAGGGCGGCGCCGATCACGTCGACGCCACCCGCAGCAGCGGCCACACCGCACACGCCCAGGGCGGCAAGCGGCAGTTCCGGCGCAAGTCCGGAGGCTAGTCCTCCACCGAGGGGTCGCCCTTGATCAAGAGGCGGACGATCCCGCCGCCTCCGCTGACGCCAACCCACGACCCGTAGTCGTCGACCTCGGTCACCACGGCGACCAAGAGCAAGTCGCCGAGCTGCGCGACGCGGCCGAAGGCTGCCATCACCAGGCTGCTCTCGGCGGCGTGGGCCTGGAGCCATCGTCGGGCGTGCTCGCCCAACGTCAGGTCGGCCGCAGTGAACAACGACTCCAGGAACACGATCGGGTCGGTGTCGGACGCCTGCCAGGCGTTGCCGAAGTCGGCCTGTCTGGTCTGGCGGCCGCCCAAGTCGTTCAGTGCCGCCTCGGTCGGATCGGGACCCGTTCCACCTTTGGGCCACCTCAGGTCACTCATCGATTCCCCTCTCTATTTGGACGAGGCTGAACCCTCGCCAGGTGGGTGCGAACCGGGCGATGACCGCCTCGGCACGTTGGTGATGACGGGCCGCCCCTGCGGAGTCGCCCGCGGACTGGTACAACCAGGCCAGGTAGCTGTCGACCGGCCCCAAGGCGCCGGCCACGGTCAGGAACAGCCAGCCGTCCGACAGCGGCTCCAACTCCGCCACCAGGTCGTCGCGGAGGTGGGCCGGCAGGACGCCCGGTCCCGCCTGGCGGAGGATGGTGGTGGCCAGCGCGGCGGCCGGACCGCCGCGAAGCGAGGCCCGCAACGCCGCCCAGGCCTGCCCGATCCGCGCTGGGTCGCCCGGACCACCGCCAGCCACCTGAACCGCCTGGGCGGTCAGTGCCACGAACGGATCGGCGTGGGTGATGCCGGCCGGCCCAGGCTCCCGCAGTGACTCCAAAAGCGGGGTCAGTTCGGCCAGGCGGCCGGTCCGGACGGCGCCGGAAAGCATCCGTTCCAGTTCGATCTGGGTGAGCGCCTCGGCCTCCATGAAGCCGGCAGCTGCCTCAACCGCCCGGGCCGCGGTCTGCGAGGTCTCCCCGGCCAGTTCACCGAGGACCAGGTTCATGGTGGCCGACCACCAGCCGTGCAGCGCCGATCCGGCCTCGGCCGCCTCCTCCCGGTAGCGCTCGATGCCGACCATCGCCGCCAACGGGTCGGCGGTCTCGAAGGCGGAGGTTGCGACCACCCGGAGGGCATCCACGTAGCGCCCACCGTTGCCCGAGCGCCGGGCCGCCAGCGCCATTCGGGCTGCGACGTCCTGCCGGTAGGTCGGCGGCCGGCGCTCCGCCCAGGAGAGGTAATGCAGGGCTCGCAGCGCCGATGCCGCGGTCTCGGGATCGCTGCGGTCAGCGGCGGCGCTGGTCAACTCGTCGGCGAACTCCGGCGGCAGCATCCGGTAGCGGAGATCGCCACCGGTGCTGGTTCGGATCAGTCCCTCCAATAGCTTCACCCTGACCGCCCGGTCGGCGGGGTCGACGTAGTCGAGCGCTTCGGCGAGGTGCTGCTGGGCGCGGTGGGCCTCGGTGCCGAGCGGCAGCCACGGCCCGGCCACCACCAGCGCCGCCCGTGCGAACAGGTCGTCCTGCCGCGCGGCCCGGGCCAGATCGGCAGCGTCCAACGCCACCCGCTGGGCGGCCACCAACTGGCCGGCCAGGGTCAACTCCTCCGCTTGTGCCAGCGCGGCCTCGATCAACAGGCGCTCAGCGCCGTCGGTCTGCCCCGCGAAGTCGACCACCTCGGCGAACAGCTCGGCGGCCCGCAGGTGGGCCCCCCGACGACCCTCGGCGTGGGCCTCCTGAAAGGTCCATTGGGCCGCCTCGGACCGGTGCTCAGGACCGGCCGCGCGCCACAGACGCGCCGTTGCACCGAGATCGGGATGCGCCTGCACCGAGCGCACCTGAGCGAGCGCCGCGCTCAGCCGGGCGAGCTCCATGGGGTCGACCGACGCCAGGATGGCGTCTCGGACCAGCGGGTGACGGAACTGGACGCCGGCGCCGCCTGGACGGAGCAGCCCCGCGGCCAGGGCCTGCTCGACCCAGGCAGCCGTGACCTCCGAACCCAGCCCGGTCGTCTGCGCCAACACCGCCAGGTCGAGTGGTGCGGCCTGGTCGACAGCGGCGTGCCGCAGGACGCTGCGGCAATCCTCGGGGAGCGAGGTCAGGGTGGCCCGGACGAACTGACCGACCGAGGCCGGGACGCCCGCTGCGGCGGCGCTGCTGACGATGTGCCGGGCCAGGCTGGTCAACAGGAAGGGGTCTCCGCCGCCAGCGTCCAGCACGGTCGCCACTGCCTCGTCCCGAGCGTCAACCGACGGCGGGACGAGGCCTTCGACGAGCTCCCGGGACGCCTCGGGCGACAGCGCTTCCAGCTCGATCCCGACCGCACTAGCGGCGGACAACTCGGTGGTCAGCGGGTGTTCGGTGAGGGGTTTGCGGCGTCCGGTGGTCAGCACCGTCACCTCGTCGAAGGCCCGCAGCAGGCCGGTCAGCAGGACGACCAGGTCCGGCGCCAACTCGTCGGCACCGTCCACGACCAGCAGGTCGATGTGGCGGTCGCGGAGCGCCTTGGCGACCAGCACCGGGAGGTCCGGCGAGGCGGTCGCGCCGTCGATCCCGGCGGTGCTCAGCAGGGCGTCCAGCGACCGAGGGCCGGGGCGAAGCAGGGCGGTCCGCGGCCGGGAGCGCCGCAGGAACTCCGCCACCGTGGTGGCGCCCATCCCGCGGGGGCCGGCCAGGTCGATCAGCCGCGGCGGATGACCGCCGTCCACCAGGTCCCGGATCCGCTGGATCAGTCGCCCTCGTCCCAGCGGCGGCGGCTCGCCGACCGACGCCGAAGGAGAGGGCGGGTCGAGGGCTGGGTCCTGCCGCAGCAGGGCGGTCTCCAGGGTCCGGAAGGCGCGGCTGGCGTCCAACCCGTATTGGTCGGCGAACTTCTCCTGGAACGCCCGGCAATCGGCCAGCGCGGCCACCGGATCACCCGAGCGGTACTCGGCAAGCACCAGCGCCGACGCCAGCGCCTCGGAGTCGGGGAACTCCGCCGACCACGAGCGCACGTCGGCCACTAGCGCGGTGTGTCGTCCGGCGGCCAGTTCGACCTGGGCCAGTTCGACCAGCAACTCCCCGCGCCGACGCTCCAGGTAGGTGCGGGTCATGTCGATCGACTCGATCCCGTCGATCGCCGGGAACGGTTCGCCGTTCCATTCGCCAAGGCCGTCGCGCAGGATCTGACTGGCGGCCAGTGGGTTGGCCTCGGCCGTCGTCCGGCCCCGGCGCAGCGAGTCCTCGAAGCGCAGCGAGTCCAGTTCGTCCCGCTCCACCACGAGGCGGTAGCCCCCCTCGCCGGTGACCAGGCGGGACACCTCGCCACGCCGCATGGTGCTCCGCAACCGGTCGATGTGGACGCGCAACGCGGTGGCGGCGGTCCGGGGCGGGTCTCCGCGCCAGACCCGGTCGACCAGGGCGTCGACGCTGACCAGACGGTTGTGTTCGGCGAGGAGGACGGCGAGGACCAGCTGTTCCATCGGACGGAGGTGCTGGGCGTGGCCATCGACGGAGACGCCAACGGTGCCCAGCACGCGGAACTCGACCGCAGCCACGCCATCCCCCCAACATCGAAGCGATGCTGAGAGAACCCTAGTGGTGACGGACCCGGCCGGGGAGGTCTCACCCCCGCTGGAACTCCCCGGCCGGGGGACTGGGTGGTCATG
>CAYVOW010000012.1:0-23875 GCA_964453585.1 uncultured Micropruina sp.
CCGCCACCGGCAGCCGTGATCGCCCTCTCGACGCTCCTGGCCGGCGGCGACGACCAATGAGTGACCTGTTCGATCCGGGACTCTCGGTCAGCGCCCGGGGGGTGATCGCCCAGTTCCACTCCCGGGGCGTCCTCGACTGGGGTGACGTGCACACCGCCCAGCAGGTCTGCTACCTCTACCGGGAGCAGCACCCGGACGTGTGCCTGGCGCTCGCCCTCACCATTCGGGCGCTGCGGATGGGGTCGGTCTGCCTGGATCTCGACCGGGCGGCGGACTCGGTCCTTGGCACCGGTGACGCATCGGTCGACCTGCCCGGCGGAGCCTGGCCCGAGCCTGACGCCTGGCGCAGCGCCTTGGCGGCCAGTCCGGCGGTCAGCGACGGCGCCGACGCACCAAGCGACCGGCCGCTGCGGCTGATCGGACACCGCCTGTATCTGGAGCGCTACTGGTGCGAAGAAGAGAAGGTCCGGCACCACCTCACCGAGCGGGCCCGGCGACCGTTGCGATCATCGGCGGCCGCTCAACGGCACCTGGACCGCCTGTTCCCCGAGCCGGAGCAGGGAGCGCAACGTCAGGCAGCCGAGCGGGCTCTGGCATCGTCCCTGACGGTGGTTGCCGGCGGTCCCGGAACGGGCAAGACGACGACCATCGCCCGGATTCTGGTCTTATTGGCGCGGTCGGAGCCCGGGGTACGGATCGCCCTGGCCGCTTCCACGGGCAAGGCCGCAACCCGGCTCGATCAGGCGCTGGACCAGTCTCGGGCGACGTTGCCCCCCGCCGACTCCGAGCTCCTCACCGGCCTCTCCGCCAGCACCCTGCACCGGCTCCTGGGACGCCGCCGGGGCCAGAGCCGGTTCATTCACAACGCCGCCAACCCCCTGCCCTATGACGTAATCGTGGTCGATGAGACGTCGATGATCTCGCTCACCTTGATGTCGGCGTTGCTGGACGCAGCAGCTCCCGACGCGCGGCTGATCCTGGTGGGCGACCCCGACCAACTCGCCTCGGTGGAGGCTGGAGCGGTGCTGGCCGACGTGACCGGTGCCGGCTGGCCGAACGCAGCGACGACTGCCGAGGGCACCAACGGACCGGTGATCTGGCTGCGGCACAACTTCCGGTTCGGCGGCTCGATCGGCGCGCTCGCCCATGCCATCCGGGACGGCGACGGGGAGGCGGCCGTGGCCATCCTCGAAGGGCCCGATCCGCAGGTGTCGTTGGTCACAACCCGCACCATCGGCGCGGTCCAGGAGCAGGTCGTGCGGGCCGCCACGGCGGTCGACCGGGCCGCCCGCGACGGTGACGTGACAGCCGCGGTGGCCGCGCTGGACGCGCACCGCTTGTTGTGCGCCCACCGGCAGGGCCCGTTCGGGGTCTCCCACTGGTCGCGAATCGCCGAGCACTGGCTCCGCGATGCCATCCCCGACTTCGGTCACGAAGGCGAGTGGTATACCGGTCGACCTCTGATGGTCACCGAGAACAACGCCGATCTCGGCCTGTACAACGGCGACACCGGCGTCGTCATCCGGATCGACGGTCGCCCCCGGGTCGCCTTCGCCACCGGCGAGACGGTGCGCACCTTCTCGCCCTACCTGCTGGCTGGAGGGCAGACCGTGCTGGCGATGACCGTGCACAAGGCGCAGGGCAGCCAGTTCGGCTCGGTCTCGATCGTCCTGCCGCCAGCGGACTCGCCGCTGCTGACCCGCGAACTGCTCTACACCGCTGTGACCCGGGCCCGGCATGCGGTCACGCTGGTGGGTAGCGCCGACGCGGTGCGCCGCGCCATCGCCCAACGGGCGCTGCGGGCCAGCGGGCTGCGGGAGAGGCTGTGACCCTCACTGTTCAGGGACGGGCAGCGCCCCTGCGCGCCACCGCTCGATGATCCCGCGGGCGATCGAGGAGGTCATCGGCAGCGACGTCTCCCCGCTGGCCAACTGACGATCGAGCTCGGCCCGGGTGAACCAGGCCGCTTCGGCGATCTCCACCTCGTCGACCCGGATCTCGGCGGTGGTGGCGCGGGCGCTGAAACCCAGCATCAGCGAGCGCGGGAAAGGCCATGGCTGCGAACTGAGGTAGCGCACCGGACCCAGCCGGACGCCCGACTCCTCGGCCACCTCTCGACGGACGGCTTGCTCCAGCGACTCCCCCGCGGTGACGAAGCCCGCCAGCAGTGAGCGACGACCCGTTGGCCAGGCGGCCTGGCGACCGAGCAGGAGGCGATCGTCGGGATCAATGACGGCGACGATGATCGCCGCGTCCGAGCGCGGGAACCGGTCGCGTCCGCAGTCTTGGCAGCGCCGGACCAAGCCACCCTGCCGGACCTCACAATTTCCGCCGCACACCGCACACCGGGGCGAGCCCTGGTGCCAGTTGACCAGGGCGACCGCCATGGTGGCGAGCTCGCGGCCGGCGTCGTCCAGGGCTGCGCCGCAGTCCCGCAGCGTCTGGCCGTCGGGCAGTTCCGCGATGCCAGTGAAGTACGGGACTGAGTCGACGAGGCCCAGCAGCCAGTGCCGCTGGTCGTCGAACTCACCAGCCGTGGCGCGACTCCACGGTCGCTCCCCGTCGACACGCAGGCGTCCATCCGCCGCCACCGGGATCAACCGGGCAGCAGGATTCCCCCACTGCTGCGCCAGCCACTTCTGGTCGCCTCGCCGCGGCTCGGCCCGGTCCAGCCGACTCTCCTCACTCCACGTCACCGGGCCACCCTAGGCAGGGCGGTCACGCCGCGCACCAGCTCCTCCAACTCGGCACGGCCGGCCAGCCCTTGTGGCTCGATCAATCGATCGGCCCGAATGTCGAAGAACGCCGCCCGAACGTTGTCGGGCGGCACCGAGTTCAACTCCGCCCAGGCAACTCGATACACCGCCAGCTGGGTGGGATCGGACAGTGCGGCCCGGCCGGTCTTCCAGTCCACGACCAGCCATCCGTCGTCGGTGCGGAACACCGCGTCGATCCGTCCCCGGACCAGAAGTGATCCCAGCATCATGCTGAAAGGCACCTCGACCGCGGCTGGACGTCGGGTGGCGAACTGGCCGCGCTCGAACGCCGCGCTGAGCTCGGCGAACTCTGCCAGAGCCGCCTCATCGACCGCGTCGGGCTCCAGGTCGAAGGATGGCTCCAACTGGAAGCGCTCCTCCAGCCAGCGGTGGAACCGGGTGCCCTGCCGTTGACCACGGCCCAGCAGCCGGGGCATCGGCCTGGCCAGCTCGGCGGCGAAGGCGGCGGGCTCTCGGGAAGCTCGCACCAGGGCCGTCGCCGACAGGTAACCGGGCGCCGGACGATGAACCGGGCGAGTGGCCTCGGTGACGAGCCGATCGAACGCCTGATCCCAGCCGGCGACTGTCGCCGCCTCGTCCAGTGTTTCGCCGCCCTCGGCGGACACCAGGTCGATGCCGTCACGCAGCTCCTGCCGGGCTTGGCTCACCGCCACCGCCACCGCGGAGCGCCGATCACGAGCGGCGGGATCTCCCAGGTCCGGCCAGGCCCAGGACGCCTGGCCCCCCCGATTCGGGTTGGTCCCGGCCACCGGCGGAGCAACCGCGACGACGTCGGCGAGGTCGGTCAACGCAGCGAAGTAGGCCGATGGCTGGCGCGGCTTGACGAGCCCGGCCTCCCAGGTGTGAGTGGTGGCGACCAGCCGTCGGCGCGCTCGGGTCACCGCGACGTAGGCCAGCCGATCCTCGGCGAACTGGGCCTGCTCGGTCAGCTCCTTGGCATAGGAGGACGCTGCCGCGTCGGTCACCTCGGCCAGTTGAGGCACCGAGGCGGAGTCGCCGCGCAGCTCGGCCGGAAGGGTCTGCGCTGACTTCAGCCAGTTGCTGGTGACCCTCAGGTTCGGGAACACGTCGGCCGCCAGTCCAGGCACGAAGACCAGATCCCACTCCAGTCCCTTGGCCTTGTGGACGGTGAGCAGCTTCACCGAGTTGGCTTCGCTGACCACGGCCTGGTCCAGACCCACGCCGTGGTCACGTTCGGCGTCCAGGTAGCCGAGCAGTCCGGCCAGCGACGCCTCGCCATCGACGTCGACATAGCGGGCGACCGCGTCACTGAAGGCCCCCAACTGCTGCGATCCGGCTCCCTGGCTGGCCAGTTCCAGATCGAGTCCGAGGTGGGCAATCACCCGACCGACCAGGTCGATCACCGGTTCAGCCGCGTGCCGCCGGAGCACCCGCAACTCCGTGGCCAACCGGCCGAACCGTTCGCGTCCCTGATCGCTGTAGGGCAGGTCTCCGGGATCCTCCAGGGCTTCGACCAGGCTCACCGTAACGCTGGCATCCGTGTCGGCCAGGGCCCGGTCGAGGTCGTCTCCCAGCTCCGAACCGTGCTGACTGCCGCCCCCGGCGAGGGCCAGGGCCCGGCGCCCGAGCAGGACCAAGTCGCCGCGGCCCACGGCCCAACGCGGACCGGTGAGCACCCGGATCAGGGATGGATTGGGATCGCCGTCATCGAGCAGACTGAGCATCGAGGTCACCTCGACGATCTCCGGCAGGTCGAGCAGACCGCCCAGTCCGACGATCTCCACCGGAATGTTCCGGCTGGTCAGCGCGGCATAGAGCGTCCCAATCTGGGCGTTGCGGCGAGTCAACACGGCGATCTCGGACCAGCGGTCCACGCTCCCGACCGCTTCGGCCTCGGCGATCTGATCGGCGATGAAACCGACCTCCTGGTCCCAGGTTTCGAAGGAACCGACCTCCACCACCCCCGCAGGCGTGCCCTCCGGCGCGACCAGGGTCAGTTGCCGGCCCTCGAAGGCCATCGCTGGGTCGGCCCTGAGGTTCGCCGCCAGGGCGTTCGCGGCGGTCAGGATGGCTGGCCCACTGCGTCGGTTCACGGTCAGGGCGAACCGTTCGGCGGGGGCGCCGGACGCCTGCCGGAACTCCTCGGCGAAGGAGACGATGTTGCTGGCCGCGGCACCACGCCAGCCGTAGATCGCCTGGCAGGGGTCACCGACGGCGGTCACCGGGTGCCCCAGTCCGTCGTCGCGGTCAGCGCCGGAAAACAGCCCGCGCAGGAGCGCGGCCTGAGCCGAGGAGGTGTCCTGGTACTCGTCCAGCAGCACCACCGCGAACCGTTGCCGGAGCGCGGCGGAGACGGCAGGGACCCGCTGGGCCAGGCGGGCCGCCACCGCCATCTGGTCGGCGAACTCGACATACCCGAGGCTTCGTTTCAGGTCGGCGTAGCTTGCGGCCAGCCCGGCCAGTTCGAGGCGCTCCTCGGCCGCCGCCCGAGCCCCCTTCAGCGATGCGTAGATCGCGCGCTGGCGGTTCAGCGGGGCCTGCGCCACCTCGGCCAGAAACTCCCGGGCATGGCGGTCGATGTCGGCCAGGGTGACCAGGTGGGCGGTCATCTCGGCGTCAAGATCGAGAACGCGCTGGGTGATGGAGTCGGGTCGCAGCCGGGACAGGTTCTCGAATGGTCCGGCCGCGCTGGCCACCACCCGGGAGGCCAACCGGAATCGCGAGGCGCCGGTGATCATCACCGGGTCGCTCTCTGCTCCGATCCGGACCCCGTGTTCACTGACCAGCCTGGCCGCGAACGCGTCATAGGTCAGAATCAACTGCTCGCCGGCATCGTCGACACCATGGGGATCCAGCACCCCCGCCACGTCCAGCGCGGCCCGCACCCGCGCCGACAACTCGCCGGCTGCCTTGCGCGTGAAGGTCAATCCCAGCACCTGTTCAGGGGCGACCTGTCCGGTGCCGACCAGCCAGACCACCCTTGCCGCCATCACCGTGGTCTTGCCGGACCCGGCGCCGGCGATGATCACCCCCGGTGCCAGCGGTGCGGTGATCGCCGCCAGTTGCTGGTCGGAGAAGGCGACCCCCAAGGCCTGGCACAACTCCTCCGGGGTGTGCAGCCGCGCGGTCACGACACCACCTGCCGACCCGCGGGTTGGCTCGGGCAACTCGCGGTGAAGGGACACCAGCGGCAGCCCTCTCCCGGCGTTGCCGGATAGCACCCATCGGCCAGCACGTCGACCGCCCGGGCGATGCGCTGGTGGATCCAGGTCGGGTACTCCTTGGCGACCGGGTCGTCCTCGGGGTGGGGTCGTTCGCTGAGACTGGCCTGGTGGAATTGCTTGGGATAGCCATCGACGGTGTCAGCGCGTCGCAGGTAGACCAGCACCCCCCCGGCACTCTCCCCCGCAGCCAACTGGGCAAAAGCGCCGCTGTCGATCGCCAGCTGATAAAGCCCCAACTGCTCGTGGACCGCCGCCTCAGGCTGGGTCGGCGTCCGCCGTCCGGTCTTGAAGTCGATCACCCGGAGCCGGCCGTCAGCGGTCCGCTCCAGTCGGTCCACGGTGCCCGACAACAGCACCGGTCCGTGCTCGGTGGTCAGGCTGAACTCGAAGGGCAACTCCACCCCGATCACCTCGGCGTGGGCGTTGGCCTCCTGCCAGGACACGAAGCGGGTCAGCGCCAGTTCGGCTTCGGTCCGTTCACTGGCCGACATCCAGGTAGCGTCGAACGGGATCCGGTCCCACACCACGTCCAACTCGGACTGCAACTGCGCGGCGGTCAGGCCGTCGGTGCGGGCATGCTCGGCGAGCACGTGGATCACCGAACCCAACCCGGCCGCCGCAGAGCGGGTCGGGTCGGCGTGCGCCCGCCGCGAGAGCAGGTACTGCCGCGGGCAGGTGAGCAGCCCGGTCAGTTGGGTGGCACTCAACCGGAGCGGTGAACTTTCCACTCGATCGGACCCGGACGGGGGCAGCACGCCCCACCAGCGATCGGGATCTGCCTGCGGCACCACCGACCGGCCGGACGAGTCGGTCAGCGCCGCCAGGGCTGCCAGCCGAACAACGGCCGCGCGCCGCAGCGCCGGGCTGACCGTGTCGTCGGTGGCATGCCGCCGCAGGTCAGCCGTCAGCGCCGCCAGCGTCAGCGGCCGCGGTTGACCCGGTCGATGAATCCGGGGCTCCACCCCCAGTTCGGTCAGGAACCGGGAGGGCTGGTTCGCCTCCCCATCCGATCCGGCGACCGCGGTGACCAGCAACCGGCCCCGAGAGCGGCTGCAGGCCAGCAGGAACAGCCGCCGCTCGTCGGCCAGGGAGCTCCGTCGGTCGAGTGGCTCGGTCAGGCCGGCGCTGACCAGTTCCTCGGGGATCAGGATCTCGCCGGAGCGTCCCGGGTCCGGCCAGATGCCCTCCTGGACCCCGGCGACCACCACCAGCTCCCACTCCCCGCCCTTGGCGCGGTGGGCGGTCAGCAACCGCACCCCGCGCCCATGCACCTCGGACTCCCGCTCAGTGTCGGCCGGGATCTCCTGGGCGGCGACTTCGGCCAGGAATCCCCGAACCCCGACCGGGCCCGGCGGTTGGGCGCTGGCCCCGGCCGCCTCCATCAGCGCCCCAACAGCGTCCAGTGCGCGGTCGGCCAGCCGCCCCGCGGCGCCGCCAGCAGCACTGTCGGCCCGCAGTCGCTGCGGCCAGTCGGTCGCCGTCCACAGGCTCCACAGCGCCTCGGCCACACCGTTGCCCTGGGTCGTCAGCACCTCGCCGGCTCCGGAGAGCGCCGCGCTGAAGGACCGCAAGCGGTCAACCTCGGGTCCGGTGGCACCCTCGGGCAAACGGCCGCCCCCCGCCAACGCAGCCGCCACCAACTCGGCGCCGGTCGGCACCGGATTGCCGATGCCGATCTCGTCGCGCTCGGCGCGGTGCAGCGTCCGCGCGAGCCGCCGGAAGGCGACCGCGTCGAAGCCCCCCAAGGGGGAGCAGAGCAGGCGTCTGGCCTCGTCAGCGTCGCCGGCACCGCGACGCAACACCACTTCCAGGGCCAGCAGCAGCGGCCGAACCGCCAGTTCGGAGCTCAATGGAATCTCATCCCCGGCCACTTCCACCGGCACCCCGGCCGACACCAGGGCCCGCGCGATCGATGCCAGTTGACGACGACCCGAGCGAACGATCACGGCCATCGCCCCGTAGGACACCCCGTCGTCCAGCCGGGCCGCTCGGACGGTGTCGGCGATCAGTGCGGCTTGGTCGCTCTCGGTGGCACAAATCAGCACCTCGACCGCCGGCTCGGTGAGGGGCGACGGCCGCAGCCCGACGCCCGCCTCACCGCCGACGGTCAGCGGAATCCGCCGCACGAACTGCCTCAGCGCCGCCGCCACCGGTTCCGGGAGGCGGTGCGACCCACCCAGGGTCACGGTGGCCGCCGGTCGATCGTCGGCGGTGCGGAAGGTGTCCGCGAACTCGGCGAGCCCCCGTGGGTGGGCGCCGCGGAACCGGAACACCACTTGATCGGGATCCCCCGCCGCCACGATCGTCCCGCCCGGCGGAACCAGTTGGCGCAACAGCCCGATCTGCGCGGGGTCGAGCTCCCCGTACTCGTCGACCAGGACCGGACCGACCAGGGGGAGAGCCGCCGCCTGGCCACGTCCGGCTAGCAGGATCCGGGCCCGGTGGACCAGCTCGGCGTAGTCCAGACTTCCTTCGTGGTCGAGGACGTCGAGGTAGCCGTCGAAGAAGTGCCCCAACGCCACCCATTCCGGACGTTTGGCCGCCCGACCGGCAGCGACCAGATCCTCGGGATCCAGCCCCAATTGCCGGGCTCGGGCCAAGCAGGCCCGCACCTGCCGCGCGAAGACCCGGGTGCCATGGGCCGCGGCGAGATCCTCGGGCCAGACGGCCGGCCCGGCACCGAGCAACAACTCCCGGACCCGGAACTCCTGCTCCGGCGCGGTCAGCACCCGCGGCTCACTGTCGCCTGGAGGTCCGAATCGGCGAAGCAGTGACCTGGCCAGAGAGTGCACGGTCATTACCTGCGGCGGGCTGACCGTGGCGCCCAGGCTGCGGGCGATCCGGTTGCGCAACTCGCTGGCGCTGCGTCGGCTGAAGGTCAACACCAGCGGCGGCTGCCCGGCCGACGAGGCCAACGCGCGAGTCGCCAACTGGGCCAGCAGCGTGGTCTTGCCCGAACCGGGCCCGCCCAACACCAGCAACGGCTCAGTGGCCCGGCTGAGCGCGTCCTGCTGCCACCGGTCGAGGACCGGAGCTGCGGGCGCGGTGAGTGGCGACATGAGGCCATCGAATCATCCGCGACTGACAAAACTGTGAAGCGCCCGACCGCCCCACTCCCGGTCGTGTCGCGTCCCATGCATGGGTGACACGGCCACAGCGATGTGAAAAGGTACCCGTACTGTCGCAAGCGTTCGACAGGGTGATGACCTCGCACCGCTGAGGTCGAGCAAGTGAAGGAGACAAGATGGCGCAAGGAACCGTCAAATGGTTCAGTGCCGAAAAGGGTTACGGCTTCATCGAGGTCGAGCAGGGCGCGGAAGACGTTTTCGTGCACTACTCCGCCATCGATAGCAGCGGATTCCGCACCCTCAACGAGGGCCAGAAGGTGGAGTTCGACGTCGTGACCGGACGGAACGGAAAGCCCCAGGCGGATCACGTCCGCCCTCTGTGACGTACGCCGATGATCGGGCCTCACCTCCGGGTGGGGCCCGATCCCTGTTTCTGAAGAAGACCCCAGGAGCGGCATGACCGAGGTTCGGACCGAGATCGAGGGTCGCCTGCTGACCCTGACCAACTTGGACAAGGTGCTTTACCCCGACGCCTCCTTCACCAAGGCGGAGGTGATCGACTACTACCTGCGGATTGCTCCGGTGATGCTGCCACACCTGGCCGATCGGGCGATCACCCGGCTGCGGTTCCCCGATGGGACGGCCAAGCAGCCCTTTTACGAGAAGAACGCCCCCGCCGGGTTGCCCGACTGGGTTCGCACCTGCCGGGTCCACGGCTCGGGCACCGTAATCGACTACCTGGTAGCCGACGACGTGGCCACCCTGGTGCTGCTGGCGAACTATGCGGCCCTGGAACTGCACACCCCGCAGTGGCAGATCCCCGAGGCCAGCCCGGCCGAGGTGCACCTGGACGCGACCATCCCGGCAGACCTGGTGATGATCGACCTCGACCCGGGAGCTGGCACCGAACCGGCGGCCACCGCGAAGGCGGCGCTGATGCTGGCCGGCGAACTGGCCAAGGACGGCCTGGTCCCCTACCCCAAGACCACCGGGAACAAGGGCCTCCAGATCCAGGCGCGGATCGTGCCGACCCCCGCCGGCGAGGTGGTCGAGTACGTCCGGACGCTCGCGATCGAGCAGGAGCGGCGGCTGCCCGATCAGTTCATCGTCAGTCAGAACATCGCCCAGCGAGCCAACAAGATCCTGATCGATGTGATGCAGAACCTGGCCCAGCGCAACACCATCACCGCCTACTCACTGCGCGGCAAGGAGCAGCCGACCGTCTCCACCCCGGTCACCTGGGACGAGGTGGCCCAGGCAGCCGCCGGGGACCGCGTCCTTCGCTTCACCGCCACCGAGGTACTGGATCGGGTCGAGCGGTGGGGCGACCTTTCCGCCGATTTGCACAGCGGCCCCGCCGCACCGTTTCCGGGGTAATCCCTGAGCCGGTCACCGCCCCTGCGGTCAGACCGGCCCGCTAGATTGGACAGCACGCCCGCGCCGTCGCCGAGAGGTATCCGATGACCGAACCCACCCTGACCCCTGGGGGTGCCGCCACCCAGGCCGCCCCCCTGGCCCCGCCCAGCACGCTGACGCTGAACGCACCGGAGGCGCCCGGCGCCGTGATCGCCACCCAGGCGCCGCAGATGGCTCCGCAGGTGGAGACCGCCCAGGTGCCGGTGCTGGACGCCAAGGTCGACGAGTTCATGAAGGCCCTGGGCACCGCGGAGGTGAAGTCGCCGACCTTCGCCGCCCAGGCCGACGCCGTCCGGACGATGGGTGACACCGACATCCGCAAGGCGGCCGAGACCTCAAACCGCCTGCTGAACACGCCCGTCCGCGCCCTCAAGGAGGGTGGCCTGGCCGAGGGTTCCAAGGTTGGTCAGACCCTGATCCAACTGCGCCGCACCATTGAAGACCTCGATCCCAGTGCCCAGCGCGGCGCGAAGAAGTGGCTCGGCATCTTCCCGATGGGTGACCAGATCACCGACTACTTCCGGAAGTATCAGTCCAGTCAGTCACAGCTCAACGGCATCCTGCACGCGCTCCGCAACGGCCAGGACGAACTGACCCGCGACAACGTCGCGCTCAACATGGAGAAGCAGAATCTCTGGACGGTGATGGGGCGGCTGAACCAGTACGTCTACATCGCCGAACGCCTCGATGCGCGGTTGTCCGCCCAAGTCGCCGAGTTGAACATCGCCGATCCCGAAAAGGCCAAGGCGCTGTCTCAGGACGTCCTCTTCTACGTCCGCCAGAAGCACCAAGACCTGCTCACCCAGTTGGCGGTCTCCATCCAGAGCTACCTGGCGATCGACATCATCATCAAGAACAACATCGAACTGATCAAGGGCGTCGACCGGGCCTCCACCACCACCATTTCTGCGCTGCGAACCGCCGTGATCGTTGCTCAGGCCCTCGGCAACCAGCGCCTGGTGCTCGATCAGATCACCGCCTTGAACACCACCACCTCACAGATGATCCAGCGCACCTCGGAGATGTTGCGCGACAACTCCGCGCAGATCCAGGAGCAGGCCGCCTCGTCGACGATCGGCTTGGAGCAACTGCAGGCCGCGTTCGCGAACGTCTACCAGACCATGGACTCGATCGATCAGTTCAAGTTGAAGGCGCTGGACTCGATGGCCCAGACCATCGGCGTGCTGGAGGGCGAGGTGATCAAGTCGAAGGAGTACCTCGACCGGGTCTCCCAGCAGGACACCAGGGCCCAGACGATGCCGCAGATCAGCCTCGAGAACCGCTAGGAATCGTTGTCGCATGGGGTTTTGGGATTGGCTGACCGGCAAGCCTGAACCGGCGCCGGCGCCCGTTCCCGAGGTCGCCCCGGCGCCCACCGAGGCCGACATCGCCGCCGCTCTCGACTCGGTCGAGTCGATGATGGCGGGGGGCGGAGTGCCCGCCGTCGTTCGGTCGCGGGCCCTCCGGGTGACCCGGACGGTGCGCCAAACGCTGCCGCGACTGGCCAACCTGGGTTTGGGCAGCTATGACGCCTATTCGGTGGTGGCCACCGCCACCGAATACCTCCCTGAGGCGATTGGCGCCTACCTGCGGCTCCCCCGGGACTGGGCCGACTCCCGTCCCGTTGAGAACGGCAAGACCGCGCTGCTGCTGCTGATCGACCAGTTGGACCTGCTCGGCGCCACGATGGACAAGATCTTCGACGCCGCCAACCGCACCGACGCGACTGCCCTGGTCGCTCACGGGCGCTTCCTGCAGGAGAAGTTCGGTCACAAGCCGGACGCCACCGACCTGACCGTGACCCCGCCGCCCTCGGCGCCGGCCAACCCCCTCGATGTGGAGCAACCATGAGCACCCCCGCCCTGCGCGAGACGCTGGACGCCTTGGTCGCGGCAGCGACGTCCGCCGGCCTGGACGCCGACCAGGCCCGCGTCGAAGGCGAACAGTTGGCCGCCGCCGTCGCCGAGTCGTCGGTGGGCGCGTTCGTCGACTGGTCGACCGAGACCGGCCAGGCGATCAGTGCCGAGGCGTTTATCACCGCCGCGATGCGGGGACGCCGCTACCGCAGCTCGGCCACCCCGCTGATGTCGCAACTGGTCAACTCCCGCTCCCCGCAGGCGGCCGGGTACGCGTCCGCTCTGGCCGAGGTGGCAACCGCTGCGGCACTGCTCGGCGACCCGACGCCGCAGAGCACCGGAGCCGCCCAGGTCGCCGCCGCGGCGCAGTTGTCGACCGCCAATCCGTCCCTGGCCCAGCAGCCCACGTCGTCCGCGACGGTCAGCCCGACCGCCGACCAGGACTTCGTCCGCAGCGCCCCGCACGTGCTGAGCTCGGTCTTGGAGCGGCTCAACGAGAGCCAGCAGCGGCTGATGGATCTGCACCGGCTGGACCCGTACGCGCCCAGTGCGTTCACCGGTTTGCCGACCACCGCCGGTGCCTTCAACGGTCTGCCCGGGTCCCAACCGCTGACCCCCGGTGCGGCCACCGAGCCCACCCCACCCCCGGTGGCAACGGCCCCGCCACCGGCCGACGCGCAGCCCGCCGCCGCAGAGCCGGACGAGCCGGCTGAGCCGGAGAAGACGCTGGAGGAACTGCTGGCGGAACTGGACGCCCTGGTCGGGCTGACCAAGGTGAAGGCCGAGATCCACCGGCAGACGGCCGTGCTCAAGGTGGACGCGCTGCGGTCCAAGGCCGGGCTGAAGAGTCCGACGATCACCCGGCACCTGGTCTTCGTCGGCAACCCGGGCACCGGCAAGACCACGGTCGCCCGGCTGGTGGCCGGCATCTACAAGGCGGTCGGGTTGCTCTCGAAGGGGCAACTGGTCGAGGTCGACCGCTCCGAACTCGTCGCCGGCTACCTGGGCCAGACCGCCATGAAGACCGCGGAGGTGTGCGCCAAGGCCGAGGGCGGGGTGTTGTTCATCGACGAGGCGTACTCGCTCAACGGCGATCAGTACGGCGAAGAGGCGATCAACACCCTGGTCAAGGAGATGGAGGACAAGCGCAACGACCTGGTGGTGATCGTGGCCGGCTACCCGGTGCCGATGTCGATCTTCATCTCACAGAACCCGGGTCTGGCCAGCCGTTTCCGGACCACCATCGCGTTCGACGACTACACCGACGCCGAACTCGAGCAGATCTTCGTCGGGATGGTCGCCAAGGCCGACTACGACCTCGGCGACGGCGCCCTGCAGGCGTTCAAGGACGCCCTGGCCACCCAGCTCCGCAATGAGACGTTCGGCAACGGCCGGTTCGCCCGCAACGTCCTCGAAGCGGCGATCGGCAAGCACGCCTGGCGGTTGCGCGACCAGTCAGACCCCACCGTCGAGCAGTTGCGCACGCTGCTGTCCGAGGACGTCACCCCCGACCCGTCGGAAGTGATCGACTGGAACGCCGCCCCCGACCTGCCGGTGACCACCGCCCCCGAGGAGTCGCTCACCGAGTCGACCGACGAGCAGTCAACCCCGGCGGAGAGCGCATGACCACCCCTCAGGCGACCCGGACGAGTGCCCGTCAGACCGGCGCGATGGCGTCCGCCCCGACGGCGGCAGTCTCGCCGACGGGGGCGCCGGCGCGACGGTCACCGGGTGCCCAGGCGACCCCTCGGTTCCTGCGCCGCCTGCTGGTCGCCGGGGTCGCCCTGATGCTGGCCTTCGGGGCTGTGCTGGTCACCTCGTTAGCCCTGGCCGACGACGGGCTGCGCGCCGCCGACGCCCAGATCTCGGCACTGCAGCGCGCTTCCGTGGTCTCAGCCGCCCTGCATCAAACCGACCTGGCCGCGGCTTCGTGGGGCCTCGACAAGGACAGCACCAGCCGGGCCGCGCTGATCGACGCGTTGCACGACCTGACTGCCCAGGTCGCCGCCTTGAGCAGCGAGGACGGCGCCTCGGCCGGGCCGCTGGCTCAGGAGGTGACCGACTACGCGATGCTGATCCAACGTGCCCTGGACGCCGACGCCAGCTCGGTGCTCAATCGGCTGCAGGCGGCGCACACTCAACTGACCGTGTCCACCCGCCCGCTGCTCGACACCTTCGAAACCGAGACCAAGACGGCCGTTGACGCGCGCCTGTCAGGGCAACTGACCTGGCCAGCCGACGTGGCCGTTGGGGTGACGCTGGCGCTGCTCGTCCTGCTCGGCCTGCTGCTTGCCCGGCGCAGTCGTCGGGTGCTCAACCTGGGGGTGCTGGTTGCCCTGGCACTGGTCGCGGTCGGCTGGTTCACCGTCAGCCGGGTGGCCGGCGCGGGCAGCGCGGACGCCGCGTACCGTGACGCGATCTCCAGCAGCCTGCCCGCGGTCAGGAATGAGGCCTCGCTGGCGATGGTCAGCCAGCAGTTCTCCCTGGCCCGCAAGAGCACCGCGGCCCCCCTTGCTGGCGACCCGGCGGCGCGGCTGAAACGAGCCCTCACCCTGGTGGAGCCCCAAGGGAACCTGTACGTCCTGCTCGAGCAACTAAACCAGCAGGTCGGATCGGTCGCGGCGCTGGCGGGCAAGTCCGACTGGGCCGGGGCCACCTCGACGGCAAAGTCCAGCGTCACCACCTGGGCCAAGGCGGAGGCCGAGCTCACCGCCGAGCAGTCGGCCCTGTGGCGCCTGCCGATCACCCAGATCACCCAGTCGCGCAGTCTCTTGCTGACCGCCGGGGTGATCGCCGTGGTCGCGGTCGTCGGCGCGGCCGCCGCGCTGGCGCTGGGGATCAACCAACGACTGCGGGAATACCGATGAGTCCGGTCAGCGCACCCGTCGCCCCAGGGAAACTGGGGGTGGCCGTCCAACCGCCGGCGATGCTGTCTTATCTGGGGGCGCTGGACGCCTGGATCGCCGGACGACGCAGCGAACTGTCGGGCTTGGACGCCGAGATCTTGGCCAACCCGGCCCACTCCGCGCTGACCGGCGACATGGCCTTGTCGCTCGCCCTGTGGCAGGCGGTCAAGAACCGTTACGACCTGCTGCTGGTGACCTGGGATTCGGGCCGGGTCGGCCCCGCCGAATGCGAGCGGCTGTCGTCGCTGATCTGGGGTCGGCTGGACACCTCAACCGATGCCAAGGCGCTGGGTGGGATGGCGGTGTCCTTGCCCGAGGCCTGCCGCCTCTCCGACGCGCTGGTCGCGCAGTTGCGGACTCGGCTGAACCTCGATCCGGCCGCTGAGCAGCAGGTCGGGCGCCTGCGCGACCTGCGTGCCCAGATGGAACGGATCCGGGACCAGATCCGCACCGAACCGCCCACCTCCGTCCCGGCCGCACAACAGCAGGTGGCCCAGTTGGCGGCCCGGGTCGATGACCTCGGCGCCCGGCGCGAGCGTGGTGGCGACATCGGTGGCATGCTCGGACCGCTGGAGATCGACGCCGCCCGGTACGAGCGCGACCTGATCGTCGGTGCAGCCCAACGCCGGGAGAGCCGCGACATTCTGGCCACGGCCCGCGCACTCGTCGATCAACTCGCGGCCCGGGAGCAAGCGCTGCACCAACTGGTCGCCAAGGCGATCGCCACGGTCTACCCCGCGCCGAAGTACGCCGTCCCCGACCTGGCTGCGTTGGGTCCGCTGCCCAACACCAAGCAGGGACTGCAACAGCACCTGCAGCGCCTCGACCAGGTGTCCCGGGCAATGCAGCTAGTCCAGGACGCCTACGGCCAGGCGCTGGCCGAGCGTGATCAACTGACCGCCCTGGTGGACGCGCTCGCCGCCAAGGCGACCATCCTGGGCTTGGCCGACGACACCGATTTCCAGACGCTGAGCGATCTGGCCCGGCGCCTGTTGAGCAGAACGCCGGCCCCGATCGCCGTCGTCCGACAGGTGGTTTCGGCGATCCAGGCGCAGCTCGACTGGCGAAGCGAGACCGCTGGGAGCCGACCGTGAGGTGCCGTCAGCCGGGCTGCACCGGCCAGATCGTTGACGGCTACTGCGACGTCTGCGGTATGCCCGGAAGCGCCGCGATGATGCCGGTCGGAGCGGGCACACCGGGGGGCAGGCCTTCGGCCACGCCGAGTGGGCCCTGCCGCCAGCCGGGCTGCTCGGGCCAGGTGATCGACGGTTACTGCGACACCTGCGGGCTGCCTCCGGAATCGGCTGCGGCGAAGTCGGTGTCGACGGTCACCCGGGCCTCGGTCGCGCTCGGCTCGACCGCCCTCGGCTCCGCCCGCGCCGCCTCGTTCGGCAACCGTCCGCAACCACGTCGCACGGGGTCGGCCGGACGTCTCCGGATGGGTCGAATCGGTCAAGGACTCACGGCCGTACCCCCGGCACCGGCCGTCGACCCGGCCAAGGCGATCATGGTCGACCCCGAGGTGGCCGAGGACAAGCGGTCCTGCCCGAACTGCGGGAACCCGGTCGGCCGCTCCCACGGCGAAGGAGAGGGGCGTTCCGAGGGTTTCTGCCCCAAGTGCCGGGCGCCCTACTCGTTCACCCCGAAGTTGAAGGCCGGCGATCTGGTGGCCGGGCAGTATCGGGTGGTCGGCGCCCTGGCGCACGGCGGCATGGGCTGGATCTACCTGGCCCGCGACCAGAACGTGTCGGACCGCTGGGTGGTGCTGAAGGGTCTGCTCAACACCGGCGATGCCGACGCGCTGAAGGCGACCATCTCCGAGCAGCAATTCCTGGCCCAGGTGGAGCACCCGCTGATCGTCGAGATCTACAACTTCGTCACCCATGACAACGAGGGCTACATCGTCATGGAGTGGGTCGGCGGCCGCTCCTTGAAGCAGTTGCTCAAGCAGCGGATGATCGCCAACAACGGCGACTACGACCCGCTGCCGGTCGACCAGGCGCTGGCCTTCTTGATCGAGATCCTGCCGGCGTTCAGCTATCTGCACGACCTCGGCCTGGTCTACTGCGACTTCAAGCCTGACAACGTGATTCAGGTCGGGGACGCGCTGAAGCTGATCGATCTCGGAGGAGTCCGACGGGTCACCGACGACGAGTCGGCGATCTACGGGACGGTCGGTTACCAGGCGCCCGAAGTCGCCACCGCGGGAGCCTCGGTCGCGGCCGACATCTACACCATCGGCCGGACACTGATGGTGCTGTGCGCCGATGTGCCCGGCTACCAGAGCAACTACGAGTTCACCACCCCGCCGGCCGACGAGATGCCCCAGTTCGCCCAGCACGATTCGCTGTACCGGCTGCTGCTGAAGTGCTGCGCGCGCGACCCTGGCGACCGCTTCGGGAGTGCGGAGGAGTTGCGCGTCCAGATGCTCGGTGTGCTGCGCGAAGTGGTCGGGGACGCCAGCGGGGCCACGGCGATCACCTCGGTAGCCTCGGCCTTGTTCGAGTCCCCGACGGTCGCCGACGACAGCCTCGACTGGGAACAGTTGCCGAAGCTGCGGCCCGATCCGGCCGACCCCCAGCACGGCTGGCTGGCCGGGATCGACATCGACGACCCGGTCGAGCGACTGGCCGCGCTGGAAGGCGCGCCGGGAGTGTCGGCGGAGGTGCTGCTTTCCCGCGCCGGAGCGGCCCTGGAGTCGGGAAACCGGACCCTGTTGGATTCGCTGGTGCAGCGGCTGCTGGCCGACGATCCCTGGGAATGGCGCGCCGTCTGGCTGGCCGGCCTGGGAGCGTTGCGAGCTCAGGACTTCGCGATGGCCCAGTCGTCGTTCAACGCCGTCTACGGTCAGTTGCCCGGCGAGCTGGCGCCCAAGCTTGCGTTGGCACTGGCCTGCGAGTCGGGCGGTCAGCCGGACGTGGCCGAGAGCTTGTATCGAACCTGTGCCGCGACCGACGCCAACTACGTCACCCCGGCCGGCTTCGGCATCGCCCGGATCCGCGCTGCCCGCGGTGACCTGGCGGGTTCGCTGGCCGCCCTGGAACTGATCCCGCCCTCCTCTCGCGGTTACCTGGAGTCGCAGCGCCTGAAGACCGACCATCTGATCGCCCTCGGCAAGGACGCGGCCTATCTGTCGGAGGCGCTCAAGGTGCTTGGGCATGCGCGGCTCGACCTGAAGACACACTCCACCTACGAGGCCGAGATCTACTCCCGCGCCCTCGCCCTGGCCGGCAACGGCGCCCTGAAGCTGGGCCAGGGCTCGGTCACCGCCTCGGTGCTGCGGGATCGGCTGGAGACCACCTATCGGCGGCTGGCCGCCCTCACCGCCGACCCCGACGAGCGCGCCGCGCTGGTCGACCAAGCCAACGCCATCCGCCCTTGGAGTTTGCTGTGAGCGACAACACCGACCCAACCGCCTGGCCGCTGTGGTCCGCCGACGAGGCGCCGCCGCCCGGCCTGGTCGAATGGACCCCCTCGCCCAAGCCCCCCGGGCCGGAGGCTCCTTCGACACAATGGCGTCCCGAACCACGGCCGGCTCCGATTCCGGATAGCGCCACGGTCAAGATCCGGCCGGCAAGGCGTCCGACCTGCCTGGAGTGCGGCGGACGAACCGACCCTGACGGGTACTGCGAGCAGTGCGGAGCCAAGGTGCCCACACCGCGCGAGCACTTCGAAGCCGCCCCCGCGGCGTGGGTGGGTGGGGTCTGCGACCGCGGCCGAGGGCATGACCGCAACGAGGACGCGATGGCGCTGTGGGTGTCGGCCGATCCGCAGCGGACCGCGATCCTGGTGGTGTGTGACGGGGTCTCCACCTCGACCGACTCCGACGTGGCCGCGCTCGCGGCGGCGGAGCGGGCCCGCGACGTTCTGGTGGCCACCCAGCCCCAAGGGATCGGGGTGCAAGCCAGCCACGACGCGGCGATGGACGACGCTTTGGCCAAGGCCGCGGCCGAGGCCAACGCGGCCGTCCTCGAGCACACTCGCGACGATCAGGCCAGCCCACCGTCGTGCACCTTCGCGGCCGCCGTCGTCCACGATCGGGTGATCCACTTCGCCAACATCGGCGACTCCCGGGTCTACTGGATCGGCGAAACAGAGCGGGTCCAACTGTCGGTCGATCACTCCGGCGCGGAGGAGTTGATCGCGGCCGGGCTGACCCGGGTGGAGGCCGAGAACAGTGACCAGGCGCACGCGATCACCCGCTGGCTGGGTCGCGACGCCCCTGACCTGGTGCCGTCGACGGGCGTTTACCAGCTCCGTGAGGGCGGGTGGCTGGTGGTCTGCTCCGACGGCTTGTGGAACTACGCCTCCGAGGCCACCTCACTGGCCGAGCAGGTTCAGGCGGCGACCGGCCCGGATCAGGTGCCGGTGCAGGTGGCGGGCCGGCTGGTGGCCTGGGCCAATGCCCAGGGCGGCCGAGACAACATCACCGTGGCTTTGGCGAGGCTTGCGACTACTGTGCAAGAAGCGTCCACCGACGCGGCAGAAAGGTAAGCACCAGGTATGGCCCAGTTCACCTCAGCGGTGTACCAGAACGAGTTCCTGCCCGATGGCGGCACCGACGTCAACGCGATCGTCACGATCACCTGCACCGGAGCCGGCGCCGCCGGGCAGACCGGCAGCGGGGACGCCGGCGAGATCGTGATCGTCGACACCTCCGGATCCATGGGCGAGTCGAACATGCTCGCGGCCAAGCAGGCGGCGATGGTGGCCCTCGACCACATCCTCGATGGCACCTACTTTGCCGTGGTCGCGGGCAACCACAAGGCCTACCTGGCCTATCCGATGGTGCAGACCGGGGCCGGCCTGGTCCGGATGAACGCCCAGACCCGGGCCGAGGCTCGGCGGGCGATCAGCTACTTCCGTTCCGACGGAGGCACGGCCATGGGCAACTGGCTCAACCTGGCCCGGGCCCTGTTCGACTCGGTCGGTCCGTTGGCCCAAAAGCACGCGATCCTGCTCACCGACGGTGAGAACCACAACGAGACCCCCCAGCAACTCGACGCCGCCATTCGCAACTGCACCGGCCACTTCCAGGTGGACGCCCGTGGTGTCGGCGTCGACTGGAAGGTGTCGGAGATCCGCAAGATCGCCCAGGCCCTGCTCGGCACGGTCGACATCATCCCGAACCCGTCGCAGATGGGTCAGGTGTTCGCCGAACTGATGCAGCGCTCGATGGGCCGGGGCGTGGCCAGCGCCGATCTGAGGGTGTGGATTCCCCAGGGCGCCCAGGTGCTGTTCGTCCGGCAGGTGTCACCGACGGTCGAAGACCTGACCGCCCGCGGCGTTCCGGTCAACCAACTCACCCAGGCGTACCCGACCGGGTCGTGGGGGGACGAGGAGCGCGACTACCACCTGCAGATTCGACTGGCGGCCCGCTCGATCGGCCAGGAGCAACTGGCTGCCCGGGTCCAACTGGCCGTTGGCGATGACGTGTTGACCCAGGGCCTGGTCAAGGCGAAGTGGTCCTCCGACACCAACCTGACCGCCCAGATCAACCCCGAGGTCGCCCATTACACCGGCCAGACCGAACTGGCTCAGGTGATTCAGGAGGGCCTGGCCGCTAAGGCCATGGGCGACGAACGAACGGCCACCACCAAGCTCGGCCGGGCCGTCCAGTTGGCCACCGAAACCGGCAACGCCGAAGCGACCGCGAAGCTGCGCAAGGTGGTCGACATCGCCGATGCCGACACCGGCACGGTTCGCTTGAAGAAGGGCGTCGACAAGGCCGACGAGATGGCGCTCGACACCGCATCCACCAAGACCACCCGGATTCGAGGCTGATCCCATGGCCACCTGCCCCGCGGGACACTCCAGCACCGCCACCGACTACTGCGACGTGTGCGGCATGCCGATCGACGCCGCGGCGCCCGCTCCGGCCGCTGCCGCCACCGTGGCCGCCGAGCCCCAGCCGTGCCCTAGTTGCGGGACGGTGAACAGCCCCGACGCTCTCTTCTGTGAGGCCTGCGGCTACGACTACACCACCGGCAGCATGCCTCGCACGGCAGAGCAGCCAGCCGTGCCGGCCAGCCCCGGAGCCCAGCCCGTCGAGGCAGCAGAGTCGGCCGCAGCCGAGTCCGAGCGGCCGGACGCCCCGGCAACCGCGACCCCCGAGACCGATCACGCGCTGCCCCCGACCTTGGCCGGGACGCCCACCAGCGATGGTGTTGCCCTGGAGGCAGAGGTCCCGTTGACCGCCTCCGACGCCCAGGCCGACCCCCCCGCACCCGCTTCCGGCCCGGCCGAGGGCGATCAGGCTGCCGAAGCGCCGGCCGCCACGCCAGCCCTCAGCGAGCCGGTGGACGCGGGATCGTCGCGTCCGGTGGCGTGGGTCGCGGAGGTGTGGATCGATCCCGACTGGTACGCCACCCAGGGTTCGACCGATCCGCTGCCCTCCCCCGGACTCCCTGACGTCGTCCCGTTGCGAAAGTCGTCGCTGCTGGTCGGCCGGGTGTCGATCAGTCGCAACATCCACCCCGACGTCGACTGTGAACTCGACACCGGAGTCAGCCGCCGCCACGCCCAACTGACCACCGACGGCACCCGCTGGTGGGTGGAGGACCTCGAATCGGCCAATGGCACCTTCGTCGGACCATCCTCAGGGCCGTTGCCGGCGATGCCGATCCCGCGCGGCCGGGTCGAGGTGGCCGCCGACCAGCGGCTCTATGTGGGCGCCTGGACCCGGATCGTGATCCGTCGGGCCACCGAGGACGAGCAGCAAGCGTTCGCCTGAGCACCCAACCGGTTTCGCCCAGCGCGAAGCCGCTCCGGCCAAGTGCGGGCCGCGGCTAGATTTGGCCTCGACAACGAGCGCAGGAGGCCGTCCATGGAAGTCAAGATCGGAATCACCCACGCTGGGCGCGAGGTGACGGTCGAGACGGAATCGTCCGGCGCGGAGATCGAGGCGGCGTTCGCCGACGCTTTGGCCCGCGAGGGCATCCTCACCCTGGTTGAGGATCGCGGCCGCAAGGTCATGATCCCGGCGTCCAAGATCGCCTACCTCGACCTTGGCCAGGAGCACACCCGCCGGGTGGGGTTCGGCGCCGTCTGAGGCCCTCAGCTTCAGCAGACCGGCTGCCGCCGGTGCACCCGATCAAGGTCTGGAAGCGTCACGCGACTGCAGCCGCCTCGCCAGGTTGCTGCGGCGGCACTGAGGGAGCATCGACGCCGGGTTGGCCCCGCTGGCACCGCAACTTCGCCGCCGGCAGACAGGCGTTCCACCTAGCCAGATGGCCGTTTCACGGGGTCCCAGGCGGAACCGGCTAGAATCGCGGGAGTACGCACTCCGACGGGTGCGTCCCCGCCCGCACGCTGGCCTGCCACGCGGTGCGACGGGTTTCGACTCCGACCGAGGTCGGACAACAGTTAAGGCACGACTCTGAGCGACATCACCCATACCGAGACCACTGACCAACCGGTCGCTGACGACCTGCACACCTTCGCCGACCTGGGCGTTCGCGCCGAGATCGTCGAAGCGCTGGCGGCGGTGGGCATTGAACACCCCTTCCCGATCCAGTCCCTCTCCATCCCGATCGCCCTGGCCGGCACCGACATGATCGGCCAGGCCCGGACGGGCACCGGCAAGACGTTGGCCTTCGGGGTCAGCCTGCTGCAGCGGATCACCGTTCCCACCGACGCCGAATACGCCGACCTCGCCCACAAGGGGCAACCGCAGGCGCTGGTGATGTGCCCCACCCGCGAGCTCGCGCTTCAGGTCGCCGGCGACCTTGAGGTGGCCTCGTCGGTGCGCAAGGCCCGGGTCCTGACCGTCTACGGCGGCGTGGGTTACGACAACCAGCTCGGTCAACTCAGCAGTGGCGTCGACGTGGTCGTCGGCACCCCGGGCCGACTGCTCGACCTGATGACCCGTCGCTCGTTGAACCTCGCGAACGTGCGGGTGCTGGTCCTCGACGAGGCGGACGAGATGCTCGACATGGGCTTCCTGCCCGACGTGGAGCGGCTGATCTCCAAGACCCCGCCGACCCGGCAGACCCTGCTCTTCTCGGCCACGATGCCGTCGGCGATTGTGGCTTTGTCCAGGCGCCACCTGAACCAGCCGGTCAACGTCCGCGCCGAGACGATCGACGCCAACATGACCGTGCCGGACACCGATCAGTACGTCTACCAGGCGCACGATCTGGACAAGCCGGAGATCGTCGGCCGGATCCTGCAGGCCGAGGACTGCACCAAGACCATGGTCTTCACCCGGACGAAGCGAGCCGCGCAGCGCCTCGCCGACGAACTGGTCGATCGCGGCTTCAAGGCAGCCACCATCCACGGCGATCTGAACCAGGTGGCGCGGGAGAAGGCGCTGAAGAAGTTCCACGAGAACAAGGTGGACGTCCTGGTCTGCACCGACGTGGCCGCTCGCGGGATCGACGTCACCGGGGTCAGCCACGTGATCAACTACGAGTGCCCCGACGACGACAAGACCTATGTCCACCGGATCGGCCGCACCGGTCGTGCCGGCGCCAAGGGCGTCGCGGTCACCCTGGTCGACTGGGCCGATATCACCCGGTGGAACCTGATCAACAAGACCCTCGATCTGCAGCACCCCAACCCGGCCGAGACCTATTCGACCTCCCACCACCTGTTCACCGAGCTGCACATCCCGCCCGGCACCCGGGGCCGGATCGCCGACGCGGCCCCGCGCGAGCAGGCGCCGCG
>CAYVOW010000012.1:23975-42098 GCA_964453585.1 uncultured Micropruina sp.
AGCAGGTTGCGGAACTCTGACAGCGCTGAGCGCCCGGAATCCTAGGATTTCGACCCTTTTCGGACGCTCAGCGCTGCGAGAGTTCCGCGCGAGCACGGTCACCCTAGGATCGAGGCGAGACGTCTGACTACGGAGGGGATCGCAGGTCATGCAGCAGGTCAAGGGTGTCATCGCCCGCAGCAAGGGAGCTCCGGTCGAACTGGTGACCATCAACGTGCCCGACCCCGGTCCGGGCGAGGCCGTGGTCAGAATCCAGGCCTGTGGGGTCTGCCACACCGACCTCCACTACCGCGAGGGCGGGATCGGCGACGACTATCCCTACCTGCTCGGCCATGAGGCCGCCGGCATCGTCGAGGCGGTCGGCCCCGAGGTCCACGACCTCGAACCCGGCGATTACGTGATCCTCAACTGGCGGGCGGTCTGCGGCAACTGCCGGGCCTGCCGCCGCGGCAAGCCGTGGTACTGCTTCGCCACCCACAACGCCAAGCAGAAGATGACCCTGGAGGACGGCACCGAATTGTCCCCCGCCCTTGGCATCGGCGCCTTCATCGAGACGACCCTGGTCGCCGCGGGCCAATGCACCAAGGTTGACCCGGACGCGCGTCCGGCCGCCGCGGGACTGCTCGGCTGCGGTGTGATGGCGGGGCTCGGCGCCGCGATCAACACCGGCAACGTGGGACGCGGAGATTCGGTCGCCGTGATCGGCTGCGGCGGCGTCGGCTGCGCTGCCATCGCCGGCGCCAGGTTGGCCGGAGCAGGGACCATCATCGCCGTCGATCTGGACGACCGGAAGCTGGCCATGGCCAAGGAACTGGGCGCCACACACACGGTCAACAGCGGCGCTAGCGACGCCGTGGAGGCGATCCGCACCCTGACCGGCGGCCACGGCGCCGACGTGGTGATCGACGCGGTCGGTCGTCCCGAGACGTGGACCCAGGCGTTCTACGGCCGCGATCTGGCCGGCACGGTCGTGCTGGTCGGCGTCCCCAACCCGACGATGCGCCTCGACATCCCGCTGCTGGACGTCTTCGGCCGGGGCGGGGCGTTGAAGTCGTCCTGGTACGGCGACTGCCTGCCCAGCCGCGACTTCCCGATGCTGATCGACCTCTACCTCCAGGGACGGCTGCCGCTGGACGCCTTCGTCAGCGAGGAGATCGGGATCGACGACATCGAGGCCGCGTTCGCCAAGATGCACGGCGGCGAAGTGCTGCGTTCGGTGGTGGTGTACTGATGTCGGACGACACGCGGGTGAACCGGATCGTGACCGATTCGGGCCCGCTGCGGATCGACCACGCGGTGACCTCCGGCACCTTCTCGCTGGACGGCCAGACCTTCGACGTCGACAACAACGTTTGGGTGATCGGCAACGACCGGGAGTGCATCGTGGTCGATGCCCCCCATGACCCGACCGCGATCGTCAAGGTGGTGGACGGTCGCCACGTTCAGGCGATCGTCTGCACCCATGCTCACGACGATCATGTCCGATATGCCCACAGCCTGGCCCACGCTGTGGGGGCGCCGGTCTACCTGCATCCGGCTGATCTGCCGGTCTGGCAACTCACCCACGACCGCGCCCCGAACGCCTGGCTGGCCGACGGCGGGCAGTTCCGGATCGGGGCGTCGGTGGTCGAGGTGCTGCATACCCCGGGGCACTCCCCCGGCTCGGTGTGCCTTTACGCGCCCGAGTTGAATACCGTGTTCACCGGCGACACGCTGTTCAACGGTGGGCCCGGGGCCACCGGCCGCTCGTTCAGCGACTACCCGACGATCGTCGATTCGATCAGGACCCGGCTGTTCTCGCTCCCGGACGAAACCGTGGTCAAGACCGGCCACGGCGACGACACCACGATCGGCGCCGAGAAGGCCAACCTGGGCGGCTGAACTCGTGGCGGCTGCCCTGAAAGCTCCACTCCACAGCCACCTGATCGACGCATTGCACGTATCGCCGCTGTGGGATGGAGATTCCAGGGTGACCACCCCGCGTCAAGCGCCCGCCCACTGCTCCCGGCCCCGGGGTCTCGGTGTTGCTCATGCCGCATTGTGACCCACAATCACCGTCAGTCGGCGAAGGCGACGTCCGAGACGTCGCTCCACGTCGGCGATTTCGAGGCAACGGGCGCTCGGCGGCACCACGAAGACGAAGCCCAGAGCCCCACAAGCCCGACGCCGACGCACAATGTCGGATCGTGCGTCGTAGTCGACGAAAGATCCCACATTGGGACGTGGCGGTCCCGAGCGCTTGCACGCCTAGAACCGGCCGGGGTGGCTACCAGCCGCGCGCCCGCCACTCCCTCAGTGCGGGACGCTCCGCGCCCAGCGTCGTCGGCAGCCCGTGGCCCGGCCAGACCACGGTGTCGTCGGGGTAGCGCTCGAATAGCCTCTGCTGCACGTCGCCGATCAACGAGGTAAAGGCGTCGGGCGAGGTGGTTTTCCCGACTCCGCCCGGGAACAGCGAGTCGCCGGTGAACAGCTGCACGGGGAACCCGGGCACCTCCAGCGCGAGCGCTGTCGATCCGGGGGTATGCCCGCGCAGGCCGATCGCGGTCAGGTCAAACCCGGGAAAGTTGCCGACGTCGCCGTCGTCGACGGTGAGATCCATCGGCACGGCGATGGCGCCCGCGTCCGCGCTTCCGCAGGCCGTCAGTGCGCCGGTCGCCTCCTTGACCGCCGCCAGGGCCCGGACGTGATCCCAGTGGGAGTGGGTGGTGAAGATCATGATCAGCTTCGCCGCCACCCCGGCGTCCACGTCACCGGAGCCCTCGGCCAGCAGCCGCTCGATCGCCGCGGCATCGTCGGCGGCGTCGATCAGCACCTGCGCGCCGGTGCGGCGATGGGTCACCAGGTAAACGTTGTTGGACATGGCCGACACTGCGATGTGTCGCAGGGTCAGGTCGCCCAGGTCGATTCGTTCGCTCATGCCGAGACCCTACGGTCCGCGGGCGGTGTCCGACCCTGTCGGCGCCGCCTGGCAGGATCACCGGCATGCGGATCGATCTCCACGTCCACTCGAGCGTCTCGGACGGCACCGACACGCCCACCCGCCTCGTTCGCAAGGCTGCCGAGCAGGGCGTCGACGTCATCGGTCTCACCGACCACGACACCTTCGACGGACTCCGGGAGGCCCGCATGGCCGCGGAGCAGGCCGGCGTCACGGTCGTCCCCGGGATCGAGTTCTCCTGCGAACGGGACGGCGCCAGCGTCCACCTGCTCGGGTTCGGTTGCGACCCCCACTACGAACCGTTGCTGGACGAACTGGCCCGGGTCCGGGTCGGCCGGACGGGGCGACTGCCGGACATGCTGACCAAGTTGGCCGCGCTGGGCATGGAGGTCACCGAGGACGACGTGATGCATCAGGTCGGAGCCAGCCCGTCGATCGGCCGCCCGCACGTCGCGGACGCCCTGGTCGCCAAGGGCTACGTCAAGGACCGCCAGGAGGCCTTCGACCGCTTCCTCGGCGATGGCGGCCCGGCCTACTCCCACCGCTACTCCACCGACGTCCGCCGGGCCGTGCAACTCGTCCGGGAAGCCAAAGGCGTTCCGGTGATCGCGCACCCCTGGGGTCGCGGCCGTGAGCACGTCCTGTCCCCGGCGGTGCTCACCGAACTGGCCCTCGAGTACCGCCTGGAAGGCATCGAGGTCGACCATCCCGACCACGACCAGCGCAAGCGCACGGAACTGCGCGCTCTGGCGTCCCGACTGGGCCTGCTGGTCACCGGATCGTCCGATCACCACGGCCTGGGCAAGGTCGGCCACGAACTCGCCTGCAACACCACCGATCCAGACGTCTACGACGAACTCACCCGCCGCATTCGGGCCCGCGGCGGCCACCTCTGACCTCGACCAAGGAGTCACCATGCAACCCGTCACCATCCCCGACGGCGACCGACAGGGCACCTGTGCCTTCCGGCTGATGCCCACCGACGAGCTGGCACCGTTCGCGTCCCAGGCCAGCACCGCCACCGAGGCCCACGGCTGGTGCTGGACGCTGCGCTACACCTGGACCCACGCCGAGGACGGCGAACAATCCGGCACCCTGCTGGTCGGCTCACCCGACGAAGCCGGGGTGATCAAGGCGGCCTGGATCGACAGTTGGCACCAGAAACCCAGCCTGGGCCTGCTGGAGGGACGCGCGGTGGCCGGCCGGGTGGCGCTGACCATGGACTACGACGGCTGGGGGTGGGTGATCGAGGTCGGCAACGATGGCGCCGCCCTGCTGATGCGGATGCTGAACGTGGCCCCCGAAGGTGTCGAAGGGTTCTCCGGCCCTTACGTGGTGATGGACGCCCGCTGGCAGTAGTGCCAAGGCGGCTGGCCCTGGCAGGTCGGCTCGAACACCGCCGGACGCCGCTGCTAGGCTCGGCCACGTGCAGGGAACCCTCGGGAATTGGCGGAGCCGCTGACGGCTCTCCCCCTCCATGACCACAGGGCCGTCCACCCCGGGCGGCCTTTCGCATGTCCCGGGCGAACTGATCGACGAAGAAGGACACGATGAGCGAAACAATCGACACCGACGCTGGCGACGACCTGGCCGCCTCCACCTCGGACGCTTCGCTGCGCCGGACCGAGGAGCGCAGCATCGAAATCGAGCGGCAGATCGCCGCCGACCCGTCCGGCTTCCGGATCATGACCGGCGACCGGCCCACCGGCGCCCTGCACATCGGCCACTACTTCGGCTCGCTGGCCAATCGGGTGCGACTTCAAGACGCCGGCGTCGAGACGCTGATCCTGATCGCCGACTACCAGGTGATCACCGATCGGGACGGCACCGGCCCGATCCGCGAACGCGCTCTGGGGATGATCGCCGACTACCTGGCGATCGGCATCGACCCTAACCGGACGACCATCTACGCCCACTCGCAGGTCCCGGCCCTGAACCAGTTGCTGTTGCCGTTCCTGTCGCTGGTGACCGACGCCGAACTTCGCCGCAATCCGACCGTCAAGGCCGAGTTGGAGGCCACCGGGGGTCGTCCGATGTCGGGCCTGCTGCTCACCTACCCGGTTCACCAGGCGGCCGACATCCTGTTCTGCAAGGCGAACCTGGTGCCGGTCGGCAAGGATCAACTGCCGCACCTCGAGCAGACCCGGGTGGTGGCCCGACGCTTCGACGAACGCTACGGACGGGTCGACCCGAGCCGCCCGGTGTTTCCTCAGGCCGAGGCCCTGCTGAGCGCCACGCCCAGCGTCCTCGGTCTGGATGGCACCAAGATGAGCAAGTCCAAGGGCAACACGATCGAACTGGGCATGGACGCCGACACCACCGCCCGGTTGATCAAGCGGGCGGTCACCGATTCAGAGCGCCGGATCAGCTACGACCCGATCAACCGGCCCGAAGTGTCCAACCTGTTGATGCTGGCGGCGCTGTGCACCGGTGGCGACCCGGCAGCGATCGCCGACGAGATCGGCGACGGCGGTGGCGGCGGCCTGAAGCGGGTGGTCACCGAGGCGCTGAACAGCAAGTTCGCCCCGATCAGGCAGCGCCGCGCCGAGCTGGTCGCCGACCCCGGCTATCTGGCCCAGGTGCTCCGCGACGGGAACACCCGAGCCAACGAGATCGCCGACGCCACCTTGGCCGAGGTGCTCCAGGCCATGGACATGGTCTACTGACGCCGGACTACGGCAGCAGCGACCGGATCTGCCGGACGCCCACGCTCATCCGGGCGACATCGGGTTCCTCGCACAGTTGACGGATCATCGCGATCTTGTCGGCGGTCCCGGGGTTGTCCTGCAGCCAGCTCCGGACCAAGTCCTCCGTCGACGATTCCGAGTCCGACCGCAGGACGGCCGAGGTCAGGTCGCTGTGCACCGAGAGCAGATCGTCACGCAGCGCCGCCCGGGCCATGGTGTCCCAGCGGTCCAATTGCGGCAGGTTGACGATCGACTCCAGCAGCAGATCCAGTCCCAGATCCTCCGCCAGCCGGAAGTACACCTCGGCCACCCGTCGCAGATCGATCCCGAGACTCTGCGACAGCGCGACGATGGTCAGCGCGAAGTGCGCGTAGTTGCCCTCGGCGATCTCGCGGGCCAACTCGGGAGTGACCCCGCGGTCCTGATAGCGCTGGCTGGTGGCCGTGGTCCGCGCCGCCTGACGGCTGGTGACCAGCTGCCCCAGCTCGGAGCGCAGTTGCGCCACCGGCTCGGTGAACTGCGCGGTGAGTGCCGAAACGTCGAGCCGTCCCCGGTAGGTGGCCAGCAGCCAGCGGGTGGCCCGCTCCACCATTCGGCGCAGCCTGACCCGCAGTTCGGTGACCACGGCAGCGTCCAGTTCCCGGTTCCGGCCGAGCATCACCTCGGTGCGGCCGACCCCGAAGATCGACCGAGCCGCCAACTGCCCGCGGATGATCTCGCCGATCCCGGCCCCGGTTTCGTTGTGCAGACGCAAGAAGGCGGTGATCCCCTGGCTGTTGACGAACCGGTTGACGGCAACGGTGGTGATGATCTCGCGGGCCAGCCGGTGCTGGGGCATGTCTGCGGCGTAGCGCTGCTGCAGCGGCTTGGGGAAGTACTGGATCAGCCGATCGGCGAGGTACGGGTCGTCCGGAAGGTCGGAAGCCAGCACCCGGTCCTTCAGGTAGATCTTCGTGTAGGCCAGCAGGGTCGCCAGTTCCGGACGGGTCAGGGTGCCGCCATTGGCGATCCGGGACTCCATCTCGGGCGTTGACGGCAGGAACTCGATCTCCCGGTCGAGGTAGCCCGCCTGCTCCAGGAAGCGCATCCAGCTTTCATAGGCTCCGGCCAGTTCCACCGACCGGTAGACCGAGTTCGACAGGGCGACGTTCTGGTCGACGTTGTGGGCCAGCACCAACGACGCCACCTCGTCGGTCATGTCGGCCAGCAGCTCGTTGCGCTGCTCCATGGTCAACCGCCCCGCAGCGAGCTCCGCGGCCAACAGGATCTTGATGTTCACCTCGTGATCGGAGGTGTCGACCCCGGCCGAGTTGTCGATGAAGTCGGTGTTCAGCCGACCGCCGGCCTGCGCGTACTCGACTCGCCCCAACTGAGTCATGCCGAGGTTGCCGCCTTCGCCGATCACCGCGGCCCGGATCTCGGCGCCGTTCACCCGGACGGCGTCGTTGGTCTTGTCGCCGACCTCGGCGTTGGTCTCGGCGGTCGCCTTGACGTAGGTGCCGATGCCGCCGTTCCAGAGCAGGTCCACCGGCGCCTTCAGCATGGCGTTGATCACCTCGGCTGGGGTGAGGGCGGTCACCCCTTCCGCCAGCCCGAGGGCCACCCGAACCTCTGCCGAGATCGGAATCGACTTCAGCGTGCGCGCGAACACCCCACCGCCGGACGAGATCAACTCCGGGTTGTAATCGGCCCAACTCGACCGCGGCAACTGGAATAGCCGCCGCCGCTCAGCGAAGCTGGTGGCCGCGTCCGGGTTGGGGTCGAGGAAGACATGCAGATGGTTGAAGGCGCCGACCAACCGAATGTGCTCGCTGAGCAGCATCCCGTTGCCGAAGACGTCCCCGGCCATGTCGCCGATGCCGACGCAGGTGAAGTCCTCGGCCTGGCTGTCCTTGCCCAGCTCGGTGAAGTGCCGCTTGACCGATTCCCAGGCTCCCCGGGCGGTGATCCCCATCCCCTTGTGGTCGTAGCCGGCCGAACCACCCGAGGCGAAGGCATCGCCCAGCCAGTGACCCCGGGCCACCGAGATCCGGTTGGCGATGTCGCTGAAGGTGGCCGTGCCCTTATCGGCCGCCACCACCAGATAGGGGTCGTCCCCGTCGTAGCGGACGACCCGAGCCGGCGGCACCACCCGTCCCTCGACGATGTTGTCGGTGACGCTGAGCAGCGAGGAGATGAAGATCTCGTAGCAGGCCACCCCCTCGGCCAACCAGGCCTGCCGGTCCACCGACGGGTCGGGCAGGTGCTGCGGGACGAAGCCGCCCTTGGCGCCGACCGGGACGATCACGGTGTTCTTCACCATCTGGGCCTTGACCAGACCAAGCACCTCGGTGCGGAAGTCCTCCTTGCGGTCCGACCAGCGCAGACCGCCGCGGGCAACCGCGCCGAAGCGCAGGTGGACGCCCTGGACGCGGGGTGAGTAGACGAAGATCTCGAACATCGGCCGGGGCTCGGGCAGCATCGCCAGTTCCCGCGGGAGCAGCTTGAAGGCCAGCGCCGGCGCGTCGGCGGAGAACGCATTCGTCCGGATCATCGCCCGCAACACCGACAGGAACATCCGCAGGATCCGGTCGTGGTCCAGGCTGGCCACCTGAGCCAGCCGCCCCTCGATCTCGTCCAGCACCCGCGTGGTCGCGGCCTGCCGGGCCTCGGTGTCGCTAAACGCATCGGGGTCGAACTTGGCCTCGAAGGCCCGGACGAGCCCGGCCGCGATCTCGGGGTGGTCGTTCAGGGCTCCGGCGATGTAGGTCTGGCTGAACTGCACCCCGGCCTGGATCAGGTAGCGCGACATGCCCCGCAGCCAGCTGATCTGGCGCCAGGTGAGACCGCCGGTCATCACCAAGCGGTTGAACCGGCCGGGTTCGGCCAGCCCGCGGTAGCTGGCGTCGAACGCCTCGATGAACCGCTGCTGGTCAGCCTTCTCCCACGCCTCCAGCGCCTCGGCGCCGCCCTCCAGCCGCAACCCGAAGTCGTACAGGTAGACCGGCTGGCCGCGCAGTTCCCACTCGTAGGGACGCTCGTCGATCACGTCCACCCCGAGCACCGAAAGGTGGGGCATCACGTCGGTCAGCGACATCTGTCGCCGGGCGATCACCTTGAACCTCAGGTCGGCCTCGTCGCTGGCCCAGGTGGGGCGATAGATGTCGTAGGCGAGTTCGTCTTCGCTGGTCAGTCCGTTGGCCAGTCGCAGGTCGGCCACCGCCGACGCCGCGGAGTACTCCTCCTCGTAGGCGTCGCTGAACTCGACGCCGCGCTCCTCACCGTTGAGGTCGCGGGCGGCCTCCTCGAAGTCGTCCTCCCAACTGCGGGTGACCGCGGCCACTCGCTGCTCCAACGCCGCCACGTCGATCTCGCCGGTGAAGGGGGAACCGTCCGGGCGCTTGATCACGTAGTAGAGCCGGGCCAGCACCGACTCGGTCACCGACGTCTGGTACTCCAGGGTTTCGCAGCCGAACGCCTCCATCAAGACGCCCTGGATCCGCAGCCGCACCCCGGTGGTGAACCGATCGCGGGGCAGGTAGACCAGACAGGAGATGAACCTGCCGTAGGTGCCCCTGCGGACGAACAGCCGGACCTTGCGCCGCTCCTTGAACTGAGCGATCCGGGTGATCGTCGGCAGAAGTTCGCCCACGCTGGCCTGGAACAGTTCGTCGCGCGGATGCGAAGCGATCGCCTCCCAGATCGCGTTCGCCCCATGCGAGTTCGGCTCGTACCCCGACAGCGCCATCAACTGTTGGGCCTTCGCGGCGATTCCGGGCACCCTGGGCACCGCCTCGCGGTACGCCGATGCCGCCCACAGGCCCAGAAAGCGACGCTCGCCGGTCAGCTTCCCGGCCCGGTCGTAGACCCGGACGCCGATGTAGTCCAGGTAGGCCGGGCGATGCACACGAGAGCGTTGCGAATCCTTGGTGATCACCAGCAGGGCGGGCTCACCACCCTGCGGCACGGCGTGGAAGGTGGTGTCATCGCCCTCGTCGCCGCGCAGGATCCCCAACCCGGTCCCCGGCACGCTGTGCAGACGGCCGCGGCTGTAGCGGTACTCGCGAAAGCCGAGGAAGACGAAGTGCTCGGCGATCATCCACTCCAGCAATTCAGTGGCGCCGCGCACTTCGTGCGGGCTGACCGGCTGGGGCGCGTCGTTGAGTTGCTCGATGGTGTCCCGCGCGGCCCGCAACATCGGCTGCCAGTCCTCGACCGCAACCCGGACGGTGTCCAGGCTGGCCTCCAGGGCGGTGGCCAACTCACCGCTGAGGGCATCGGCGGACTTGCCCAGCGGTGGGAAGATCTCCAGGCAGATCCACGATTCGGCGAGCCCGCCCGAGTCGTCCCGGACGTCGGTCAGCCGGCCGTCGGAGTCGCGCACCACCCGCAGTTGGGGATGGTAGAGGGTGCGGATCATCCAATCGGCGCGGGTCAACTCCAGGCTCACCGAGTCGACGAGGAAGGGCCGATCATCACTAACCAGTTGGACGACCGTGGAGCCGCCGCGATCGTCCGGCGCCGGCGGCCGGACGCTGACCAGCGGCAGGTCGGGCGACCGGACGGCGCCGACCTGAACGTGGGCGGCGACCAGGGTGGCCAGGTGTTCGACCGCCCGGCCTTCCAGATCCTCGGCGGCAGCATGCCTGAAGTAGGTGGTGACCAGTCTCTCCAGGGCTCCCGTTACTAGCCGATTTCTTGTCTCGTCCGTTAGCAGCCCATCGATTTTGTCGACAACTTGCTGCTGAAGCTCAAGACTTGTGGTCACAGCCGCAACCTCCTCCGCACATCCTTGTGGTATCGGCCACTCTAGCCATCCGCCGGCCGGGCCGCCCGCCTGGCGCTGGGCGGGCGCTGTCTCCGACACAATGAGTCCATGCAGATCAACGCTTTGAACGACTTCGCCGGCAGCCCTGAGCAGGTCTTCGCACTGCTCACCGACGAAGACTTTCTGGGGGACGTCTGCGCAGCCACCGGGACCATCTCGCATCGAGTCGCCCACCACGACCTGCGCACCGCGATCGAACGGTCCATTCCCGCCCCGTCGGCGGTCCGCCGCTTCGTCGGTGACACCCTGACCACGGTGGAGGTGATGGAGTGGCAGCCCGCAGCCCCGGACGGCAGCCGAGCGGCGCGGCTGACCGCGTCCGTCCCCGGCTTGCCGGTCACCGTGGCCGCCGAGGTCAAGCTCGGCCCCGGCGGACGGGGCACCCTGGTCTCCTATGACGGGACGTTCAGCGTCAACATCCCGCTGCTGGGTCGCAAGCTGGAGGAGCAGGCCGCCCCCGCCATGCTGGACGTGCTGACCGCGCAGCAGCGGCTCGGCAATGAGCGCCTCGCCGGCTGACCCAGATCACTTTCGTCCGATTGACTCAATCGTTGACGATGGTGACGTAACCATCACGTTCTAACCCTGAACGATTGAGTCGGCCGGGCGTGTACGAGCCACTCAGCCCATGTGGGGGTAGCCGGTCGCGGTCGGTGGCACCAGAGTTTCCTTGATCGCCCGCGGGCTCGCCCAGCGGATCAGGTTCCACATCGACCCCGCCTTGTCGTTGGTGCCCGAAGCCCGGGCCCCTCCGAACGGCTGCTGCCCCACCACCGCGCCGGTCGGCTTGTCGTTGATGTAGAAGTTGCCTGCGGTGAACCGGAGCCGGTTCATGGTGCGGTTGATCACCGCGCGGTCACCGGCAAACACCGACCCGGTGAGCGCGTACGGCGAGGCGGTGTCGACCAGGTCGAGCACCTGGTCGTAGCGGCGGTCGTCGTACACGTGAACGCCAAGGATCGGGCCGAAGTACTCGGTGGCGAAGATGTCCTGCTTCGGGTTGTCCGAGGTGATCACAGTTGGCCGGACGAACCAGCCGTCGCTGTCGTCGTAGGTGCCACCGGCCACCACCTCGGCGTCACCCGACGACCGGGCCGTCTCGATCGCAGCCGACAGCTTTGCGAAGGCCCGCTGGTCGATCACCGCGGAGGTGAAGTTGCTGAGGTCGCGGACATCGCCCACTTTCAGGGCCTCGGCCTGGGCGATCAACTCGGGTCCGACGGTCTTCCACAGGGACTTGGGCAGATACGCCCGCGAGGCGGCCGAGCACTTCTGCCCGGAGTACTCGAAGGCGCCCCGGATCAGTGCCGTGGTCAGCGCGGCCGGGTCGGCCGAGGGGTGGGCAACCACGAAGTCCTTGCCGCCGGTTTCGCCAACGACCCGCGGATAGCTGCGGTAGCCGGCGATGTTGGCGGCCACCTGCTGCCACAGTCCCTGGAACACCCTGGTCGACCCGGTGAAGTGGATGCCGGCCAGATCCGGGCTGGCCAGGGCGATGTCGCTGACCTCCTTGCCGTGACCCGGAACCATCGTGATCACGCCCTCGGGCAGCCCCGCCTCGTGCAGGATGTCGAGCAGGAAGTGGGCGGCGAAGCTCTGGGTGAGGGCGGGCTTCCACAACACCGGGTTCCCCATCAACGCCGCCGAGGTGGGCAGGTTGCCCGCGATCGCGGTGAAGTTGAACGGGGTGATCGCGTAGACGAAACCCTCCAGCGGCCGGTACTCCATCCGGTTCCACACCCCGGGGCTGCTGGCCGGCTGGTTGGCGTAGATCTCCTGGGCGAAGGCGACGTTGAAGCGCAGGAAGTCGATCAACTCGCAGGCGGAGTCGATCTCGGCCTGCTGGACGGTCTTGCCCTGGCCGAGCATGGTGGCGGCGTTCATGGTGGCCCGGTACGGACCGGCGATCAAGTCGGCCGCCCGCAGGAAGACCGCGGCGCGCTCATCGAACGGCAGCTCGGCCCACGCTCGTCCAGCGGCCAGGGAGGCGGCAATCGCCTCCTCGGTGTCGGCGTGGGACGCCTGCCGAACGACGCCCAGCACGTGCCGGTGGTCCGACGGCATGGTGACGTTCAACCGGTCGGCCCCGGTGCCGGCGCGGCGCGCCGACCCGAACGCCCCGGTGATCTCGACCGGGTCGGCGCCGGTCAGCTGAGCCAGCCGGAGCTCGATCTCGGCTCGCTCGGGAGTCCCGGGGGCATAGGTCTTCACCGGCTCGTTGATCGGGCTCGGCACTCTCGTCACAGCGTCCATGACCCGAGAATATCCGACCCATCCAGCACCGCGGAATCGCCAGAAGTGGCGCCACTTTGGCCTGACTCAACAATATTTCCCGTCACCGACGATGGTGGCACCGCTGACCGAAACGCCCGCTCAACCTGCCTTGGCGGCTTCCTCGCGTCGCTTCTTGGCCGCTTCGACCGATGCCCGGAGCGCGGCGACCAGGTCGACCACGTCGGCCTCCTTGGGAGTGACGCCGGCCTCCTCGGGCACCGGAATGCCGCTCAGCTTGGCCTGCACGACCTTCTCCAGCGCCTCCCGGTACACGTCAGTGAACTGCGTCGGGTCGAACTCACCACTGAGTTGCTCGATGAACATCTGGGCCATCTTCACCTCGGCGTCGGCCACCTTGACCTCGGCCGGCGGCGCGGCGAACGAACCGTCACGCAGTTCGTCGGGCCACAGCATCGTGTGCATCAGGAGCAGGTCGTCCTTGGGCCGAATCAGGGCGAGCGACTCGCGAGAGCGCAACGCCACCTTGACCACGGCCGCCTTGTTGGCCTCCTTGAGCGCCTGGCGCAGCAGCACGTACGGCTTGGCGCCGGGTCCGTCGGCCTCCAAGAAGTAGGTCCGCTCGAAGTAGGTCGGATCAATCTCCTCGGTCTCGACAAACTGCACCACCTCGACGGCCTTGGTGGTGGACAGCGGCAGGTCGTCGAAGTCAGCCGCCTCCAGCACGGCCACCCGACCGTCGGCGGTCTCGTAGCCCTTGGCGATCTGGGTGAACGGGATCTCCTTTCCGCACACCTCACAGACCCGCTTGTACTTGATCCGACCTCCGTCCTCAGGGTGGATCTGCCGGAAGCTGATGTCTTTGGTCTCGGTCGCGCCGTAAACCTTGATCGGAATCGTCACCAGCCCGAACGAGATCGCGCCCTTCCAGATCGATCGTGGCACTGGCTACCCCTTTCGTTTAGGCGTGCAGTCCGACCAGACTGCCCCATTCGTCTGGACCGTGCCAGAGCAGGTCGCCTTCGCGGAGCAGTCGGTCGGTTTCCGGATCGTCCCAGGCGGCGCTCACATCGAGACCCGTGAAGCGATCACGCGCCCGCGCCGCCAGGTCGGGCGAACCCTCCGTGAACAGTGATTGGACCGCTGCCCAGGCAAGCCACTCCCCAGGTCCGCGGCCCAGCTCGTCACCGTGGGGGATCCGGTCCAGCTCGACCACGGCGACCAGCCGCTGATGTCCGGCCACCAGGCAGGCCAGACCGGCCACGTTCAGACAGGTGTACTCGGCGTCCTCGTCGTCGGCGGGACTCAGACCGAAGGTGTCCCGGAAGCCCGAGCCGGTGCCAAACATCAGGTCGGGGATCATTGCTCCCGATTCAGCCCAGCGCCGCAGCTGTTCGGTGGTCACCGGTACGAAGACGAGGCTCACTGCCCGCCCCCCAACAGCCGGCCCAACTCGTCCCCCACCGCGCGGGCAAAACCGGGCAAGGGTGCCAGGGCGGTCGCGGTCAAGGTCACCTGTCCGGCGTAACTGGTGATGCCGACGCTGATCTGTTGGTCGTCGACGGTGGAGTCGACGCTGTGCACCCCCACCACCCGTCGCTCCCCCAGGAACCGGGACTCCTCCGGGCCTGGAGCGTTCGCCACCAGCACCGAGTGCGGGCGACCCTGGCTAACGGTGGCGGCGGCCAGCGCGTGCAGCGTCGCCGGGGCGAAGCCGGCCAGTTCGGCCAGGTCCCTTCCCGGGACGGTCCGTTCGGTGTCCACCCGAACCTGGGTCAGGGTGGCCAGGGTGGCCAACCGCTCGGCCGGCCGAGCCAGCGTGACCGGCAGGGCGATCACCTGCGGAGCCACCACGCAGCCAACCGAGCTGGTGAACTCCTCGTCGTCCACCGCCAGCGGGACCAGGGCCAGCGGGTCCTCCCAGGGTCGCTGGTTGGCCGTCAGCCACTCCCGGATCCCGGCGGTGGCGAGCGCCAGCAGGACGTCGTGGGTGCGGACGCCGTGCCGCGACCGGACCCGGCGCACCTGATCCAGGGCCACCTGAACGCCGGCCACGTGGCGCGGAGCGGTCTCCGCCGCTGCCTGGCGTAGCCCGCTCGCGGCCATTCCGGCCAGCCCGGCGGCGGTGTCGCGCAACGCCCGGAGCGGGTTGGCCAACAGGCCGGCGACCCCCGCGTCGGTCTCCTCGGCCGGCTGCCAATCCGGTGCGGGCCCGGTGATCGGGTTCGGGGCATCGTCCAGCAACTCCTGCACCAGGTGGACGTGCTCGTCCCCGTCGATCAGGGCCGGCTGGACGCGGAACACCACGGCCGTGTGCTGGCCGGCCAGGCCGTCCACGATTCGGCAGTCCCACAACGGGTGGAAGCGGTCGATCCGAACGGAGAGATCGGCGGCCAGCCAGTCCTCGAACCGCTCCCCCTCGGGCAGGGTCAGCTGCCGCAGATGACCGGTCACCCGCATCCCCGCGTCATCGACCCAGGCGGCTGGGGTGCCACCAGGCTTTTGCCGGAAGCGCGGCGCGTACCCGATCCGTTCGGCGATCCTCACGGCCAGATCGGCGCGGCTGATCGGCCCGTCCAGTTGCAGCACGGTGGTCAGGTGCCAGGGCTGGGCTGCCTGATCGCGCGCCAGCAGCACTGCTTCCCGCATCGTCAATGCCTCGGCCACAACCGTTCCCTTCCTCGCCTGAGCGCATCCAGACTAGGCGCTCGGCCAGTGCAAGAATCGAGGCATGACCCGCTCGACGACCCGCGTCCTGCCCGCCGCGGCGACAGTCGCCTCGCTCGTCCTGCTCACCGGGTGCGGGGGCACCGCCGTCCCGGTCGGGTCACCGGTGGCCGGGACGACGAAGCCAGCGGTCTCCGCGACCCCGACCGCGTCGCCGACCAAGGCGGCCACCACCACCAGGAGCGAGGCGGCCGCGGCAGTGATCACGATCCGGCTGGCCAACGGGAAGGTGTCGCCCAACGGCGACCGGGTGCCGCTGAAGATCGGCGACCGGTTCACCCTCGACATCACCTCCGATCGCGACGACACCGTCCACGTCCACGGCTTCGACGTCGAGATTCCAGTCAGCGCCGGCGGCCACGTCACCAAGACGCTGACCGCGAAGCAGGCCGGGCGCTACGAAGTGGAGTCCCACCACCCGGCGCTGGTCATCGTCGTCCTGCAGGTGTCGTGACGCCGCTGCCGCTGCACGGCCTTGGGTCGCGGCAGGACCTGCCGTTGCCGTTCGAGTACGTGGTCGCCGGGGCCGCCACCGCCCTGGTGATCTCGTTCCTGGTGTTGGCCGTGGCCTGGCGAGTTCCGCGCTACCGGGACGACGGCGGCGTTGCGCTGCCCCGGCTCACGGCCCTGGTCGACCGGGCCACTCCTGTTCTCCGCTCGCTCGTGCTGGCGTCGTTCGCCTGGATGGCACTGGCGCTGTGGTTCGGCCAGGACCGGGTGACGAATCCGATCTTCGGTTTCGTTTTCGTCTGGCTCTGGGTGGGGCTGGTGCCGGTCTCGTTGCTGACCGGCGCTTCGTACCGCACCCTGAACCCGCTGCGCACCCTGCTGTCGTTGCTGCCGGGACGCCCCGATCATCCCGTGGTGGCGCGCCTCGGCTTGTGGCCGGCCGCGGCCGCCGTGGTGGCGTTCGCGTGGCTCGAACTGATCCAGCCGGACAACAACTCACTGCCGGTGCTGAGACTCTGGACGCTCGCCTGGCTGGCCTGGACGTTGCTGCCCGCGCTCATTCTGGGGAGGGGTTGGATCGCTGCCGCCGACCCGTTCGAGGCCTTTGCGACCCTGGTGGCCGGGCTGTCCCCCTGGCGCCGCCGGCACGGCATCGTGCACCTGCTGAACCCGATTGGGAATGTGGCCACGGCCCTCCGGCCGGCCGGCTCCGGCGCCCTGGCCACCATGCTGCTGGCCGCCACCGCGTTTGACAGCTTCGGCAACACCAGTGGGTGGATCGCGGCCGTGCAGACCTCACCGTGGACACCCGAGCTGCTGCGCACGGCCGGCCTGATCGGGATGGCACTCCTGGTCGGCGGGAGCTACCTGGCCGCGTCGGCGGCACTCCGCGGGCCGGGTCGGGGCACGGTCGCCACCGCCGATGCGATGGCCGCGGGACTCGTCCCGATCGTGGTCGGCTATCAAGTCGCCCACTACCTGAGCCTGCTGGTGGTCGAGGGCCAGCGAACGGCGATCCTGGCGTCCGACCCGCTTGGACTGGGTTGGAACGTGTTCGGCACCGCCGAACTGGGCGTCAACACCGCTCTGTTCGATCACCCGGAGGTGACCGCGATCGTCCAGTTGGCGGCGATCGTGACCGGCCACCTGCTCGGCGTGATCGTCGCCCACGAGCGAGCGTTGAGCGTGGCCAGATCGCCGAGGCCGGTGCTCAGCCAGGTGCCGACCCTGCTGCTAATGGTGCTCTACACCGTGGCGGGCCTGGTGCTGCTGTTCTCGCCGTGACGCGCTAAACGGGCCCTCGCAGCGGCCGCCATCCACGTCGCTCAGTCCGCCGCTACTTAGCCGGTCACCCGGCGCCAACCAACCCACCCTCGACGCCCTCCGAGCCATCGCCGTCGCCCTCTCCGTCACCACCGACAGCCTCGTCTTCGGCGACACCCCCCGCGGCCCCCAAACCGAGAACCTCCGCCTACGCATGGAAGCCCTCGACCACCTCCCACCCGACGAACAAGCACTCGTCATCGCCATGATCGAAGGCGCACTCCTCCGCCACCACGCCCGCCAACTCAACGTCAGCTAGCCCGGAAAGTCACCCTGCAGCGCGGCCGCAACCCACCGTGAGGCTCCATCCAGCAGCCGAGAACGAAGGGCCGGTGGAAGCGCCCCACCAAGATCACGAAGAGCCGTGGCGTAGCCCATGACCTTCACGTCATCACTAGGGTTCACCCGTCCAAGCGCCGACAACACCGTGAACCGCCCCGGGTTCAGTGGAGGGCGGGTTCTTCCGGGGCCGGCTGGTCCTGGGGGGTCCTTGTAGCGTAGTAGGTGGCTTCGTACTCGGCTGGTGGGACGTAGCCGATCGAGGAGTGGAGCCGGCCGGTGTTGTACCAGTCGACCCACATCAGGGTGGCGAGTTCGAGTTCGTCGACGGTCTTGAACGGGCCCTCCCGCTTGACGCATTCGGCCTTGTACAGGCCGATCACTGACTCGGCCATCGCGTTGTCGTAGCTGTCGCCGACGGTGCCGATGGAGGCGAGCGCGCCGACGTCGCCGAGACGTTCGGCGTACTTGATGGCGGTGTACTGACGGCCCGCATCGCTGTGGTGCACGACCCCGGTGACGTCTTGGGCTGCCCGCTCGCGGATCCACAGGGCCATCTCGAGGGCATCCAGGGGGAGTTCGGTCGGCATCCGGGAATGGGTCCGCCAGCCGACGATCCGCCGGCTGTACACGTCCTTGACGAACGCGGTGAACCCCATCCCCGCCCACGTGGGCACGTA
>CAYVOW010000013.1:0-7575 GCA_964453585.1 uncultured Micropruina sp.
GACGGGGCCGTCCGGCCGCTGAGCACGTTGCCCACGGTCTGCGCAGGACGCGCCGACGGGGCCCGGCGTGTCGTGCACTTTGGGTGGGCAGCGTGGCTTCGGGGGGAGGGGGTGACGTCCCTGGGAGGTGCTGGCTTCCGGGGTGGAGCCCCTGGCGTGTTCGGGTGGCGCGGTCGGGGGTGGTGGCGCGGTCGGGGGTGGTGGCGAGTGCGGCGGACGTGGTGCCGTCCCGCGTTTGAGCACGTTGCCCACTGTGTGTGCAGGACGCGCCGCCGGGGCTCGGCGTGTCGTGCACCTTGGGTGGGAAACGTGGCTTCGGGGGGAGGTGCTGGCTTTAGGTGAGGCGGTGTCGCTTCGGGTGGTGGCGAGCACGGCGGGACGTGGGGCCGTCCGGCCGCGGAGCACGTTGCCCACTGTGTGTGCAGGACGCGCCGCGTGGCCCGGCGTGTCGTGCACTTTGGGTGGGCAACGTGTGGTCGGGGTGGTGGCGGGGCGTCCGGGGGTGTGGTGGCGTCCGGGGAAACGGACAACACCCCCCGCTGGCCGGACAACACGTGGGACAACACCGGGTGGAAACGCTGGCGGCATGGCATCACACCCCCTGCTCATCGCTCTCAATCGCGAGTGGCGTGAACTCGCCGACCAGGCGCAGCCCTGGCCGATGGTGCGCGGCGTGACCTTCGCCGACCTGCTGGTGACCATTCGCACCGATCCCGACGCGACCTTGCGGGTCCTGCTGGGGTTCGGCCTTGCCGGCGACGCCCGCGCGGGGCGGGTGGTGCTGCAGACCATGCTCGGCAAACTCGTCCTGATGGCGGCCCGGGACCGCGATCACGACCTCTCGGACTATGTCGCCGAGTGCTGGTTGACCTTGGCGCAATACCCGCTGGCGCGACGTCCGAAGTCGATCGCCGCCAACCTCGCCTTTGACACCCGGAAGCGAGTGCGTCGGCTGGCGATGTCGAAGCACCTGGGAGTTCCCGAATCGGCGTCGCCACCCCGGCCGACGGACGAACTGGCGCCGGTGCTGCGCGAGGCGCAGCGTCTCGGTCTGGTCGATCCCCCCACCCGCGCCTGCCTGGAGGCCGTCTATCGGGACGGCCTGCGCAGCCACGAGGCGGCGGTGGTGTTGGGGATGAGCGCGGCGATGGTCCGGTATCGGACCAGTCGGGCGGTTCGCGTGCTCGCCCGGCATGCCGCGGCGTTGGCTGCCGCGTGAGGACCGGCGCGGCCCGACCAGCGTAAAGGGGCCGCCCGGGGCAGACGGTGGCACGCACCTCAGCGATGCAGATCACTTAGGCACCGCCGAAAGAGGCCTCCGGCCCGGACGGGTGAGCCCCACCGGACGCTTGAACCACGGGCGTGTTCCACCAGCGATAATGCGTGCTCAGCGCAACGCGAAAGGGGACGCCGTGGCCACTCGCCGACTGCAGATCGGGTGCGAGTTCAATCACGTCGCGCAGTGGGAGACCCCCGCGCGCTTCATCCTTCGCCCAGCCCGGGAGACCACCTTCCACGACGAGGTTTGGCACACCGACCCGGGGCTGGACGTCCACGTCTTCACCGACGTCCACGGCAACGAAACCCACCGCACAGTGCTGCCCGTTGGGCAGTCCCTGTTCTCCTACTACGCGATCGCCGACGTCCCGGACGAGGTCGATTTCGCCGACGAGGACGCCCCGCAGCTTCCGCCGCAAGACCTACCCGACGAGACCCTGCTGTACACGGTCCCCAGTCGCTTCTGCCAATCCGACCAGCTGAGTGCTGCCGCCTGGGATGCCTTCGGCCACCTGGAGCCCGGTTACCGCCGGGTGGACCAGGTGATGGATTTCGTCTGGAAACACCTCGAGTACCGCACCGGCAGCACCGGGTCCTGGTGGACCGCCGCCGACTCGTATCAGTCCGGATTCGGGGTGTGCCGTGACTTCGCCCACCTGATGATTTCGTTCTGCCGTGCGCTGAATCTGCCGGCGCGGTACGTGTTCGGGTACCTGCCCGATCTGGACGTGCCGCCGCTGCCGACCCCGATGGACTTCCACGCCTGGGTCGAGGTGTACCTCGGCGACCGCTGGTTCGTGTTCGACCCGCGGCACAACGAACGCCGCAAAGGACGCATCCCGATCGGCCGCGGCCGCGACGCCGCCGACGTCGCGATGGTGACCACCTTCGGCGCTCCCTGGCTGCGGCGGATGACCGTGTGGTGCGAGGAACTGGCCGACGGCGTCGAGTGGCCCCCGACGGACCGGTCCTTCGCGGCCCGGAACCCGTTCGCCTCCTAGGCCCTCCTTGCCGGACGCCCGGGGATCAGCCCGGGTTGCGGTTCGTGGCGGCGTGTTGGTGGCGGGGACGACGTACCCGCCGCCCGCTGGTGGCGCCAGGTGGCAGGACTCGGGGAGCGCGCCCCGAAAGGGTCACAGCGGCCAACAACCCCGCCGGCCGGAGCCGACGGGGTTGTTCTGGGCCGGGCCGCATCCCCACCGGTGCCGATCCCGGCATCCGGAGGGGTTCCGACCCAACGGACCTCACGGCGACCCGGGGGAGGGGCCGGTCGAGGTCCGCTGCCAAGCGGGTCAGTCCTTGACCGCGCCTCCCGTGGTGTTCATGATCCGCTTCTGGAACACGAAGAACATGATCGCCACCGGGATGGTCATCAAGGTCGCCGCGGCGAGCTTGATCGGGAACTGATTGCCCGAGGACAGCTGCTCGGACGCCAGCGACGCGACACCCCTGGTCAGGGTGGTCAACGCCGGCGACTGGGTCGAGATGATGAAGTGGTTCAACTCGTTCCAGGAGCCCTGGAAGCTGAGGATGATGATCGTCATCAGCGCCGGACGGGCCATCGGCAGCACCACCGACCAGAAGGTTGGAAGGTGCCGGCACCGTCGATCCGGCCGCCTCCTCCACCGCCACCGGGATGGACTCGAAGAAGTTCTTCATGATGAAGACCCCGGCGGCGTCCACCAGCAGCGGCAAAATCATGCCGAGGGAGGTGTCGTAGATGCCGAGTCGCTTGATCACCAGGAACTTGGGGATGAGCAGGACGACGCCGGGAACCGACATCACCCCGATCAACATGGCGAAGACGACCTTGCGACCCGGGAAGTGCAGCCGCGCCAGCGCGTAGCCGGCCAGCGACACGAAGAACACCCGACCCAGCGTCACGAAGAGGGTGACGATCAGCGAGTTCATCGTCCAGACCCCGTAGTTCGAGTTCTGGAACAACGTCTGATAGGCCGCCCCGGTCCAGTTGTTCGACCACAGCGAGAGGCCCGCGATGGTGGCTTCCTCGTCGGTCTTGAACGAGTTCGCCACCTGGGTCAGGAACGGGAAGATGTAGACCAGCGCGATCAGGAACAGAATTCCCCAGTTGACCATCCAGCCGTAGCCGACGCGTTCACCCGCGTGGCGGCCCTGCGTTGCACCGGCCATCAGTGCGCCTCCGTTCCGTGGGCTTTGGCGGACGCGATCAGCGCCGCCTCCTTCACTGACGCCTTGCGGTCTGCCTTGTCAGCGCGTCGTTGGCGACGACTGGGCTGAGTCGGGTCGGCGTCCCCGAGGATCGCCCGCTGCACCAGGGTGAAGATCACGATGATCGCGAACAGGATGAACGCGATCGCCGCACCTCGGCCCCAGTTCTGACCGATGAACGCACTGTCGTAGGACAGGTACGCCGGGGTCAGGGTGGTCTTGGACGGACCGCCCTGCGATCCCACGTAGATCTGGTCGAACACCTGCCAGGTGCCGATCAGACCCAGGGTGATCACGGTGAACAGCGTCGGCCGGAGTATCGGCAGCGTGACGTAGCGGAATCGCTGCCACGCCGTCGCCCCGTCCACCATCGCCGCCTCGTCGGTCTCGTCCCCGATCGACATGAGGGCGGCCAGGAAGAGCAGCATGAACGTGCCCGAGGTGGTGAAGATCGCCATCAGGATGAAGGCGCACATTGCCACCGACGGCCCGGCCATCCACTCCCATGGGCTGACCCCCAGGAACCCGGGGCTGCCCAGGCCGGCCGGAGCCGCCCCGCCACCCATCATCAGGTGGAAGACGCCGCGTGGATCCTGGAACCAGGTCGGTCCTTCGATGGCGAGCAGCGACAACACACCGTTGACCGCGCCCGAGGCCGAGAACAGGAACATCCACAAGACGGTGATCGCCACCGTCGAGGTGACCGACGGGAAGTAGAACGCCGTCCGGAAGAAGCCCTTGCCCTTGAGCGAGCGCTTGTTGACCAGGAAGGCCAGCGCCAGCGACAGGATCGTTTGCAGGGGCACCACGAAAAGCACGTAGTAGAAGTTGTTGCGGATCGAGGTGCCGAAATCCCGGGCCGGCAGGCCCTTGCCACTCAGCGTGTCGGCGTAGTTCTTGAAACCGACGAAGTGCACGTTGGAGCCGAAGGGGCTTCCGCGTCCGCCCCAGTCGGCGACACTGACCCAGGCCGCCATGATCACCGGCACGAACAAGAAGACGCCCAGGATCAGCACGGTGGGGGCCACGAACAGCCACCCAGCGCCCGCCTGGTTGTTGATCCCCTTGCCGGAGGCCTTGGCGGCCGGTGCGGGTTTTGCCGCCCGCACCGGCGCCTTGGTGTCGGACATCAGCCGACGACTGCCTGCAGGTTGGTCTGGGTCTCGTCCAGGATCGCCTTCGGGTCACCCTTGGCCAGCCCGGTCAGCTTGCCGTTGAACTCCTTGATCACGTCGGCCGCACCCTCCATGGCCGGCAGGTTCTGGGCGTAGGCGGCACCGTTGATGAACGGGACCATGGTCGGGTTGGCCGACTTGTAGCCCTCGGCCGCCGACTGCACCGACGGCATCACGCCGAAGTCCTTGGCGAAGGTGAGCTGCTGCTCGGTGGTGGTCAGGAACTCGACCAGGCTCTTGGCGCCTTCCTTGTTGTCGGCGTCAGCGGCGATGCCCCAGCAGTTGGTGTACTGCAGGGTGCCCTGCTGCTTGCCGGCGGGCAGCTCGGCCACGGTGTACTCGACCGACTTGTAGGTGCTGGACATGGCGCCGGTGATCCAGTTGCCCTCGATCACCATGGCCGCGTGGCCCTTGCCGAAGGACTCGCCGCCCCAACCGTCACCGAGGTCGGACGAGAACGCGGCAACACCATCGTTCAGCATCTTCTTGACGAAGGTCAGGCCATCGAGGTTCTCGGCCGAGTTGGCCATGGCCGCGCCGTCCTTGACCAGACCGCCGCCGGCCTGCGCCAGGAACACGCCAACGCGCTGCAGTTCGGGACCGAAGGCCAGGCCCTTGACCTCGCCCTTGGTCAGCTTCTTCGCCACGGCCTCGAGGTCGGCCCAGGTCTTGCGGACGTCGGCGTCGGTCAGTCCGGCGTCGGCCCACAGCTTCTTGTTGATCACCAGCGCGAGGGTCGAGAAGTCCTTGGGAGCGCAGTAGAACTTGTCGTCGTAGGTGAACGCCTGCACCAGGCCGGGGTAGAAGTCTGCCTTGTTGGTCAGGGAATCGCCGTAGGCCTCGAGCGAGCCGTTAGTGGGCGAATGGTTCGAGGTTGCGGACTTGCAGGGTGGGGGTGAGCAGAATCTGGTTGTGATCCGGACGCCGTTGCGCCGGTGGGGTGAGCAGCAGGTTGATCAGCACCGAAGCGGCCTGCTCGACCGGCTGCGCGAGGCTGGACAGCCCGATGATCTGGGCGACGGGGGTGTCGTCGAAGCCGATCACCGGCAGCACCGGGTTGGCGGCCGAGACGTCTTGCCGGTAGACCCCCGCGGCGCCGAGGGCGAGTGAGTCCGAGGCGCAGACCACCGCGGTGGCCCCGCGGTCGCGGAGCTCCTGGGCGGCCTGGGCGCCGCTGCGGGCGCCGTCGCTGACCGCCGCGTCCAGCGCCTGCACCTCGGGACCGAGGTCGCGGACCGCGCGCCGCCATCCGTCGCGTCGGTCGTCGCCGACGCCGGAGCCGGCCGGCCAGCCGATGAACCCGATCCGGGTGTGCCCCGTGCGGCGCAGCTCGGCGGTGGCCTCGGCGGTGCCGGCACTACCGTCGATGTCGACCCAGGCGTGGGTGGCGTGCCGGTTACCCCAGGGCCGTCCGAAGGCGACGAAGTCGATCCCGCGCTCCTGCAGCCGACCGGGACGAGCGTCGCCCACCGAGGTGTCGGTGAGCACGGCCCCGTCGATGGTCGAGGCCTGGTGGGCCTCGTCCAGCGCCCTGATCTCGGACTGGTCGTCCTTGGCGGTGAACAACACGATCCGGTAGCCGCGACGCTGGGCCTCCACGGTGAGGGAGTGGACGAAACGGTCCATCACGGCCCCGTTGATCCCATCCACCACCGGGAACAGCTTCAGGGCGAGGTTCATCGAGCGGCGGGTGCGCAGCGCGCGGCCCACTGCGGAGGGGCGGTAGCCGGACTTGCGGATCGCGTCCAGAACCCGTTCCCGCGTCTCCTCGCGAACCCGGTGGGGGCTGTTGATGACGTTGGAAACGGTCTGGCGTGATACGCCGAGCTCGCTGGCCAAGCTCATGAGCGTTGGTTTGCCGTCGCTGTGCATAGCCTCAAGTCTCGTGGTTCCGATGTGGTTGTGAACGATCAAATCCAGGTTTCCCAGGCATCCTTACTTAGGTTGTGGGGGATTTGAACGATCAAATGTTGCTGTTATGATCGACCGAGCCGCCCCCGATGTCAAGGGAGCACCCGCTCCACGACCATCGGCCGCTGTGAACCGGCCATCCAACGAAGGAGCGGACCCCTTGACGCGACAGCCCCTCCTGCACGATTTGGTGGTCACCCTGGCGGCGCCGGTGCAGGTCTGGTCGGGTCATGACGGCGAGATCGACGGCATCGACATCCGTGGCGTCCTGGTCGGCGACCACCGCGTCCTCAGCCTGGTGCACCTGGGCGTTGAGGACGACTCGGGCAACGTCGAGCAGGCCTGGCTGACCACCGATCATCGCGGCGGCGGAAAGTCCACCTTCGTGCACATGCTTCGGGTGGATGCCGAGGGTGCCGACCCGCTGGTGTCGCTGACCCGTACCCGCACCGCCACCCCTGACTCGGTGCACGAGCACCTGTTGGTCGCCTCGGCGCTCGACAGCACCATCGAGGTGACGATTCGGGTCACCTTCGTGCCCGACGCCACCCCGCTGAACCAGATCAAGGACGGCCGCGCCCTGGCTGATGCGATCGAACGCCACGGGACGAGTTGGCGATGGGCCGGACCCTGCACCCTCGCCCGACTGGAGGTGCCGGACGCAGACGTGTCAGGCGACGAGGAGTCCATCGTGGCCACCTGGCGGGTTCGCCTGGAGCCGAACCGTCCGGTGTCGATGGCCTGGAGCCTGGCGGTCGAGGACCGCACCGGCCCCTTCATCGGTGCCCTGGACGTCCCGCTCGCCGTGCCGGCTGTGTCGCACCACAACCCCGCGCTGCAGCGGGTCGTGGAGCGATCGATCGCCGACCTGAACGGACTGCGGTTGGCCGAGCGCAGCGACCCCGAACTGTCCTTCCTGGCCGCCGGGGCACCCTGGTTCCTCACCCTCTTCGGCCGCGACTCCCTGATCGCCGCCCGGCTGTTGCTGCCGTTCACCTCCGACGTCGCGCTGAGCACGCTG
>CAYVOW010000013.1:7675-41484 GCA_964453585.1 uncultured Micropruina sp.
GCTGGGGGCAGTCTGGAGGGCCGGGGTGGACGACGCGACCATCGCCGAGTTCACCGATCCGCTGATCGCCGCGCTGGGCTGGCTGGCCGAGTTCTCCGACCCGGACGGAGATGGTTTCCTGGAGTACTTCGACGATTCGGGCCACGGCCTGGCGAACCAGGGCTGGAAGGACTCCGGCGATTCGGTGCGCTTCGCTGACGGGACGATCGCCGACGGCCCGATCGCCCTGGCCGAGGTGCAGGGGTACGCCTACCAGGCAGCCCGGACCGGCGCCGAGTTGCTGCGTCACTTCGGCCGCAGCGAAGCCGAGCGCGCCCAGGCCGCCGGCTGGGACGCCTACGCCGACGCGATGGCGGCCCGCTTCCGGGAGCGCTTCTGGGTGAGCGACGAGGCCGGCCCGTACCCCGCGCTGGCCCTGGACGCGGCCAAGCGACCGGTGACCGGGGTGGCCTCCAATATGGGCCACCTGCTGATCACCGGCATGCTGAACGCCGAGGAGGAGGCCCTGATCGTGCGGCGGCTGACCAGCCCGAGCATGTTCAGCGGCTACGGCGTCCGGACCATGTCGTCCGATAACGGGGCGTACTGGCCGGCCCGCTACCACGTCGGTTCGGTCTGGACCCATGACACCGCGATGGCCATCGAAGGCATGCTGGCTACGGGTTATCCCGAGGATGCGGCCCGCTTGGCCGAGGGGCTGCTGCGAGCCGCCGAAGGCTTCGGCTACCAGTTGCCCGAGCTGTTCGGCGGGCAGGACGCCGAGGAACTGTTCCCGCCGGCTCCCTACCCCGCCTCGTGCCGTCCGCAGGCCTGGGCGGCGGCGTCCGCGATCACGGTGGCCACGGCCCTCGGGGCGTTGTAGGGCGTTTGACCGGCTGAGCGCGTTGCCCCCCGTACGGGCTGGACGCGCCGTGCGGCCCGGCGTGTCCTGGGTGTTGGGTGGGCAACGTGGCTCCGGAGAGACTGGAGACGGGCGGCGTCCGTGATCACGGTGGCCACGGCCCTCGGGGCGCTGTAGAGCGTTCGACCGTCAGGCGGACTCGCGGCGGACCAGTCGACTGGGCAGGATCACCGGCGTCGCCGGCTCGTCGCCGTGCAACTTCTCCAGCAGCATCCGGCCGGCGGTGTAGGCGAGCACGTCCGGCCGGTTTTCCATCGTGGTCAAGGCCGGAATGGTCTGGGTGGCCACCACCGAGTCGTCGAACCCCACCACCAGCAGGTCGTCGGGAACGCGGCGGCCCAGTCGCTCGGCGGCCCGGAGCGCCCCGGACGCCATCAGGTCCGATCCGACGAAGAGCGCATCGATCTCGGGGTGGTGGCTGAGCAAATCAAAGGCGGCCCGGTCGCCGCCGAGCACGGTGAAGTCGCCTTCGGCGACCAGATGTCCGCTGCGACCCGCCTCGGCCATCGCCTGCCGGAACCCCCGCAGCCGATCCACACCGGCTGACATGTCCATCGGGCCGGTGATGGTGCCGATCACGGCCGCGCCGCGGTCGATTAGGTGCCGGGTGGCGACCATCGCCGCGTCCACCTGGTCGACGTCCACGTACGCCAGCCCGGGGACGTTCGGGTTGCCCACGAACACCACCGGACGAGACGAGGCGGCGATCGCTTGGGCGAAGTCGTGGCCGTGGTGGGAGATCACGATGGCGCCGTCGGCGTGATCGGACTGGAAGAAGGCCAGCATCGGTTCCACCCCGTCCTGCGGGTGGGCCATCGAAAGCAGCACGTGGATGCCGGTGTGCCGGAAGGCGTCCAGCGCCCCGTGGTAGGCCAGCGGGAAGAAGGGGTCGGAGAACACCCGGTCCTCGGTCTCGGGAACCAGCACGACCACCGCGCCGACCCGCCGAGTGACCAGGGCGCGGGCGGCGATGTTGGGCCGGTAGCCGAGCATCGTGATCGCGCGGTGCACCGCCTCGGCGGCCGGCCGGGACACCGGCACCACCCCGTTGACCACCCGGGAGGCGGTCGCCCGGGAGACGCCGGCCGCCTTGGCCACGTCGTCCAGGGTCGGCGCGCTGCGCTGCGTCATGGCGGGCTCTCCTGTCGCCGGACGCTCAGGGCGTCGACGGCAGCGACAGGGTACCGCTGCGGATCAGCTCTGCATACCAGTGCGCGCTCGCCTTCGGATGGCGCGTCAGTTGGGCGTCCACGCCCACCAGGCCGAAGCGTTTGGCGTAGCCGAACGACCATTCGAAGTTGTCGATCAGCGTCCAGACCAGGTAAGTGTCGAGGTCGACGCCGGCCTCGATGGCCTGGTGGACCGCCACCAGGTGCCCCTGCAGGTAGTCGATTCTCGGCTGGTCGTCGATCACCGGCCCGTCCGGGACCGGGATCGGATCGGCCACCGCGCAGCCGTTCTCGGTGATCGCCAACCGCACCCCGGCCGGTCCGGTGTATTCCCGGTGCAGGTCGATCAACAGGTCGCGCAGCGCATCGGGGGTGATCTCCCAGCCCATGTCGGATCGCTGAAGTTCAGGCCGCTCCGCCGTGACCGCGTCCGGCGCCAACGGGTGCGGGGTGGGTTGGTCGACCGGGCCGCCGGCTCGGATCAGCTGCGAGGCGTAGTAGTTCACCCCGAGCACGTCGAAGGGTGTGGAGATGGCGTCCAGGTCGCCGTCGCGGACGAGATCGTCCGGCCAGGCGGGACCGGCGTCGGCCAGCAGATCCTCGGGGTAGCTGCCCCGGAACAGGGCGTCGGTGAAGAGGCGGTGCGAGGTGGCGTCCACCCGCCGGACGACGTCCCGATCGGCCGGGTCGTCGGGGTCCGCTGGCGCGACCGGGGTGAAGTTCACGGTGATGCCGAGGGTGGCGTCCGGGTCGACCGCGCGCAGTTCACGGGTGGCCAGGCCGTGGCCGAGCAGCAGGTGATGGGCCGCCCGGAACGCCTCGGTCGGGTCGGTGTGGCCGGGTGCGTGGATCCCGGCACTGTGCGACAAGAAGGACGAACACCACGGCTCGTTCAACGTCGTCCACACCCGAACGCGGTCCGACAAGGCGTGATGCACCCGCAGGGCGTAGTCGGTGAAGCGCTCGGCGACGTCACGCCTGGTCCAATCGCCGAGCACGGTGGGCAGATCCCAGTGATAGAGGGTCAGCCACGGCCGGATGCCGTGCGCGCACAACCGATCGACCAGTGCGTCGTAGAAGCCCAGCCCGACCGGGTTGGTGGTGCCGTCATCGTTGATCACCCGCGGCCAGGAAACCGAGAACCGGTAGGTCCCGATCCCCAGCGAGGCCATCAGGGCCACATCGTCGGCGAAGCGGTGGTAGTGGTCGATGGCGAGCTGACCGTCGGAGGCGTCCTCGATTGCCCCGGGGCGCCGGCAGAAGGCGTCCCAGATGGAGTCGGCGCGCTGATCGGCGCCGCCCTCGATCTGGAAGGACGCCGTCGCGGTGCCCCAGTGGAAACCGGGCGGGAACCTCAACTCAGTCATCCCTTGACCGCTCCTTGCATGATGCCGGACACCAGTTGGCGTCCGGCGACGATGAACACCAACACCAGCGGGACCGTGGCCAGCACCACGCCGGCCATGATCAGCGACAGGTCCTTGAAATAGGACGCCTGCAACAACTGCAGGGCGACGGGAAGGGTCGGGTTGGCCGAGCCCAGGGCGACGAAGGGCCAGAAGAAGGTCGTCCAGGAGCCGACGAAGGTGAACAGCCCGAGCATCGCCGCGGCCGGTCGGGACGCGGGCAGCGCGACGTGCCAGAAGGTGCGGATCATGGAGCAACCGTCGACCCGAGCCGCCTCGATCAACTCGTAGGGCAACGCCTCAGACAGGTACTGGGTCATCCAGAACACGCCGAAGGCCGAGACCAGGCCCGGGACGATCACCGCCTCGAGGCGTCCGATCCAGCCGAGCTTGGCCATCACGATGAACAACGGGACGATCCCCAACTGGGTCGGCACCGCCATCGTCCCGATCACGAAGGCGAGCAGGGCATTGCGACCGCGGAAGCGCAGTTTGGCGAAGGCGAAGCCAGCCAGGGTGGAGAAGAACACCACCGACAGCGAGGTGATCAACGCGACCACCGTGCTGTTCCAGGTGGCCCGCCAGAACCCGATGTCGGAGGTGAGCACCCGGTTCAGGTTCTCCAGCAGGTGCCCTTGGGGCAGCGGCGACGGGATCGGGTTGCGGGCGATGTCGGCGGGGGTCGAACTGGCCAGCAGCACGGTGTAGTAGAGCGGCGCGGCGCTGATCAACACCACCAGGGTGAGCAGCAGGTAGGTGACCCATCCGGGACGCCGCTGCCCCGAGTCGGACCGGTTGCGGCGGGCGGCCGCCCGAGCGGCGCCCTGTCCGGCGAACTGGGCGATGGCCGGGGAACTCATCGGGCGTCCTTGGGGTGGCGGTGGGCGGCCGTGCCAGCGATCCGCCTGGTCAGAGCGAAGTTGATCAGGGCCACCACCACGATGATGGCGAACAGCAGCCAGGCCACCGCCGCTGCTCGTCCCAGGTTCAGTTGGCTACCCCAACCGAGTTCGTAGAGGTACATGGTGATCGTCATGTACTGGCGGTCGTTGCCGCCCAGGCCGGTGCCGTCGTACATCCGCGGCTCGTCGAAGATCTGCAGGCCGCCGATGGTGGAGGTGAGGACCACGAAGATCACGGTCGGCCGCACCATCGGCACGGTCACCGACCAGAAGATCTGCCAGCGCTTGGCGCCGTCCACCAGGGCGGCTTCGATCAGTTCGCGGGGGATGGCCTGCATCGCCGCCAGGAAGATCAGGGTGTTGTAGCCGGTCCAGCGGAAGTTGACCATGGTGGCGATCGCCAGGTGGGCCGGCAGGGGGTCGCCGTGCCAACTGATCGGGGGCACCCCCCACGCGGTCAACAGCGCGTTGACCAGGCCGGATTGGTCGGCGAACAGCTGACCGAAGATCAGCGACACCGCCACCGGCGCAATCACGTAGGGGAGCAGGACGCCCATCCGCCACAGGGTCTTGGCGCGCAGGTTGGCGTCCAGGATGGCGGCGATGATCAGCGCGAGGATCACCTGGGGGACCGAGCTGAGGAAGAAGATGCTGAAGGTGTTGCGCACCGCCGTCCAGAACCGCGGCTGGCCGAGAACGAACAGGTAGTTGTCGAGGCCGAACCAGCCTAGATCGCCGCGCAGCAGGTGCCAGCGGTGCAGCGACACCCAGCCCGTGTAGAGGATCGGGAACAGTCCGACCAGCGCGAATAGGACAAAGAAGGGCGCCACAGAGAGGTAGGGCGCCGACTTCACGTCCAGCACGCTGAGCCGTTGCCGCCAGGCCGGGCGTTCGGTGGTGGTCGTCGACATGGTCCTCCTTCAGCAGCGACGTTGGTGATGAGGTAGGCGGATACCCGGGGGGTGGGGTGCGGCCGGCCGGGGGGAACCGGCCGCACCCCGTTCAGGGTCAGCCGAGGGCCTTGAACTCCTCGACGGCCTTCTTCCACGACGCCTCGGCGGAGTCCTTCTTGTCCACCTCGACCCGGTTGATGGCGTCGGAGATGATGGTCGTGATCGCGAAGTACTGCTCGGTCTTGAACGTGGTCACGGTCACCGCCGCGGCCCGATCGGCCAGGATCTTGCCGGTCGGAGCGTCGTTGAAGAATGCGTTCGTGGCTCCGGTCAGTTGGGGATCGTCCAGCGCCTTCACCTGGCTGGGGAAGGTGCCCTTGGCCAGGAACGCCTTGATCTGCTGCTCGGGGGCGGTCAGCCAGGCGGCCAGTTCACGGGCGGCCTCCTTGTTCTTGCCCTGCTCGGGGACGGTCAGGTACGAGCCGCCCCAGTTGCCGCCGCCGCCGGGGAAGACGTTGGCGATGTCCCAACCCTCGACGCCCTTGGCGTTGCCCTCGATCACGCCGAGCATCCAGCCCGGGCACAGCATGGTGGCGAACTTGCTCTTCTGGAACGCGTTGGTCCAGTCGGTGCTCCACTGGGCGAGGCCGGCCGACAGCTTGTCGTCCACGCTCGCCTTGAGGGTGGTGGTGTAGATGTCCTTGATCGCGGTGTTCTCGTCCAGCGGGATCAGCTTTTCCTCGGTGTCGGAGGACGAGTAGGGGTTGGCCTGCTGCTGCAGGCGGGCCTGCCAGATGGCGCCGGCCGAGTCGTACCAGGCGGCGTCACTCTTGGCGACGAACTGCTGGCCGACCTGGAAGTACTTGTCCCAGCCGCCCTCGAGGAGCGTGGCCACCTCGTCCCGATCGGTCGGCAGACCCGCCTTCTTGAACAGGTCGGAGCGGTAGCAGACCGCCTCGGGACCGATGTCGGTGCCGTAGCCGATCAGCTTGCCGTCGGCGGTGGTGGCGGCCTTGGTCTTCCACTCCAGCCAGCGTCCGGCAACGTCCGGGGTGTTCAGGTCCATGAACTTGTCTTGGGTGAGCAGCATCGACGGCAGCCAGTCGACCTCGACCGCCTCGATGTCGGAGAGGCCGGAGCCGGCGGCGAGCCGGGTGTTCATGTTGTCGCGGGCCTCCTGGGAGGTGGCCGCCTTCTTGGGAACGATCGTCACGTTCGGGTGCAGCTTGGTGTATTCGGCGTACAGGTTGTCGTAGCCGAACTCGTTGAACGTGGCGACGGTCAGGGTGACCTTCTCCATGGACGCCGCCGTGGTGCTGGCGGTGCTGGCGGAGGGGGTAGCCGCGGGTTGCGAGCAACCCGTGACAAGCATGGCCAGGGCGGCGGTCCCGACGACCGCAGCGCGAATGGGCGTGGTGCGCATGTGACTCCTTCGTCGCTCGTGCGGCCCAGGTGGAGGACCGTGACGCGGGAGAGGACTTCTCCCGATGGCTGAAAGCGCTCTCAACCTGAGCCAAATGCTGCCTGAGAGCGCTTCCATGAGTCAAGGAAATTCAGGCGCGGGTTCTCCTAAATCGATTTGGCCACCTCGGTGGCGGCGCCCGGTGAGCGTCAGGCGGGCCGGTGTGCGACGCGGGAGTCAGGACGCCCTGGAATCGCCAGTCCAGAGCCCTCTTATGGACGTATCTGCACGTATCTCGGCTGTGGGATGGCGATTCCAGGGGAACCCGGTCCGCCAGAGCCACTCGCGGCGGTGGCCCGGCACCCGGCGCCGGCAGTGCCAGGACGCCGGAGCGGCGCCACCGTCACATCAGCTCGGTGTCGTCACTGGCGGGGTCGGCCTCGGACTGACGATGCTCGACCAGGCCGACCAGGTTGCCCTCGGAGTCGCGGAAGAAAGCCATCCACTCATCGGTGCCGGCCGGTCCCAAGGTTTCGTCGTCATGGCTGAAGATGACGTGCGGCTCGGAGGTGATCTCCACCCCCTGATCCCGGAGGCGCTCAATGGTGCCCTCGAGGTCGTCCACGCCGAGGTAGAGCAGGGACGACGGGGCCCCGAGATCGAGCAGCAACCGCGTCCCGTCCAGGTCGAAGAAGACCAGGCCGGGCGGGTCGAAGGTGGCCAGGGGACCTTGGCCGAGCAGGTCTGCATAGAAGGCGCTGGCGCGCTCGAGGTCGATGGCGCGCTGGGCGATCTGGACCAGGTTCATGGGCTCATCGTAGGCCGGACGGCGGGGAGGCAGGGGGCAAGAATCCTTACCGGCGGGCAGGTCGGACGGGTCCATGCGGACTCGGCGTCCGTGGCGGCATCCCGGCGGTCGGCTTTAGGGTGTGGCCATGAGTGAGCCGCCGCGTACCCTTCTTCCCGTTCTGGACGACTCCGGATTTCGCCGCGTGCTGTGTGTGGTCGCCCACCCCGACGACGTGGAATACGGGACGTCGGCCTGCGTCGCCCGGTGGGTGGCCCAGGGCGTCGAGGTGGCCTACCTGCTGCTGACTTCCGGCGAGGCCGGCATGCAGCGTCTCCCTGCGGAGGTCGGGCCACTCCGAGCCCAGGAGCAGCGCGACGCCTCGGACGCCGTGGGGGTGAAGGACCTCACCATTCTCGATCACCCTGACGGGATGCTGGTCTACAACCTCGACCTCCGGCGCGACATCGCCCGGCGAATCCGTCAGTTCCAGCCCGACGTCGTCGTCACCGGATCCTGGGAGGTCGAACTGCCGTTCGGCCTCAACCAGGCCGACCACCGGGTCGCGGGACTGTCCGCACTCGACGCCGTCCGTGACGCCGACAACACCTGGGTCTTCCCCGAGCTGGCCGCCGACGAGGGACTTTCCAAGTGGGGGACGAGCTGGCTGCTGGTCGGCGGCGACCCGAGCCCCACCCACGGGGTGGCCCTGTCGGCCTCGGACGTGGCGGCGGGGGTGGCGTCCCTGGAGTGCCACCGGGCCTATCTGGCCGACATTCCTGGCCACCCTGCGCCTGCCGACTTCATCCCGATGTTGGCGCACAGGCAGGGCGAGGCGATCGGCGAGGAGTTTGGGGCCCTCTTCCGGGTGCACAACCTGCGGCCGTTCGGCTGAGCCGCGCGTCAGTCGTCGGCGTCGAGGGCGTCCCGGTCGGCCCACTCCAACAGCGTGTCCAGCCGGAACGCGTGGTCGTCGATAGTGGCCTGCAGGTCACCGAGTTTGGCGAACCGCGGCGGGACGGTGGCCAGCGTGAAGTCGCCGGGCTCGATGTCGTCCAGCTCCGCCCAGGTGATCGGGGTCGACACCGTGCCGTCCGGGACGCCACGCAGGGAATAGGCGCAGGCGATGGTGTGGTCGCGGGCGTTCTGGTTGTAGTCGATGAACACGGCGTCCGGTTCGCGGTCCTTGCGCCACCAGGCGGTGGTGGCGTCCGGGCAGCGCCGCTCCACCTCTCGGCCGAACGTGTGCGCGGCTCGGCGCACGTCGGCGAAGCCCCACTCGGGGGCGATCCGGACGTAGACGTGCAGCCCCTTGCCCCCGGAGGTCTTGGGGAAGCCGGTGATCCCGAGTTCGTCCAGCACCTGGTGGGCGACCTTGGCCACCCGGCGGACGGCGGCGAAGTCCGCGCCCGGCATCGGGTCGAGGTCGATCCGCCACTCGTCCGGAATCTCGGTCTCGGGGCGCCGGGTGTTCCAGGGGTGGAACTCGACCGTCGACATCTGCGCCGCCCAGATCACCGACCCCAGTTCGGTGACGCACAGTTCGTCAGCGGTGCGGCCGTAGCGAGGAAAGTAGAGTTGGACGGTCTCCACCCAGGGTGGCGCGCCGGCCGGCAGCCGCTTCTGATGGACCTTGGGACCGGCCAGGCCTTTGGGGAAGCGGTGCAGCATGCAGGGCCGCTCGTCCAGCGCCCGGACGATGCCGTCACCGACCGCGAGGTAGTACTCGACCACGTCGAGCTTGGTCCACCCGTGGTCGGGAAAATAGATCCGATCGGGGTTGGTGACCGTGATCGTCCGCGGGCCAACGTCGATCTCGACCGCCGTCATGCCGCAAAACTACCCCGTAGGGTGAGGCCATGATTCGCCCCGCCGTCTGGTCCGACGTGCCCGACATTCACCGCCTGATCGGCGAACTCGCCGTCTACGAGCGGGAGCCCGAGGCCGTCAGCGCGACCGTCGAAGACATCGGCGAATCGCTGTTCCCGGCCGAGGGCGAGGCGAAGGCGTTCTGCGAGGTGGCCGAGGTGGAGGGCCGGGTGGTGGGGATCGCGCTCTGGTTCCTCAACTACTCGACCTGGCTCGGCAAGCACGGCATCTACCTCGAAGACCTCTACGTCGAGCCCGAGCACCGCGGTTCGGGGCTGGGCCGGGCGTTCCTGATTGAGTTGGCCCGCAAGTGTGTGGAGAACGGCTGGCCGCGGTTGCAGTGGTGGGTGCTGGACTGGAACGAGCCGTCGATCGGCTTTTACGAGTCGCTGGGTGCCGAGGCGATGAGCGACTGGACGGTGATGCGGGTCTCCGGCGACGCCCTGGAGCACCTCGCCGCCGGCCGAGTCGACACCACCGCGGCCCGCAGCTAGCTGAGCGAGCCGTCCGGGTTGATCCGAAACACGTCCACCTTCACCTCAAGAGTGGAGGTCTTCGCCTCGGTGAAGATCACGCCCTTGAGCGGTGACACGTCGCGGAAGTCGCGTCCCCACGCGGTCACGATGTAGCGGGAGTCGGCGAAGTGGTCGTTGGTGGGGTCGAGGTCGATCCATTGATCGCCCGGGGTGAGCACCGACGCCCAGGCGTGGGACGCGTCCGAGCCCTCCAGTTTCGGCTGGCCCGGCGGGGGGGACGTCTCCACGTACCCGCTGACGTAGCGGGCGGGCAGCCCGACGGTCCGCAGACAGCCGACGGCGAGGTGGGCGAAGTCCTGACAAACGCCCTTCCGACCGACCAATAACTCCGGCAGCGTGGTCCGCACCGACGTCGACCCGAGCTCGTACTTGAAGTCGCGATAGATGGTCTCGTAGAGCGCCACCAATGCGTCGCCCAGCGGACGCCCGGGCGGCAGGATCCGCTCGGCGTAGGCAGCCACCTCCGGTCCCAACTCGACCAGGTCGGACGGCAACAGATAGGTCACCGCCTCCACCGGATCCGCCTCGGCCCGGACCCGTTCGACGGCCGAGGCGACCGTCCAGCGGTTCAGTTCGTTCACGTTCGGACGCGGCCAGGCGATCTCGACGATCGAGGTCTTGGCCACCTCGAAGACCGTGTGCGGCGTGCGGACCTCGACGTAGAAGCTGTGATTGCCGAAGTAGTCGACGTGTTCGCTGATCGCGTCCGGCTCGGGGGTGACCACCACCTCGTTCGACTCGACCTGCTGCGACCAGGTCTGCAGCGGGCGCAGGAAGCCGCGTTCGTAGCAGGCCTCGACGTCGTCGGAGTAGGTGTAGATGGTCCGGTGCCGGACGCGGTAGCGCCGGGGCGCGTGGTGGTCGACGGTCATCAGGTCACCTGCCAGGGGGTCGACCAGGCGGACTGCTGCGCCCGACGCGGGGTCTGGCGGACGAAGTGCTTGGCGGCGATCGTGTCCGACAGCGTCCGCAGGTCGCTATTGACCTCGGCCAGCAGGACGGCCAGGGCGGAGCGGTCCTCCCGCATCGCGTCCGGGGCGACCCCGGTCAGACGGGCCAAGACGGCGTCCGCGAACAGCGCGGAGGCCTCGTCGCCGAGTAGCCGCAAGTCCGCAGCCAGCTCCCGGACCGCGAAGTGCGCCGACCGAGGGTTGATTGGGTCGAGCAGCAGCAGGTCGATCGCCGACTCCGCCGGCGAGGTCGGCCCGGTGCCGGCGGCGGCCCGACGGCGGTGGGTGATGATCGACTCGCCGGCGCGCAGCACCCCCTCGACGACCAGCGACTCGACCGACCAGGGCCGGGTGCGCAGCAGGGTCTGGGTGAGCAAACCGACGGTCTGCTGGGCGCGTTCCATCCGGGCACCCGCGTCCAACAGGGCCCAGGTCTCGTCGCGGATCATGCTCTGCGACATGATCCCGGCCAGCGCCAGCAGGGACTCGAGGACGTCGGCCAGCAGCGGCTGCAGTTGCTCGTTGGCGTCGACCGTCTTGTTGAGGGTCCGGTCAAGGCGGCTGAGCACCGACCAGGTGTCGACGCTGAGCAGGTCGCGGATGTGCTGGGCGACGGCGATCAGGTTGTTGGCGTTCCCGCGCACGGTGCCGCGGGTCCCGTCCAGCACTCGCGAGCGCAGCTGAACGACCGGTGCGATGCCGTCCTGGGCCCGCCCACCGGTCAGGTTGAGGCCGGCGTCCAGCAGGACTCGCATGGCGAGGGCGCCGGCGGTCTGCGGGCGGGCGCTGTGGTCTTCGGCGAAGTCGTCGGTGACCATCAGCAGCCGGGCGGTGCCCTCCGCGCGCTCGGCGTAGCGACCCATCCAGAACAGGTTGTCGGCGACGCGTGGCGCGAGGCCCGTGGTCCGGGTGGTCGGGTGTGGGACGACCGGATGGTCGGCGGACGCGGGCGTCCAGTCGGCGGCGGACGAGTCCAGCACCCAGACGTCCTTGGCCCAGGCCCCGGTGTAGTTGGCCACCGTGTACTGGCCGAGTTCCCCGGCGACCCGGCCGAGGCCGCCGGGCAGGAAGTGGTAGTCGTCGGCGTGGGCGACCCCGAACGTGCGCAGCACGAACCGCCGCGGCTCCAGGCCGGACGGAGTCACCACGGGGGCGGTCGACACATGAAGGGGGTCCTGTCCGCACCAGCCCCAGGGCTCCGCCGTGATCCGCGCGGCAAGGTCGTCCCGCTCGCCGGCAGTGAGCTGCCAGCCGTATTGCAGCGGTCCGCGGCTTCGCGAGATCGGCTTGATCACCAGCGAACCGAGGTTGGCCAGGACGTGGGAGCAGGACGCCTGATCGCCGCACCACCAGGTCTGGGCCATCGGCAGCAGCAGCGATTCCCCGAGCAGTTCCGCGCTGATCTGGGGGAGCAGGGCGGCCAGGGCCGGGTTCTCCAGGACCCCGGCGCCGATCGGATTGACCACCGCGACCGTCCGATTTCGGGTCGCCTCGATCAGCCCGGGGACGCCCAGCTGAGAGTCGCCGCGCAGCTCCAGGGGGTCGGAGAAGGCGGCGTCGACCCGGCGCACGATCACGTCCACCTGTTCGAGACGCTCGCCGGCGCGCAACCAGACCCGGCCGCGCTGCATCACCAGGTCGTCGGCCTCGACCAGCGGGAAGCCGAGCAGGGTGGCCAGGTAGGACTGCTCGAAGGCGGTCTCACTGCCCGGCCCGGGGGAGAGGACGACCACCCGCGGCGGCTCCACCGACGACGGTGACGCGTCCTGGAGGGCGGCGGTCATGGTGTGGAAGAAGCCGCGCAGCCGGGCCAGGTCCGTGCCGCGGTGGAGTCCAGCCATCACCCGGGTGATGATCCGGCGGGTGGCCATCGCGTAGCCCGCGCCTGATGGGGCCTGGGTGCGATCGGAGACCACCAGCCACGAGCCGGACGCCTCCCGGATCAGGTCGGTCGCCGACAGCACCAGTTGGCGTCGCCCGGGGGCGGCGATCCGGTCGGTTTGCCGGACGAAGCCGTCGTGGGCCAGCACCACCTCGGGCGGGACGAGCCCGCTGCGGAGCAGCTTGCGGGGGCCGTAAAGGTCGGTCAGCACCGCATCCAGCAGCAGCGCCCGCTGAGTGAGGCCGCGCTCCAGCGCCGCCCATTCGGCGCCCGGCAACAACAGCGGCAGGGGGTCGATCTTCCAGGTGCCGCGGGAGACGGCCGGGACGTCCGCGTCGTCGCGGGTGCCGCCGTACGTGACGCCTTCGTCGCCGACCAGGCCGCGGGTTTCGGCCCGGGCCGTCAGCAGGCCACCCAGTGACATCCCCTCGATGGTGGCCGCCAGGCCGTCCTGCTCGGGGCGGAGGCCGCTGGCGGTGACCAGTTCGTCCAGGCTCTCGGCGTCGGTCTGCCAGGTGGCTCGCAGCCGGTCCCGGTAGGCGTCCAGCACGCCTCCGGACTCCGGCATGGGCGCGGCAGACATGGCCCACACCTTAGGGGACGGCACCCAGACCGACGCCGGTGGCCACGAGCGGGGCCGTTCGGCACTGGAATCGCCATCCCACAGCCCTCATATGGACGCCTAGTGCCACATCGGCGCTGTGGGATGGCGATTCCAGGGTGGCCGGGACCTCCTGCCCCTAGTCGAGGCGGCCGGGGGTGTAGCGGCGGAGGTCAAGCGTGGTCGGGAACTCGGTCCCGGACGGCCCGATGATCGACTCCGGCCGGGGGAAGGACGCCACGTCCACCCGCCCGGCGGTGTGCCCGTGTGGCTCGAACCTGGCCGCCCGCCGCGACTCAGCCTCGACCGCATTCACCGGGTAGCTGTCGTAATTGCGACCGCCCGGGTGGACGACGTGGTAGGTGAAGCCGCCAAGCGACCGGTGGTTCCAGGTGTCGACCAGGTCGAAGACCAGCGGGGAGTGGACGCCCATGGTGGGGTGCAGCGCCGAGTGCGGCGCCCAGGCGCGGTAACGAACCCCGGCCACGAGTTCGCCTGGGGTCAGCGCCGTCATCGGCACCGGGACGCCATTGCAGGTGACCACGTGGCGGCCCTCGACCAGGCCGGTGGCCCGCAGTTGCACCCGCTCCACTGAGGAGTCGACGTAGCGCGCGGTGCCGCCCAGGCTGACCTCCTCACCGAGCACATGCCACGGCTCGATCGCCTGCCGAAGCTCGAGGTGAACCCCGGCGATGTCGGTTTCGCCCAGCCGCGGGAAGCGGAACTCCAGGAAGGGGTCGAACCAGTGCGGGTCGAAGGTGACCCCCTCCCCAACCGAGCCGGACAGGAACTCGTTGACCTCGGCGACCACGTCCCGCAGATCCGCGGCGGCGTAGGCCGGCAGCAGGAAGCGGTCGTGCAGCCGCGAGCCCCAGCGGACCAGCGGCGCCCGGTACGGCTCGGCCCAGAACTTGGCCACCAGGCAGCGGACCAGCAGCGCCTGGACCAGGGCCATCTGGGCGTGCGGCGGCATCTCGAAACCGCGCAGCTCGAGCAGCCCGAGGCGGCCCCGCTGGGAGTCGGGCGAGTACAGCTTGTCGATGCAGAACTCCGCCCGGTGGGTGTTGCCGGTGAGGTCGGTGAGCAGGTGCCGGAGCAGCCGGTCGGTGTTCCAGGGCAGCGCCGGACGACCGTTCTGCGGCGCAAACCGGGCGGCGTCGGCGGTCACCCGATCGAGTTCGGCAAACGCGATCTCCAGTTCGTAGAGCGTTTCGTGACGCCCCTCGTCCACCCGCGGGGCCTGCGAGGTGGGCCCGATGAAGCGTCCCGAAAACACGTACGACAAGGACGGATGGTGCTGCCAGAAGGTGAGCAGCGAGCGCAGCAGATCGGGCCGGCGCAGCAGCGGCGAATCGTCGGGGGTGGCTCCGCCGAGCGTGAAGTGGTTGCCGCCGCCGGTCCCGGTGTGGGTGCCGTCGAGGTCGAACTTCTCGGTCGCCAGCCGGGTCTGCCGGGCGTCCTCGTAGAGGGACGAGGTGAGGTCGCGCTGCTCGGCCCACGACGAGGTGGGCTGGGTGTTGACCTCGATCACTCCCGGGTCCGGGGTGACCGAGAGGGTCTTCAACCGGAGGTCCCAAGGCAGCGGATAGCCCTCCAGCACCACCGGCTGCTCGATCACCGACGCCGCCGACTCGACCACGCTGAGCAGTTCCAGGCAGTCCTCCAGCCGGGTCAACGGCGGCAGAAATACGAACAGGTGACCGTCGCGCTCCTCCACGCAGAGCGCCGTCCGCGGCGACTCGGCGATGTCGGCGATCAGCGCCGGCGGCGCCTCCCCCTCGACGATGAACGGCAGCAGCCCGCCCATGTCGGCGGCCGCCCGCTCGGGGATCTCCGGCGGCTCGGTCCAGGCGAGCGAGTCCAGCGGCAGCCGCAACCCCATCGGCGAGGTGCCGCCGGTGAGGAAGAGATGCCGACGCCGGGGACGCCACTGGGCGCTGCCCCAACGCTGCTCCTCCTCATCGCGAAACACCGGGACGACCCAGCCGCGCGGACGACGCCGGGAGGCGTCCCACCCGGCCACCGTCTCGGCGCGCGTTTGCTCGTCCGCGAGGGCGGGATCGTTGGGGGCGAGGTCGATCTCGGGCCGCTGCTCGCCGGCGGGACGGCGGGCCTCGGCGACGATGTCGTTGAGCGGATCCTCGAACGCCGGAACCACGTGGCTGGACGGGATCCCCAGGCCGCCGGCGATGTAGATGGCCAGGTCGCGGGCCAGGGTTGGACCGTCCCCGTCAATGGACGGCTCGTCCCATGGGTTGGCCAGCAGGTCGGCGTCCTCCCAGATCGGGATGCCGTCGCTGCGCCAACTGATCGCGGTGTTCCAGCGCGGCAGGTCCTCGCCCGGATACCACTTGCCCTGACCGTGGTGGATCACCCCGCCGGGCGCCCAGCGATCGAACAGCCGGGACGCCAGAGCCCTGGCCAGGTCCCGCTTCTGGGGTCCGTCGGCGGCGTACTCCCACTCGGCGGCGGAGGTGTCCCCGGCCTGGACGAAGGTGGGCTCCCCACCCATGGTCAGCCGGACGTCTCCGGCGGCCAGCAGCCCATCCACCCGCTCGCCGAGGGTGTCGACGGCCTGCCATTCGGCATCGGTGTAGGGCTTGGTGACCCGCGGGTCCTCGTGGATCCGGCGGACGGTGTTGCTGAAGTCGACGGTCACCCCGACGAAGTCGGTGGCCCCGGCGATGGGCGCCGCGGACGACGGATGGGGGGTTGCTGACAAGGGGATATGGCCCTCGCCGGCGAACAGGCCGCTGGTCGCGTCCAGCCCGACCCAGCCCGCCCCGGGGATGTAGACCTCGGCCCAGGCGTGCAGGTCGGTGAAGTCCTCGCTCGGTCCGGAAGGCCCGTCAATCGCTTCGACGTCGGACGCCAACTGGACCAGGTAGCCGGACACGAACCGCGCGGCGAGGCCGAGCTGGCGCAGCACCGACACCAACAGCCAGGCGGAGTCGCGGCACGAGCCGAGCGCCCGCGACAGCGTGGTGTCGGGGGTCTGGACGCCGTGCTCCATGCGCACCGTGTAGGCGATGTCGCGGTTCACCTTGGAGTTGAGGTCGACCAGGAAGTCGACCGTGCGAACGCCCTCCTCCGGCAGGTGGACGTTGGCGGCCAGCCACTGCCGGACCAGCTCACCGGGGCCACTCCCCGAGGCCCCCTCGTCCACCGACCGGAGATAGGGCTCGAGGTCGGCGCGCAGTTCGTCGGGGTAGCTGAACGGAATCCGCTCGGCGTACTCCTCCAGGAAGAAGTCGAATGGATTGATCACCGTCATGTCCGCGACCACGTCGACCACGATCTCCAGCTCGCTCACCTTCTCCGGGAAGACCAGCCTTGCCAGGTAGTTGCCGAACGGGTCCTGCTGCCAGTTCACGAAGTGCTGCCGGGGCGACACGGTCATCGAGTACGCCTGGATCGGCGTCCGCGAGTGGGGCGCCGGGCGCAGCCGGACCACATGCGGATGCACGGTCACCGGGTGGTCGAAGTGGTATCTCGTACGGTGCTCGATGGCTACGCGGATCGTCACCCGCCGCAATCTAGTTGCCGGACGCGATCGGCAGCGGCCGTTGCAGGGTGTGGGCACCTGGCTACGCTGGTTCGGTGACTCGAGTGCTCCCAACCCGTCTGGCCGGTCGCCGCTGGGTCCCGCTGGTGATCGCCGGGGTCGCGGTGATCGCCCTGGTGGCTGGGCTGGTCGCCTGGTTCAACCGCCCGGCCGCAGCACCCGCGCCGAGCCCGTCCAGCACGGCGGCGGGTACTGCCCAGGATGCCGTCCGCGGCTACCTGGACGCGCTGGTGACCGGTAAGGCGTCCGACGCGCTGGCGTTCGCGCTGACTCCGCCGGCCGACGTGAGGTTCCTCACCGACGATGCCCTGGCCGCGTCCCGCAAGACCGAGCCGTGGACCGTCGTCCGGGTCGAGGCGGTCGAAGGCACAGGTCAGGTCGAGGTGCCGGTGGTGCTGTCCTTCGACGGCCAGGAGCGCCAGGTGACGATCGCCGCGGTGTCCACCGACCGGGGTTGGCGGCTGCCGTCGGTGGCCGGCCAGGTGAGCCTGGCCGGGATCGCCCCCGAGTTGCCGCTGCTGCTGGACGGTCAGCAACTCGGCAACGAGGCGGTGATCGCGGTCTTCCCGGGCGTGCACACCGTCACCGACGGGCTCGCCGAAGTGGACGCCGGGGCCAAGCCGGTGATCGTGGACGCGCCCGAGCAGACGGTCAGCGTGATCCTCAACCCGGAACTGACCAAGGAGGGGAAGGCCGTGCTCCAGAAGCTCGCCGTCGCCTCGATGAAGAAATGCCTGGCCCAGCGCTCGCTCTCGCCGGAGGGCTGCCCGAACGTGGCCGCGCTGGAGCAGGGCAAGCCGGTGACCAAGTCGATCCGATGGTCACTGCAGGGTGACCCCTGGAAGAAGGCCACCTATTCGGTGACGGCGACCGCTCCGACAACGCTGGTCGGGATCACCAACATGACCTTTGGCCTGCGCACCCGGGTCACCGCGAAGGGCGCCGAGTACAGCGTGGACGACAAGGTCAGCTACCTGGTGCGGTTCAGTGCGACGGTGACCGGCGGCACTCCGACGCTCACCTGGCAACGCACCCGCTGAGGATGCGCCGGGCCCTGGTGTTGGGCAGCGGTGGGGCCACCGGGGTGGCCTGGACCGCCGGCCTGCTGGCGGGGCTTGCCGAGAGCGGAGTCGATCCGGCCGGCGCCGACCTGATCGTCGGCACCTCAGGCGGGGCGCTGCTCGCCGCAGGGCTGGCGCTCGGGGAGTCTGCTGAGTCGTTGGTCGGGGCGACCCTGGCCGGGGAGCGGCTGGGGACAGTCACGGCGGTGGCGGCGGGGCGGCTGGCGCTGGCCCAGCTGTGGCCGTCCCGGGCGGCCGCGGTGCGCTGGCTCGGTCGAGTGGCGGTCCGCGGCGACCGTGATCAGGAACGGTGGGTGGAGTCGGTCGCCGGCCACGTCGCCGGCCGGGCCTGGCCGGATCGGCTGGTGGTGGTGGCGACGGCGGTCTCGTCCGGGGTGGGTGTGGTCTGGGATTCCTCATCAGGGGTAGCGCTGGAGCGGGCGTTGGCCGCGTCCTGCGCCGTGCCCGGGGTCTTTCCGCCGGTGTCGCTGGCCGGGGCCGACTACTTCGACGGTGCCTTGCGGTCACCGGCCAACGCGGATCTGGCGAGGGGCTGCGCGGCCCTGGTGGCGGCTCCGATGCCGGCTGCGGTGCTGCGATCACGGCGGGCCGCGGTGCAGGCGGCCGGGTTGCCCCGCGCCCTGGTGCTGACGCCGGCAGGCGTGCGGATTGACGTGTTGAACGTTCGGGCGGCGAAGGCACTGGTGGCAGCGGGACGGGAGCAGGGGCGTCGGGCCGCGCCAGTGGTGGCCCGGTTGTGGGCCTGATGATCGCTAGGGAGTGATCCCGCGGTCGTCCGGGGAGGCCACCGGCTCATGCTCCGCCCGGCCGCTCAGCCAGAGTCGGTGGGCGGTTATCACAACGGTCAGCCAGGCGACTCCGATCGCCCACGCCATCAACACATCGGAGAGCCAATGGTGGCCCAGGTAGACCCGCGACAGCCCCATCGCCGCGACGTAGCCGACGGTCAGCAGGACGAGCGCCGTCCGCCTCCAGCGCGAGTTCACGTGCGCCAGCAGCAGGTAGACCAGCAATCCCGCGATGACCAGGCTGTTCAGACTGTGACCGGACGGAAACGACGCCGAAGTCTCATAGGGCGGCACCGAGTCGACCAGCGGCGGGCGGGCTCGCCCGAACAGCCGTTTGCCCACTGTGGTCATGGCCAGGGAACCAGCGGTGGCGATCAGCATCAGAACCACCGGTGTCCAGGACCGCCAGGCCAGTCCCATCGCCAGCACCGCCGCCCCGGCGATGATCGGCATCCAGAACGGCCCGCCGGAGTTGCTGAAAGCAGCGATGGCCGCGTCCCAGCCGGGGGAGCGGACGCTGAGGCACCACTGCAGGACCTGCTGATCGAGCGCGACCAGCCGGGTCTGCTCGACCACCGACTCGTAGATCTCGCCCGCGATGGCCACGGTGCCGGAGAACAGGCCGATCGCCACGGCCAGACCGATCACCAGCGCCGGGGCCAGCCCGGTGCGCTCAGACACCCAGACGACCACTGACTGCAGGCGCCGTCCCAGAGCCGTGCGCCACTGGGTGAGGTCGCGACCGCCGATCGTGCGTTCGGCGGGGTCAGCGAGCATCGCCCCAGTCTGCCAGCGCGATTCGGTCCGGCCAGCGTTATCCACAGGCGGGCCGTCACCGGGCGAGTTATCCACAGTTCTCGCTGAGACGGTCGCGTTTGGTGGGAGTCGGTGCCTATCGTCGGGCACGACAACCGATCACCCACCCCCTGGGCTCGGCCCGAAAAGAGACTCATGAACGACCGTCGAAGCATTCCCGCGTCCCCACCTTTGCGACCCCGCAGGAATCTGCGTTGGCTTGCCGTCGGGATGCTCGCGATCTGCCTGGGTGGGCTGGGGGCTGCCTTCCTCTACACCTCGGTCGCCGACGCACACTCGGTGCTGAGGGTGAATCGGACGGTGTTTCGGGGAGAGGTGATCCAAGCCGCGGACCTTGGCTCGGTCAGCGTCGGTTCCGCGGTCGGCCTCTCCACCGTCCCGGCCGATCGGGCCGCCGAGCTGATTGGCTCGACCGCGCTGGTCGACTTGCCCAACGGGTCGCTGGTCGTTCCGGGGTCGGTCGGCCAGGTCGAGGTGAAACCTGGAACGGCTCGGATCGGACTTCGGCTGACGCCCGGGCGGCTGCCGGCGTCGCCCCTGCCAGCCGGCACTCCCGTGCTCCTGGTCGCGGTCGCCAAGGACTCCGAGGACGCGAGTCCGGGCGCCAGCGTGGTGGCCAAGGTGGCCACCAGCCCGGTCGTCCAAACCGACGGAGCGGCCGTCTTGGACGTCGAGGTGCCTGCGAGGGAAGCAGAACGCCTGGCCAGGTTGGCCGCCGCCGAACGGCTGGTCCTGGTGCGGCGGGCGGAGGGCTGAGATGGCCGTCGTCATCCTCACCAGCGCCGGTCACGCTCCCGGGGTGACCACCACCGCGATCGGCCTCACCCTCGTCTGGCCGCGCCGGGTCACCCTGGTCGACTGCGACCGGGTGCCGACCCAGGGCGTTCTCGGGGGCTACCTTCAAGGCGTCGATCCTGGATCGCGCGGCCTGGCCAACCTGCTGCAGGCGCACCGCGAGCGGCGTCCACTCGAGCCGGTGTTGGCTGCGGATCGGCTGCCGCTGGGGCCACCCGGCGAGGTGGACCGGGGCTTCATTCCCGGATTTCCCCATCCTGGCGTGGTTGGTCTCTTCACGCCGGCCTGGCCCGAGCTGGCGATGGCGTTGGCCGCCGAGGAGGGCGACGTCGTGGTGGACGCCGGACGCCTCGGGGTGGACGGCCTGCCGACGCCGATGACCGGCGTGGCCGACCGGGTACTGGTCGTGACCGGCACGTCCTTGGTCTCGCTGGTGGCACTGCGGCTCTACCTGCCAGGGCTGATCGACGCCATCGGTGCGCAACGACTCGGCCTGGTGCTGGTAGGCGAGCATCGTCCCTACTCCGCCGGCGAGATCACCGCCCAGTTCGGACTAGGGGTCGTCGGATCTGTTGAATGGAATCCCAAGTTGGCGGCGGTGTTCAGTCACGGCGCCGACGGCGGTCGCCGCCTGGCCGTCTCGCGCTACCTCAAGGACTTGGAGCGGCTTAGCACGACGCTGAGCACCGACCTCGCCCGCACTCGACAGCTGATCGAGGCCGGACGGTGAGCCGGTTGGGCGGGATCCCGCTGCTGCAGGAGTTGCCGTTTCCCGATGTGACCCCGGACGACCGGACGATCCGGCGGCTGGTTCTGCCGAACGAGTCGACGGGCAGGGTGGACTGGTCGTTGGTGGTGACCCTGCGCCGGAAGGCTTCCGAAGCCATCACCGCAGCGTTGGCCGAGCATCAGGACGTCCATCAAGCCGTCATGTCAGAGGTTGACCGGCGGCTACTCGGCCGCTCTCTGGTGCGGGCGGTGGTGAAGGAGCATGCCGCCCAGTTGAGCAATCACGGCGCGGCGTTGTGGCCGATTGTCTTGGAGCATGCGTACGCCGACGCCGTGGAGAGCGCAATCTTCGGCTATGGCCGGCTGCAGCCGCTGTTCGAGATCCCCGACGCAGAGAACATCGAGATCCACGGCTGCGACAGCGTGGTCGTCCAGTACGGCGACGGACGGCGCGAGGAGCGCGAGCCGGTGGCAGACAGCGACGAGGAACTCGTCGAGGCGATCCGGTTCCTCGCCGAAACCGTGTCGCCGCCGCGGCCATTCGACGACGCCCACCCCACCCTCACCGTGGCCCTCGGTGACCGCTTCCGACTCCATGCCATTGGTTTCGGTCTCAGCTTCCGGCCCTCGATCACGATCCGCCAGCACACCCTGACCTCGGTCACCCTCGCCGACTTGGTGCGTTCCCGGATGATGCCCGAGGAGGTCGGGCGGCTGCTGCACGCGGCGGTGCTGGCCCGAAAGTCGATGGTGATCGCCGGCGATCAGGGTGCCGGCAAGACGACTCTGCTTCGGGCGTTGATCGCGGCGATTCCCCACAGTGAGCGGTTCGGCACCCTGGAAACCGATTACGAACTGCTGACCCATCTCCAAGCCGGACGGCGCAACATGCTCGCGTTACAGGCCAAGGTCGGCATGGGCGAGCAGCTGGCGGGACGCCGGGTTGGCGACTACTCCATCGCGGACCTGATTCCCGAGGCGCTGCGCCAGAACCTGTCCCGCCTGGTGGTGGGCGAGGTTCGCGGCAGCGAGGCAGGGGCCATGTTTGAGGCGATGCAGGCCGGCGCGGGCACGCTGAGCACCACCCACTCGCATTCCGCCGCCTCGACCATCGATCGGCTCGCCGCCAGGGTGGCCCAAGGCGGCGTGCTCTCCATGGCCGAGGCCTTCCGCCAGATCGCCCACCACCTGCACCTGCTGATCTACGTCCAACTGACCGACGACTCCTGGCGCGGTGGACGACGGGTGCGACGGATCGCCGAGATTCGAGCCCTGACCGGGGGCGTCGAGGGTGACCGTCCCGTGACGCATCTGGTCTACGAGGCACCGACTGCGAACTCGCCGGGCATCTTCCACCCCAACCCGGAGCTGCTCGCGGAATTGGGAGAATTCCGGGCGGGGTGGTCGACGTGATGACCGTCCTGAGCGCGCTGGTCGGTGCCCTGATCGTGGGCGGCGTAGTACTGGTGGCCGCCGGCCTGAGACCGGTCGTGGCTACCCCGAGCAGGGCGGGAACCCTGCGGCCCCTGCTGGTTCGCGGCGCACGCCTCGGGCGCCGGTGGGGTCGGCAGTTGGCAGTTGGCGTCGGCCTCGGCGTGGTGCTGGCCGTGATCACCGGGCTGCCGCTGTTCGTCGTGCTGGGCCCGGCGGCCGCGGTCGGGTTGCCGATCCTCCTCAGCGCTCCGGCGAACCGGGAGATCGACATCCTGCAGGCTCTGGATCGCTGGGTCCGGACGATGACCGCCACCCTCACCACCGGGCGGTCCATCACCGATGCGATCCGCTGGTCGGTCCGACAGGCCCCGGCGCTGCTGGGCGAGCCGCTGCAACTCCTGGTGCTGCGGCTGGACGACCGCTGGAGCCCTCGTCAGGCACTCCACGCGTTCGCCGACGACCTGGACTCAGCCGACGCGGATGCGGTGATCGCCGCCCTCGCCCTTGCGGCCGAACGCGGTGGCACCGGGGCCACCGCGACGCTCACCGCCCTGGCCGACTCGATTCAGGACCGCCTCCGGGCGGCTCGCGAGGTCGAGGCGGAGCGGGCGAAACCGCGCCAGGTAGTCCGTCAGGTGACCATGATCACCGCGACGGTGTTGTGCGCCGCCTTTGTCTTCGGGCGCGAGTTCTTCGCCCCCTATGGCACGTCGCTGGGACAGGTGATCCTGGCCGCATTGCTGGGGACCTACGTGGCCTCACTGGTCGTGTTGCGGCGGCTGACGCTGCCCCGGCGCCGGGACCGCATCCTGGGCGGTGCCGGATGACCGGCCTGGCGGTGGCCGCCGTGTCCGGGTCCCTGCTCCTGGGTGGCATCTGGGCGTCCTGTGGTGGGCTGATCGCCCGGCACCCGCGGCTGTCTGAGGCTCTCGGCCTGCTCGATGGAGGGCTGCCGGGGCGTCAAGCCGAGGCCGCGGAAGGCGTTGACCGAATCGGCTCCTGGGTACGGCTGCGCTGGGCCCTCGGGGTGAACGACCGAGTCAGCCGGCAACTGCAGTTGCGGCGGATCGGTGTGGACCGCTTCTTCACCTACAAGGTCATCGGCGCCTTGCTCGGCGCCACCGTGCCCGGCCTGCTGGCGCTGCTGATCCTCGGCCTGAGCGGCCTCGGCGTGTTGATCCCAGCGGCGGCCTCGGTGATCGGGGCCGCGTTCGGATTCCTGACCCCGGATCTGGTGTTGCGACGGCAGGCGAGCAGCACCGGATCGGATGCCACCGAATCACTGCTCACCTTCATGGATCTGGTGACGCTGGAACGGCTGGCGAACCGGTCCGCCACGCAGGCCCTTCAAGCGGCCGCAGGCATCTCGGATGCCGCGGTCTTCCACGCCATCCGTGAGGCACTCCAGCGCGCGCGCCTCCAGCAGCGTGCGCCCTACTCGGACCTCCGCCAACTCGGCGTCCACCTTGACCTGCCCGCACTCGGGGACATCGCCGACGTGATGAAGCTGGACGACTCGGGAGCCTCGCTGTCGGAGGCGTTGCGTGCCCGGGTGAAGGAACTGCGCGACGCTCATCTGACGGCGACTCGGATCGACGCCGCTGCGGTCTCCGAACGAATGACCCTATTCATGGTCATTCCCAGCCTGATCTTCGGCCTGGTCTTTCTGGTCCCTGCCCTGCTCCGCCTACTCGGCACCTAACCCCAAGGAGAAATCATGAAATCCCTCTTCCTGACCCTGATCGGTTACCTGGTCTCGCCGCCCTCTCGCGGCGAACGAGGCCTGTCCCAATCGACCGAGAACGCGATCCTGCTGGCCGGTGCGGTCTCGGTGGCCATCGTGGTGGTCGGCGCGGTCGGCGTGTACGTAGCCTCGAAGCTGCCCCGTCCGTGAGCGAGCGGGGGCTGGCGGAGTCCACCCAGTGGGCGCTGCTCGTCCCGGTCCTGCTGGCGATGATCCTCGGGCTGATCCAAACCGGCATCTGGCTTCACGGACGCACAGTCGCGGCCAGCGCTGCGTTGACCGCCGCCGAACAGATCGCCTGGGCTCGCAGCGATCAGGCCCAGGCGCGACTTGCCGCCGACCGCGTGGCTGCCGCTGGCGGGCTGGTGGAGACCTCGGTGGCGATGAACACTGCCGGGGCCGAGGTGCGGGTGACCGTTTCGGCGCGGGTGCCCACCTTCTTTGACCTGGGTCAGGGACGACTACGCGAGGTGGCCGTGCTGCCCCTGGAGCGGGTGAGTCGGCCATGACCGAGACGACCGGTGAGCGGGGTGCGGCCAGCGTGGAGTTCGCCCTGGTGGTACCTGCATTGGTGATGCTGCTGTGTCTGGTGGTGGGTGGAGCGCGGGTGTGGTTCGCCCGTGCCTCGGCCGAGCAGATTGCCGCCGCGGCGTCACGGTCGGCCTCGGTACAGCGTTCCGCAGTGGACGCCCGCCGGGCGGCCCTGTCGGTGGCCGGCCAGCAGTCCACCAGCCAGGGGCTGCGCTGCCAGCCCCTTGACGTCCAGGTCGACGCGGCCGGCTTCGCGACCCCGGTGGGGACGCCAGCCCGGGTCGGAGTTCGAGTCAGGTGCGTGGTGATGCTGGCCGACATCCTCGTCCCCGGTTGGCCCGGCTCGCTGACCCTAACGGCAGAAGCTCAGTCGGTCCTGGACCGCTATCGAGGAAGGGGTTGAGGTGCTGACGATGATCAAAGGGCTCGGCTCCGCTGGCCTTCTGCTCGCGCTACTTGTGGGTGCCCCGGTGGCGCTCTGGGCGTGGGGGCGTCCGGCGTGGCAGTTGCCGGGACTCCTGGTCGCTGACAGCGGCGGAGTGCTGGTCGCGCTGCTGACGGCCGTCGGTTGGCTGGCCTGGGCCGCTTTCGTGGCCTCAACGGTCATGGAATTGGTGAACCTGGTCACCGGCCGACGCCTGGTGCTGCCGTTGGTCAGCGGCTTGCAGTGGATCTCCGGGGCGCTCCTGGTTGCCGCCGTGGCCGGCCTCGGCGTCGCAGGCAGGGCCGCTCCCGCGATGGCGGCCCCAACGATGGCCGCTCCGGCAGCCGCCTCCGCCACCGTGGCTTCGCCCACCATCGTCCAGCAGCAGGACGAGCCAGATGCCGCGCAGTACACAGTGGTCGCAGGCGATGACCTGTGGACGATCGCCGAGCGACTGCTGGGTGATGGACGGCAGTGGCGGGCCCTTGCGGAACTCAACCCCGAACTCCGTGAGGACCCAACCCAGCGACTGCACGCCGGCAATCGACTTCGGCTGCCAGCCGCACCAGAGGCCGAACGGGCCCCGGTCGAGTCGGTCACCGTGAGGAAGGGCGACACGCTGTCTGGTCTGGCTCTCGAACACCTTGGGGCGGCCCGGAAGTGGCCGGCAATCCATCAGGCCAACCGCAGCCTGATCCGTGATCCCGACTTGATCCAGATCGGCTGGAAGCTCGCCCTGCCGACCGGCGCGACGCACCCCAAGCCGATTGTTCAGGACCAGCCGCCCAGGAAGGACGAGCGGTCGGGCCAAGGCGAGCCGTCGAGTCAGGACGAGCGGTCGGGCCAAGGCGAGCCATCATCAGATCAGGGCGGACCGCAGGGCCAGGACCGCCCGCAAGGCTCGGACCAGCCGCCGAACCAGTGCGAACCGCCCGCGATGAGCCCCGACGCGAGCACCCCCAACACCTCCGCCCCGGTGCCGACGGCATCGCCGACCGCCGAGCATCCACCGATCCCCGAAGCAAGCCGGGCGGCTGATCCGGTCGCCCCACTGGTCGGCGGTCTGGGCGGCCTGGCGGCGGCGATGATCCTGTCGGCGGTTGCGGTCCGGCGGCAGGCCCAACTTCGCTCGCGGAACCTTGGCGTCCGAGTCCCCCACCCCGAGGCTGCGCTGCGTCGTTACGAGACCGCCCTGGGCCGGCGACAGCAGTCCGGCGTCGCGACCGGACTGGAGCGGGCCCTACGGGTCTTGGGCGAGCACTTCGAGCGCACGCTGCCCGAGCTTCCGGCGTTGGACCGGGTGGTGATCGAAGGCCTGCGGCTCAGCTTCCAATGGGTGGAACCCCCGGCGACGACTCCGCCGCGCGGCTTCGTCCGGGAGGGGACCGCCTGGGTGGTCGACCTCGACCGTCTCGACGTGTTGGAGGTCTCCACCCACGCCGTGCCTTACCCCACCCTGGTCACCCTGGGTCGGACCGCCGCCGGAGTGACCACGATGGTGGAGTTGGAACGACGTGGCCTGGTGTCGGTGGAGGGTGCGGCCGAGCTGTGCGCGGGCGTGATCGCCGCCTGGGTAGCCGAGCTCGGTTGCGCTCCGTGGGCGGCCGAACTGCGCCTCGTCGTCGCGGCCGCCGATGCCTCGTTCTGCCGAGCCGTGCTGCCCGACAACCAGTTGGTCCTCCACGATCCGCGGGGCCTGGTCGAGGGACTCGAGCGCGAGGCGGTCCGTCGGCGGGCGGCGTTTGCAGCCACCTCCGATCAACGGTCGGCGCGCCTGGACCCTGATCGCGCCGAAGCCTCCGCTCCGTGGGTTGCCGTGCTCGCCGATCAGCCGCCGGCGGAACTGCTGGCGCGGATCAGTGCCGCCTGCACCGACCTGGGCCGAGGGGTGGTGCTGGTCGCGCCAGGCTTGGCCGCCGCCTCCACGCGATGGCAGCTCACCCTGATCGACGGACAACCCGACGGAACCCTGATGCCAGACCGACTCACCCTCTCCGCTCAGCTGATCGAAGCCCACACTCGCGACGCGATTGGCGCCATTGCTCGGACAGCGTCCATGCAATCGTCGGAACCGGCGTCCTGGTGGAGCGCCGACCCTCAGCCCGACAACGTGGCCCTGCTGCCAAGCGCGATCCAGCAGGACGAGCCCGGCGAGGTGCCGACGCTGCTGCTGCTCGGACCGGTCGAGTTGACCGGCGCCAGGGGTGAAGCTCCGACCCGGGCCCGCCGACAGTGCGAGGAGTACTGCGGCTGGCTGCTGGAGAACCCGGGTCGGACCGCCACCCAGATGTCCTCGGAGTTGTTGGTCGCGGAGGGGACCCGGCGGTCGAACATGAGTCGGCTGCGCACCTGGTTGGGCGCGGACGGTGACGGCCAGCCGTATCTTCCCGACGCCTACTCGGGACGCATCCAGTTGGCGCCGGCGGTCACATCAGACTGGCAGCGGGTGCAACTTCTTCTGACCGCGGGCGCCAATCGAGTCCATCCCGACACCTTGCGCGCCGTGCTGGACCTGGTTCGGGGAGCGCCGCTCGCAGATGCCGCTCCCGGCCAGTGGCATTGGGCAGAGCAGTTGCGCTCCGACATGAGTTCGGCGATCCGCGACGTGGGCGTGGTGCTGGCGCAGCGGGCCCGCAACTCCGGCGACCTCGAGCTGGCCCGGTGGGCGACGGCCCGCGCCCTGCTCGCCGCGGCCGAGGACGAACGGCTGCTCTGCGAGCGGATCCTCACCGAACGGCAGGCCGGGAACCGTCCCGAGGTGGAGCGGCTGGTGATGCGATTGACCAGGCACGCCCGTTCGCTCGGGGTCGACCTGGCCCCGGAGACGGTCCGGGTCTGCCAGCAAGCGATGGAGGGCCGCGTCCGGGCCCGCGCCTGACGCCTTTCCCGATCCGGGCCGCGGGGTCAACAAGGTGTCGGGGCATACGTTTCGACCCCGATATGGACACCGGGCTTTGGGTCCCAAGGGATCCCGTCCTGTCTCCCGCACGGGCCCGTCCGCTTTACGGCCACCGGGTTCTGGGTCTCGGGCGTGGGGAACCCGTCCTGTCTCCCGCACGGGCCCGCCAACGTTCTACCCCCCGAATCGCCAGCCGGATCGGCGCCACTGATCAGCGGTGCCCGTACCGAGTCACGATCCAGCGCGGCACTCGTGTGAGGTAGGCGGCGTAGTCTGCGCCGAAGAGTTCGGCCAGGGCGTGTTCCTCGGCCCGAACCTGCGGGGTCAGGCAGGCGATGAACCCGGGGATCGCGACCAAGGCGCGCAGCCGCCCCGTCCAGACGGCTTGGGCGAGGAGCAGACCGCACATGCCGAGGTACATCGGGTTGCGGGTGTAGGCGAAGACCCCGTCACCGACCAGGGCAGTGGCCCTGCTGGGGTCCTCCGGTCGAAAGGTGGTCCCGGCGCGCGCGAACTGCCGCTCGGCCCCGACGGCGAGCAAGATCGCGCCCGCTGACACCGCGGTGGTCGCCAGCCGCTGCCCGGCGAACCGTCGGCGTCCACCCGACGCCCAGACCAGCGCGTGCTGGAAAGCACTCCACAGCAGCAGCCACAGCGGCGGGACGACCCGGCGCATGACCTGTTCGCACTGTTGCTGGCCCTGCTGGGCGGTCGAGTTCATGCTCACCTTCCGGTCCCGGCGGTGGCTGGTAGGGAAACCTCGCCGCGCCTGATCCGGCCATGATCCCTCGCCCGGCGCCGCAGTTTCTAGACTCCTCACAACCCGAGCCGCTCGCCGCTCGTCTGGAGGGGTATGAGGAACAGTGCCGTCGAGGAGGAGTTCACGGCCTTCGTGCAGACCCACCGCGCCACCTTGTCCCGGATCGCGGTTCTGCTCACCGGCAATCGCCCGGCGGCCGAGGACCTGTTCCAAGACGCCCTGGTGCGCACCTACCTCGCCTGGGAACGGATCAAGCCCGGCGGCCACGTCGCCTACGCCCGCCGGGTGCTGGTGAATCTGGCCACCGACTCCTGGCGTCGCCGCCGCTACGAGACGGTCCCGGTCGACCTGGACGACAACCGGCCCAGCGGCGCAGCGGCGTCGGCGCTGAAGGGGGTCGAGGATCGCGACCAGATCGTCCGCGAGCTGGGGGTGCTGACCCGGCGCGAACGCGCGGCGATCGTCCTGCGCTACTACGCCGACCTCAGCGAAGCCCAGGTCGCCGAGGAACTCGGCATCTCCGTCGGAACCGTCAAATCCACCTGCTCGCGTGCGCTGGCGAGGCTCCGCCCAGGCGCCGAACCGCGAGCGGACTACGTAAGGAGCCAGTCATGACCCCGATCAGCGAGGACGATCTGCGCCTCGTTCTGGGTGACGTCGATCCCCTGGACGGCGAGTTCACCGCCCCGGCCCTGGCCGCCGGACGCCGTCGGCGCCTGGCCACCCGCGCGGTGCTCGGCGTCGTCGCGGCTGGGGTGGTGGTGCTGGCGACGGCCGCGGCCCTGACCCTCAGTCCGGTGGATCGGGCCGTCCCGGCCGGACCTACCCCGACGGTGAGCGCCACCGCCCCCGGACCCACGCCGGCACCCACCAAAGCGCCGAGCACCGTCAGCCGTGCGCGGGCCATCGAGCTGCCGGCCACGCTCGGCGAGGTGTTGGTCTCACTGCCGCACGAGGGGGTCAAGGCCGACAACTCCGATGCCACCGACTGGCGTCCCAGCGCGATCACGATTGCGCCCTGCAATCTTGACCTGGTCGCCCCGTCGCTGGCCAAGCTGGCCGGGGCGAAGAGCGTCATGATGACCGCCCCGGAGTTGGTCCGTTGGGAGACATTCTTGGTCTTCGAGTCCGAAGATGCGGCCGCCACCTTCATGGGCGAACTTGCCTTCGAGATCGGTGAGCGCTGCGACAAGGCCCCGGCCCTGGATCCGCAGTTCCGCAGCCGAACCGGGCAGGCGCGATTCCCGATGGAGGGCGCCACCACCGCACTCCGCTACGGCCAATGGCAGGAGTTCAAGACCGAGACCGGTTGGGCGGACGCGGTGGGCACCGGCCAGGGCCTGTTCGCTGCTCGTGGCCGGGTCGTGGTCGGATCCGGACTCGGCGGGGAAGGAGTCGGTAGCCCGCTTAAGCAGCCGGCCCAGGAATGGCGGGACGTGGTCGTCGCAGTCCAGCGGATGCTCAAGGAGCCCTGCATCGATCAGTCCTCCTGCACGAAATAGCCGAGGCTCAACGCGATCCCCTGAAAGTGGTGCAGGCACGGGCCTCGGGCAGGGTGACTGCGGCGGGCGGTACTCCATGAGTGCACCAGTTTCAGGGAGGGGTGCCCGTAACCCAACCGGTACCCCTGTGAGGTGGATTCGCTGGGGAGCCCAACCCACACCCCAGCCAGGGCCGGCTCACAGAAATCGCACAGCTTGGCAGATGAGTCTCGACTCATGACCGCAACCCTCACGCCTCCCTCCACGGTGACCACCCCCGGAGGCCCGTCTGAGCTGGCCCAGCACTACCGCGCCCAATCCCGGGCCCGGAACTGGCGCTCCGATCTCGTCGAGGTGTTCGGCTGGACGACCATGGCCGCCTCGGTGGCCCTGTTCCTGGCCGACGGCGGCGCCTCCCGGTTCACCACGATCGGCGACGCGTTCACCAGCGTTGGTGTGGTTGCTGGCCTGACCGCCACCAACGCCCTGCTGCTGATGCTGCTGCTGGCTGCCCGGATCCCGCTGATCGACCAGTCCGTTGGCCAGCCCCGGGCCACCGCCTTGCACTCCAAGCTGGGCGACTGGGTGGTGATCGGACTCGGCATTCACGCCGCCTTCCTGATCGTTGGTTACGCGCTCAACGACGCTCTCTCGGTGTTTGCCGAGTTCGCCTCGCTGTGGGGGTCCAGCATCGACTTCATCCTGGCCGTGCTCGGCCTCGGCCTGCTGCTGGCGGTGGTGGTCTCGTCGATCGTCGCCGCCCGGCAACGGCTCTCCTACGAGGTCTGGCACGCCATCCATCTGCTCAGCTACGCCGCGGTCGGCGTCTCCATCCCGCACATGTTCTCGATGGGCATGCTCACCGGGAACACCTGGGCGCGCTGGTACTGGATCGGCCTGCTCGCCGTCACCGGTGGCGCGCTGGTGATCTACCGGCTCCTGCTGCCCCTCATCTCCACCCTCGACCACGACCTACGGGTCAGCCGGGTCGTTCCGGCCGGCCCCGACACCTACTCGATCGTGATCACCGGACGAAAGTTGGACGACCTCGGCGTCCGCGCCGGTCAGTACCTGCACTGGCGGTTCCTGACGCCGGGCCTCTGGTGGCATCAGCACCCGTTCTCGGTGTCAGCGGCTCCCACCCACGACACTCTCAGGATCACCGTCCGGGTGCTCGGCGACGGCACCGCCCAACTGGCCCGGGTCCGCCCGGGCACCAGGGTGGCGATCGAGGGCCCGTACGGCCTGTTCAGCGACGCCGCCCGGACGAAGGAGTCGGTCGCGTTGATCGGCGCCGGGGTCGGCATCGCCCCGATCCGGGCGATCCTGGAAGACACCGGCATCGTCCCCGGCAAGGCGACCGTGATCCTGCGCGCGTCCCGTCCCGAGGAGCTCTACCTCGTGGACGAGATCGCCAAGCTCTGCCACGCCCGCGGCGCCCGCCTGATCACCCTCGTCGGCCACCGGGCGGCTGGACGATGGGTCCCGGCCACCAACCCGGACCTGCGGCTCGACCAGCTGGTCCCCAACCTGACCGACAGCGACGTCTTCGTCTGCGGTCCGTCCGGATTCACCACCGCGGTGGTGGACGAGGCCCGCGCGCTGAGCGTCCCGGCGTCTCAACTCCACGATGAAAGGTTCGACTGGTGAGTACCCGTTCCAAGACCGCCGCGATCATCGCCTCCGCGGGCGTCCTGGCTGCCGGCTGGCAGCTCGGCACCGCAGGCGGCCAGACCGTCACCGCGGCCACAACCAACCCGACCACGACCGTCACGGTCACCGCCACCCCGTCGACCACGACCACGACACCCACCACGACGACGCCAGCCACGACCACCACCGACCCCAGCAGCATTGGCGAGACCTACACCGACGGCACCTTCACCGGTGCCACCAGCACCAACCGATACGGCTCGGAGACGGTCACGGTGACCATCAGCAATGGCCAGATCGCCGAGGTCAGCACCCAGTCCCAGGTCTACGAGCAGCGCTCACAGCGGTACGTGGACCGGGCCGTCCCGGTGCTCCGACAAGAGGTGCTCGCCGCCAACAGCGCGGACGTGAGCATGGTCAGTGGCGCCACCTACACGTCCCGCTCCTACCTGAGCTCCCTGCAATCGGCCCTCGATCAGGCGTCGACGTGATCACCGTCACCGCGATGGGCACCATGGTCAGCCTGGCCGGCGAGATCCCCGACAGCACCTTGGGTCAGATCACCGACGCGTTCGAGGACCTGGAGCAGCGCTTCTCCCTCTACCGGGACGACTCGGAGATCTCCCGGCTGGCCCGCCACGAGTTCCCCCTGACCCGCGGTAGCGCCGAACTGCGGGACGCCTACGCGCTGGCCCAGACCTGGCGCGCCGACACCGAGGGCGCCTTCAGCCCGCACCGCCCGGACGGTGTGATCGACCTGTCCGGGGTGGTCAAAGCGATGGCGATCGCCCGGGCCGGCGAGCTGCTGGGCGAGGCCGCGGTCGAGGACTGGGCGGTCAACGCAGGCGGGGACGTCCTCGCCGGCGGTGCGGTCGGCCACCCGTGGCCGACCGTCGGCATCGTCGACCCCACCGACCGGACGGCCCTGCTGAGCCAGTTCACCCTGTCCGCCACCCATCCGGCGCTGGCCACCTCCGGGATCGCCGAGCGCGGCGAACACGTGTGGCGGATCGGCGCTTGGGACGCCGAGGCTGACCCGTTCGTCCAGGTCAGCGTGGCTGGCCCGGACATCATGACCGCCGACGTCCTGGCCACCGCAGTCCTCTCGGGCGGACGGCCCACCCTTGACCTCGCGGTGCGCCGCTGGGCGGTGGAGGTGCTCGCGGTGACCCGTTCCGGACGATTCTTCGTCACCTCTGCGTTCCGGGCCGCCGCCTGATCCGACGCTGCGCCACCCGGTCTGCCCGCGGGGCACAGCGACTCTCCCCTGAAATTGGTGCACCCACGCTGCCCGGGGGAGTCTGCCCCGGAAGGCGATCCCCCATGAGTTCACCAGTTTCAGGGGGTGAGCGACCATCCAGGGTCCGCCCGGCCTCCTCGGGCCGAACTGAAACTGCTTACCGACCCCTGACCAGCCCCGGGCGAACGGTCCGTGCGAACCCGTCGCCGGTGAAAGAATCGAGGCATCCCAGTGAAGGATTGACCATGCCCGAGTTCGCATACGCAGACCTCCTCCCGATCGGCGCCGACGAGACCCCCTACCGGCTGCTGACCACCGAGGGGGTGAGCGTGGCCGAGGGCCCGGACGGCCGGCAGTTCCTGCAGGTCGCCCCTGAGGCGTTGACCCTGCTGGCCGAGACCGCGATGCACGACATCGCCCACTACCTTCGTCCGGCCCACCTAGCTCAATTGCGGTCGATCATGGACGACCCGGAGGCGTCCGACAACGACAAGTTCGTCGCTCTCGACCTGCTCAAGAACGCCAACATCGCCGCCGGCGGCGTGCTGCCGATGTGCCAGGACACCGGCA
>CAYVOW010000014.1:0-39843 GCA_964453585.1 uncultured Micropruina sp.
GTCTTGTCGGCCATCGGGGTCTTGTCGGCCATCGTGCTGGACGAGGCAGCCGGGGCTGCGGTCTGGGCTGCCGAGCAGCCGGTCAGGGCAAGCACACCGGTCAGGGCGGCGGCGGCCAGGGGGAGCAGTGAGCGCTGTGTTGTCATGCGGCAAGCCTCCCGGCCGCGGCGGTGGCGAGACCAGAACGGGGTCCTTACGAAAGTCTGACGCCGGGCCTTCCGCGGCCCGCGATCGGGCCGAAACTCAGGGCGCCGGGGCCTTCGGCTCCGGAACGCTCAGGCCGAGGGCTCTTGGGCTGGAGGCAGCGTGGCGTCCTCCTTGGCCGCCTTGGCCGCCGCTTTGGCCTCGCGCCGCGCCCGCCGCTCGGGTCCGCGGAGCTTCTCGACCAGGTCGTAGAGCACCGGCACCAGGATCAGCGTCAGCAGCGTGGACGAGACCAGGCCGCCGATCACCACGATCGCCAGCGGCTTGGAGATGAACACCCCACCGCCGGTGACCCCGAGCGCCATCGGCACCAGCGCCATGATGGTGGCCAGCGCCGTCATGATGATCGGCCGCAGCCGCAGTCGGGCGCCGTGCAGGACGGCCTCGTCCACCCCGGCGCCGGCCCGGCGGTACTGGTTGATCAGGTCGATCAGGACGATCGCGTTGGTGACCACGATCCCGATCAGCATCAGCAGGCCGATCATCGACGGGACGCCCAACGGGGTGTCGGTCAGCAGCGAGAGTCCGACCGCGCCGGTGGCCGCGAAGGGGATCGACACCAGCAGGATCAGCGGCTGCAGCAGCGAGCCGAAGGTGGCCACCATGATCAGGTAGACGACAGCCACCGCGACCAGCATGGCCAAGCCGAGTTGGGCGAACGACTCCTGCTGCTGCTGGCTGACCCCGCCGATCCGGACCGTCACTCCCGGCGGCAGCTTCAACGACGCCAGGCCGTTCTGGATCGCCGCCGTGGTGGCGCCGAGGTTCGAGCCGGTGGGGGCGGCCGAGACGGTCGCGGTCCGGGCCCCGGCCACGTGGCTGATCGTGGCGGGCGCCGACACCAGGTCGACGTCGGCGACGTCGTCGAGTCGCAGGGCCTTCGCCTTGACCTTGGCCGCGTCCTTGCCGGCGTTCTGGAGGGACTTCGACCGCTCCTGGGTGCGTAGCGACTTGCCGTAGTTCTCGACCGCCTTCGTGTACTGCTCGTCCAGCGCCTTGATCTGGGCCCGGGCTCCGGTGATCCCGGACTCCACCTGGGCGATCTGTTGGCGGATGGCCGCGTACGGATCGGGCGGGATCGGCACCGTGGGCAGCGGCGCCCGCAGGGCGGCCTGCAACTTCTTCAGCGTCGACAGCAGTGAGTTGAGCTGCTTGACCGCCTTGGCCCGGCTGTCGCGGAGCTGCCGCAGCCCCGCCTGGTAGTTGGCGTAGCCGTCGGCCTGCTGCTGATCGGCGAACGCCTCCGAATCGGCGGTCACCTGGTCGGCGGCCCGCTGCCGGGCGTCCATGGTCTGCTTGACCGTCACCGGCAGCGGCAGCCTGCGCAACTGCTTGATCGTGGTGACCGGCTTTCGTGAGCGCAGGACGATGTCCAGGGTCGAACCACCCTGGGTGAGGGCGCCGACCTTCTGGCCGCGGACCGCGCGGCTGACCGCACCGCCGATCGACGCCTGGGTCATCCCAGCGTTGGCCGCGGCCTTCTCATGGACGTCCACCGCCAGCATTGACTTGGCCTCGGTGAGGTCGGACTTGATGTTCGACAGGTCGGGAATCGAGTGCAGCAGGTCCAGCACTTGCTGGTTGGCCGAGGCCAGTTTGGTCTGGTCGGGCGACTCCACGTAGACGATCACGTCCGACGACGAGCGGCCGACGAACACCTCGGTGACCCCGACTCCGCCGAGCTCGGCGATCCCCTGGCGGAGGCTTGCGGCGACCGCGTTCCCGTCCGACTTCGGCTTCAAGGTGATCGAGAACGAGGCGTGGTTGGTGTCGGTGGTGCCGCCCAGGCCGAGGGTGGCCGTCCCGCCGCCGACGCTGGTCGAATAGGTCTCCACGGTGGGTTCGGCGGCAATCACCGTTTCGATCTTCTTGGCGGCCTGGTCGGTCTCCTGGAGGGAGCTACCGGCGGGCAGGTCCTGGACGATCTGCAGGCTGGTTTGCCCCGCCTCGCCGATGAAGTCGGTCTTGAGCTGCGGCGCGAGCGCCATCGTCGCGCCGAAGATCAGCAGCGCCAGCAGCAGGGTGAGCAGTCGGTGCCCCAGTGCCCAGCGCAGCACCGGCAGGTAGGAGCGTTGCAGCCGGGTCGGCGGCTCGTCGTGCTCGTGCTCCAGAGCGACCACGGCGGTGGGCTTTCGTCCCATGAACCAGGACGCCAGCACGGGGACGACGGTCAGCGACACCAACAACGACGCCAGCAGCGACACCGTCACGGTGACCGCGAACGGCCGGAACATGATCCCGGCCTGGCCGCCGACCAACCCGATCGGCAGGAACACCGCGACCGTGGTCAAGGTGGACGAGGTGACCGCGCCGGCCACCTCGCGGACCGCGGCCACGATCTCGGCCGGCCCGGTTCTGCCCAGGCTGTAGTGGCGTTTGATGTTTTCGATCACCACGATCGAGTCGTCGACCACCCGTCCGATCGCCACCGTCAGTGCGCCCAGGGTGAGGATGTTGAGGGTGTAGCCGCCCATCCACAACCCGATCAGCGCAATGCACAACGACAGCGGGATGGAGATCGCGGTGATGATCGTCGGCCGCAGCGACCAGAGGAACAGCATGATCACCAGCACCGCCATGGCCAGGCCGATCCCGCCCTCGACGCTGAGGTCGTGCACGGACTGCTCGATGTAGGGCGCCTGGTCGAAGATCGTGGCGAAGCGGGTGTTGTCACCCAACTGGGAGGCGAGGTGGGGCAGTTCCTCCTCGACCGCCTTGGCCACCGCGACGGTGTTGCCGGACTCCTCCTTGGTGATCAGCAGGGTCAGCGCGGGCACCCCGTTGGCCCGTGAGATGGAGGTCACGTCGACCGGTTTGACCTCGATGTCGGCGATGTCGTCCAGCCGGATCGGCCCGTCGGTGCCCTGCAGCCGCATCGCCCTGATCGCGTTGAGGTCGGCGAAGTTCGTCCCGACCTGGACGTCCAGGTTCGCCGACCCGGTGTGCACGGTGCCGGCCGGGATCGCGATCCCATTGGCCTGGAACATCTGCGGCAGTGTGTTGACGTCGACGCCGGACGCGACCAGGTCGGCGTTCCGCAGCGTCACCACGACCTGCTGGGTGCGTTCCCCGGACAAGGTCACGTCCCGGACGCCGGGCAGGGTGCGCAAGGCGGGCAGCGCGATGTCCTTGAGCCGCTGGCTGAGCACCTCCTGGCTGGCGTCCGAGGACGCCGCCAGCACCACGATCGGGATGTCGTCGAAGCTGCCGGCCAGGATCTGACTGCTGACGTCGCTCGGCAACCGGGTCTTGATCGAGTCCACCGCGTTGCGGACGTCGGTGCGGATCTTGTCTGCATCGACGCCGAAGTCCCACTCGACCCGAACCTGGGAGACGCCGCTGATTGACTTGGAGGTGATCGAGGTGACTCCGGAGACGCCCTTGACCGCGTCCTCGATCGGTTTGGTGACGTCCCGCTCGACCGCTTCCGGGGCCGCGCCCAAGTAGGTGGAGACGATCGTCGCCCGGGGGAGTTCGATGTTGGGGATGAGTTCCTGCTTGAGCGCCGCCGCGGTGTAGAACCCGAGGCCCACCACCAGCAGCGACAACAGCATCACGACGGTTCGGTGAGCCAGGCTCGCCTGGGTCAGTCGGGTCATGAGTCCCCCCTTGGTCCGGCCGGTGCGCCGGTCGCGGGACGATGTTAGCCTACGCCTAAACGTTAGCGTGAGCGGAAGGAACGATCGGTGGGCGAGGGCTCCGAGCGCCAGGCGTTGGCCGACCGGATTCTCCAGCAGGCGCGAGCGGTGCAGCAGCGCAGCGCGCGGCGGGCAGCTCTGTTCGAACCGCCGGTCGACCTGACGCTTCGGCAGCTCAGGGTGCTCGGCCTGGTCGCTTGTCACCCCGGGATGACCGGCAGTGAGCTGGGCGAGGCGCTCGGTGTTTCGGCGCCCACCGCCAGCGGCCTGATCGACCGTCTGGCCCAGAAAGGGCTGCTTCGGCGCACCGAGGACGCCGCCGATCGTCGGGTGCGGCGGCTGGCGTTGACGGCCAGTGGGGAGTCGGTGATGTCAGCCCTGGAGTCGCAGACCCGGCGGATGGTGGGGGCGTTGGTGCCTCTGCTCAGCACCGACGAACTACGGGCGTTGGCGGCCGGCTACGACGTCATTTTGAACGCGTTGGAGCGGGCGGAAAGTCTCGAGCCAAGCCCGACCTCTAAACCGAGAGATATTCCAACCGCCCGGTCAGCGGGTTAGGGTGGCCAGCGTCCGTAGGGGCGGGACCGTTCGGGCGTCCCAGTCACGCCGGTGGCGAAGTCCCACAATCAGGGAGGTGCGTGCTGTGGCACGAGGAAGTTTGATTCGGCGCCTGGCTGGCGTCGGGGTAGCTGGCGCGCTGGCGCTGGCGAGTGTGCAGGGGGTCAGCCCCGCGCAGGCCGGAACCGACGTCAACACCGATGGGCCAACCGCAGTCAGCGCCGTCGACAAGGGCAGCGCCATCGTCCGGCTGTCGGGTTCCCCGCTGTCGACATCGACCAAGGTCAACCGCGGGCAGGACAAGCGGGTCAACCTCAACGGTTCGGCCACCAAGAGCTACCGGGCCACCCTCGCCGCGAAGCGGGCCGCGTTCAAGAAGTGGCTGAAGATCTACGCCCCCAAGGCCAAGGTCACCGGCGAGTACGACTTCGCGCTCAACGCGGTCGCCGTCCGGCTGAACGGGACCAAACTGAGCACCTTGAAGGCTGCGCCGGGCGTAGCTGCGGCGGCCTACCAGAACACCTACGTCAAGACCATGGCCGATCCCGACCTGGCCCAGATCGACGGCCTGCAGGGCTGGACGGCCGCCGGCGCCACCTCGGTCGACGGTGACCCGACCACCTGGGCCGGTTACGGCGTCAAGGTGGGCGTGGTCGACACCGGCGTGGATGCGTCCCACCCGTGCTTCTCCGACGTCGGCTTCCCGGCGCAGAAGCAGTCCGGCGATACCCGCTTCACCAACAACAAGGTGATCGTGGCCAAGGTGTTCAACAACAAGTTGAACCAGAACGGCTTCACCGCCGAGGCCGTCCAGGATCACGGCACCCACGTCGCCGGAACGATCGCCTGCGACCTGGAGACTCCGGCCATCGTCGAGGGCGCAACCATCGACTATGACCCGAGCGGTGTGGCCCCGGGTGCCCTGATCGGCAGCTACAACGTCTTCCCCGGCGACGTGGAGAACGCCCGGACCGAGGACATCGTCAACGCCCTTGATGCCGCCGCTGCTGACGGCATGGACGTGATCAACATGTCGTTGGGCGGCGACACCCACGGCTACCAGGACCTCAGCACCATTGCGGTAGACAACCTCGACCGGGCCGGGATCGTGGTCGCGGTGTCGGCGGGTAACGAGGGCCCCGGCGCCCAGACGATCGGCTCGCCGGGTTCCGCGGAGCGGGCGCTGACCGCCGGCGCGTCCTCGGTCGGACACTACGTGGGCGTCCCGGTGCTGCGGGCGGACGGCTCCCAGGTGAGCGTGGCGGCACTGGGTGACTTCCCGGTTCCGACCACCAACCTGACCAAGCCGCTCTCGGTGGTCAAGAACGCCGACGGCACGCTCAGCCAGGCCTGCTCGGCGCTCCCGGCGGGCTCGCTGACCGGCAAGATCGCCTTGATCTCGCGCGGCACCTGCACCTTCGGTAACAAGGTGTTCAACGCCGAGGCCGCCGGTGCGGTGGCCGCGATCATCGTGAATCGGGTCCCGGGCGATCCAATCGCGATGGGCTCTGATCCGGCCTTCACCACCACCATCTACGCGGTGATGTCGCCGTTGTCCGATCGGGACGCCCTGATGGCGTTGGACGGCCAGGAGGTCACGATCGCCAAGGATCGCGACTACACCTACACCGGCAACAACAACATCCTCGGCGACTTCTCCTCGCGTGGTCCGGTGGACGTCAGCTACCGGGTCAAGCCCGACCTGGTCGCCCCGGGCGTGAACGTCTTGTCGTCCATCCCGCAGAGCTTCTGCAAGGACGACCCGTGGGTCGACACCACCGGCTGCTGGGCGTTCTTCCAGGGCACCTCGATGGCCTCCCCGCACTTGGCCGGCATGGCCGCGGTGGTTCGTGGGGCGCATCCGTCGTGGCCCGCCTGGGCGGTCCGCTCGGCGATCGTCAACACCGCCAAGGAGAAGGGTGTGATGCAGACCAACGCCATCACCACCCCCGAGACCAACGTCCAGTTCGTCGGGGCCGGCCTGGCCGACCTTGACGCCGCCGTGCAGTCGTCGCTGGTCTTCTCGCGACCGAGCCTGTCCTTCGGCGCCGTCGCGGGTGGCTCGACCAGGTCGACCACGGTGAAGGTGACCAACGTGTCCTCGGCCAGCGTGACTGCTCCGGTGACGATCAAGAGCGCCGCTGGCGGTGGCAAGTTCACCGTGTCGGCGAACTCGGTCACCCTGGCTGCCGGAGGGTCGGTCACCCTGACCGTCACCTTCGCGGCTCCGTCCAAGAGCGGCCCCACCCAGGCACACCTGTACGTGGGTTCGGTCAACCACGCGGTCCTCTACGGATTCGCCAAGTAACACTCGGGCACTCGGCCCCGTCCCTGTTGGGGGGCGGGGCCGAGTGCTGTCCGCCGGGGCCGCGATCGCTCTCCCAGTGTTGGATCGTTGTTCGAGTACCACGAAAGATCCAACACTGGAGATTTCGAACCATCCAGCCGTGGTCCCTCGACCGTGCGTCACGAGTGAGCAAGAGTGAGCGCGTGACTGAGGTCTGGGACGTTCCGCTGGTGGCGCCGACGGCGCTGGTGCTGCGCGGGCGGCGGTTCGACGCCGCTCGCCCGGCGGTGATGGGGATCATCAACCGCACCCCGGACTCCTTCTACCCGTCGGCGCGGTTCGGCGACCTCGCCGGTGCGCTGGACCGCCTCGACCAACTGGTGGCCGACGGAGCCGATCTGATCGACATCGGCGGCGTCCGAGCCGGCCAGGAGGGGGACTGGGTCGAGGCGGCCGAGGAGATCGACCGGGTCGGGCCCTTCCTGGAGGCGGCTCGGGCCCGCTATCCCGACCTGCTGCTCAGCCTGGACACCTGGCGCGCTGAGGTGGCGGTGGCCTGCTCGGCGCACCGGATCGACCTGGTCAACGACACCTGGCAGGGCGCCGATCCGGGCCTGCTGGAGGTGGCCGTGGAACTGGGGGCGGGGTATGTGGTGTCGCACACCGGCGGCGCCGCCCCGCGGACCGATCCGCGCGACGTCACCTACGGACCGCTCCCCGAGCAGCCGGACGGCGTGGTCGCCAACGTGCTGGCGGTGCTGGCCGCTGGCGCCGAGCGGGCGGTGTCGGCCGGCCTCCCGGCCGAGCGGGTACTGCTCGACCCGACCCTCGACTTCGGCAAAACCACCCGCCACTCGCTGCGGACCTTGCGCGCCACCGGGCAGGTGGCGTCCCTGGGCTACCCGGTGCTGCAGGCCTTGTCGCGCAAGGATTTCGTCGGCGAGACCTTGGATCTGCTGATCGACGATCGGCTGGAGGGAACCCTGGCCGCGACGGCGGTGGCGGCCTGGTTGGGGACGGTGGCGTTCCGGGCCCACGATGTCCGAGCTACCCGTCGGGTGGTGGACATGGTCGCCTCGATCCGGGGCGACCGGCCGCCAGCGGTATCGCTGCGCGGGGAGGTCGGCACCGGCCGCTGAGCGGGGGCCACGCAACGTGGAAGGGTCACCAACTGCCGTGCGCGATCCTCCACGCTGTGCTCATCGGGCCGCGCAGGCCGCCTTGACCAGGGCGGCGAAGGCGTCGATGTCGGCTTCGGTGGTGTCGAAGGAGCACATCCAGCGCACCTCGTTGACCGAGGCGTCCCAGTCGTAGAAAAAGTAATCGCCGCGGACCGAGTCGGCGACCCCGTCGGGCAGGCGGACGAACACGCCGTTGGACTGCGTCGGTTGGGAGAAGGTGACGCCCGGGGTGCCCTCCAGAGCCGCCCGCAGCCGGGCCGCCATCGCGTTGGCGTGAGCGGCGTTGCGGTGCCACAGATCGCCCTCGTAGAGCGCGATCAGCTGCGCCGAAAGGAACCGCATCTTGCTGGCCAACTGCATCATGTACTTCCGCGCGAACACCAGGCCCGGTGCGGGGTTGGGGGTCAGGGTGACGATCGCCTCGACGCCCAGAGCGCCGTTCTTCGTCCCACCGAGGGTGAGGACGTCCACCCCCGCGTCGGTGGTGAACGCCGCGAAGCCGACGCCCAGGGCGGCCGCCGCGTTCGACAGCCGGGCGCCGTCCAGGTGGACCTTCATCCCCAGGCCGTGCGCGTGCTCGCAGATCGCGGCGATCTCGTCGGGGGTGTACAGGGTTCCGAGTTCGGTGGACTGGGTGATCGACACCGCCAGCGGCTGCGCCCGGTGCTCGTCGCCGAAGCCCCACGCCTCGACGTCGATCAGCTCGGGGGTCAGTTTCCCGTCCGGCGTCGGCACCGCGTACAGCTTCAGCCCGCCGAGGCGCTCCGGGGCGCCTCCTTCGTCCACGTTGATGTGGGCGGTCTTGGCGCAGACCACCGCCCCCCAGCGCGGCATCATCGCCTGCAGGGCGGTCACGTTGGCGCCGGTGCCGTTGAACATCGGGAAGGCCTGGGCGGCCTCGCCGAAGTGGCCCCGGATCACCTCCTGCAGGCGAGCGGTGTAGAGGTCGTTGCCATAGGACGACTGGTGTCCCTGATTGGCCGCGACGATCGCGTCCAGGATCTCGGGGTGGACGCCGGAGTAGTTGTCGGACGCGAAGCCGCGCCGGGACGCATCGTGGAGTTGCACGCTGTGGATTCTCGCACTCAGTCCCAGAGTGCGACGAAGTGCCGGGCCACCTCGTCGACGTGGGTCTTCCGGCTGAAGTCCTGGTCGGGGTTCGCGGCCACGTCGGCGTCGGAGTACAGGGCCAGCACCCGCTCCACGTGCACCTGGCCGCCGGTGCCGGCCAGGGCGTGCCCGACCGCCTTCAGCCAGGTCTCGGAGGCGGCCTTGGCCGTGGTGTAGTTGGCGTTTCCGGCCGTCGGGTTGAGGACGCCCGCCTGGGACACGATCGCCACCCGGGCGGCCGGAGAGGCCAGCAGTGCCGGCAGGAAGGCCCGGGTGGTGTTGCGCAGCGTGCCGATCAGCATCGTCGACAACCACTCCCAGTCCTCGTCGGACTGGCCGGCCAAACCCTTCCCGCCGCGCCAGCCGCCGACCAGGTGCAGCAGGCCGTCCACCGGGCCGAGCCGGTCGGCCAGCGCCTGGACGGCTGCGAAGTCACGCAGGTCGGCGACCGTCTCGTCCACCTCGATCACGTCGTGGCCGGACGCCCGGAGCGCGGCTGCGGTGGCGTTGCCCAGGGCGCTGCCCGAGCCGGCGATGACGATTCTCATCTAGGCAGTATCGCCGGTGATGCCGGAGGTGGAGGCGATCACGTCGCGCATCTTCTTCTCGAACGCCTCGTAGAACATGCTCAGCGGGAACTCGTCGTCCATCACCAGGTCGGTGATCTCGCGCGGCAGCCCGGTCAGCGGGAGCTCTTTGGCCTTCCACTTCGACGCCGGGTGCGGCTCCAAGACGCCGCTGACGAGGTCATATGCGGCCAGCCAATGGTTCAGCTTCGGCCGGTCGATCGACTTCCAGTAGAGCAGTTCGATGGCCGCGCCCAGTTCGTTGACGCAGTCCGGGACGCGGTCCCACTCGAAGGCGAGCTGAGTGTCGGTCCAGTGCAGCACCCGGTGCTGATGCAGCCAGGCGAACAGCAACTGGCCACCGAGGCCGTCGTAGTTGCGCACCCGGGTGCCGGTGATCGCGAACCGGAAGATCCGGTCGAAGATCACGCAGTACTGGACGAGCTTGGCGTGCCGGGCGAGCTGGACGTCGGCGGCGGTCGGCTCGGCCAGGGCGGCGATCCGGCGCTCGATCGCGACCGACTCGCGGAACGCGGTCAGGTCGCAGCGCATCTCCTCCAGGGAGTACAGGAAGTAGGGCATCCGCTGCTTGATCATGAACGGGTCGAAGGGCAGGTCGCCGCGCATGTGGGTCCGGTCGTGGATCAGGTCCCACATCACGAACGTCTCCTCGGTGAGCTGCTGGTCGTCCAGCATCTCCGCGGCAAGGTCGGGCAGGTCCAGCTTGGTCACGTCGACCGCGGCGCGCAGCACGCGGCGGAACCGGGCCGCCTCGCGATCGGCGAAGATCGCACCCCAGGTGAAGGTCGGGATCTGGCGCATCGCAACCGTCTCGGGGAAGAGCACCGCCGAGTTGGTGTCGTAGCCGGCGGTGAAGTCCAGGAACCGGATCGGCACGAACAGCTTGTTGGAGTAGTCGGACTCCTCCAGATCGGCGATGAAGTCCGGCCAGATCTCCTGCACCAGGACGGCCTCGACCAGCCGGTTGCGGGAACCGTTCTGGGTGTACATCGGGAAGACCACCAGGTGGGTCAGCCCGTTTTCGCGGTGCTGCTGCGGCTGGAAAGCGATCAGCGAGTCGTAGAAGTCCGGCTCCTTGAAGTGCTCGTCGGCCCAACGCTGAAAGTCAACGACCAGCGTCTCGAGGTAGTCGCGGTCGTGCGGGAAGGACGGGGTGAGCTCACGGATTCCCGAGATCAGGGCGTCGACGTGGCTCCGGGCGGCCGCATGGTTGGCCGCGTCCTCGATGCTGCCGTTCTGGGACTGCATCGGCTGGAGGGCGGTGGCGGCTTCCTTGATGGCCAGCCACGCGGGATGCTGCGCCAGGGTGCTGGCGTCGATGAGGGCGACTGTGGTCATGCTCGATTCTCACATGCCGGACAAGCGTTGCGCCAACATTGACGGTGAACACGCGAATCCTTCGCGTGAATCCTTTACTCCGGCTAATCCGGCAAGAGATTCTACGGCGCCGGTCGGGTGAACCGCCAGGTCGTCATGGCCGAGTAGACCTCGCCGGGGCGCAGCACGCTGCCGGGGAAGTTCGGGTGGTTCGGGGCGTCGGGGAAGTTCTGGGTCTCCACCGCGATCCCGGCCCGGGCCACGTAGGGGGCGCCCGAGGTGCCAATCTCCGCTTCACTGAGCGCGTCGGCGGTATAGATCTGCAGCCCCGGCTGATCGGTGAGCACGTCGATGGTCAGCCCCGACGTCGGCGAATGGAGCGCCGCCACGACACCGTTGTCGAACGGGTCGAGGACGAAATTGGTGTCCAGCGGCGCCCACTCGGCGATCGTCCTGAGCTCCCCGTAGGGAACGTTCACCGGTACCAGGCGGCCGGTGGGGATCAGTGCGTCGTCGACCGCCGTGGACTCGCGGGACGCCAACCGCAGCAGTTGGGGGTCGGTGCTGCCGGCGTCCTCGCCATCGGCGTTGAAGTAGACGTGGGTGGTCAGGTTGACCACCGTGGGGGCGTCGGTGGTGGCCGAGTAGGTCACGGTAAGGGAGTCGGCGTCCACTTCGTAGCGGGCTCGGGCGTACAGGTTGCCGGGAAAGCCCTGGTCGCCGTCGGGGCTGTGCAGGGTCAGTTCGACGGCGTCGTCGGCGAGGGCGTCGATCGTCCAGACCCGCTTGTCGAAACCGTCGGCGCCGCCGTGCAGCAGGTTGCCGTTCTCGTTGGCGGGCAGTTGGTGCGTGACGCCGTCCAAATCGAAGCGGGCGCCGCCGATCCGGTTGGCGAAGCGGCCGCAGGTGGCGCCCATGTAGAACGGCGAGCCGAGGTACTCGGGGACGGTTTGGTGGCCCAGGACGATGTTGACCCCGTCCACCTCCAGCCGGTGCACGGTCGCCCCCAGGGTCAGAATCTCGGCGCTGACGTCGCCGGAACCGATCCGGATCGCGAGCACCTCGCTGCCGTCAGGAGTGCGGCCGAACGCGCGGGTCTGGGTCATGGAGCCACCCTGGCACGGACGTCCGGGGAGGCCAAGGGGGCCAGGCGCCGCCAAGATCACGGCGTCTCGGACGTCCCATCGTCCTGAGGTGGATGGCTCGTGCCTGACGCCGAGATGGTGGTGACCGGGCTGCCCAACTCCACTGTCCGGGACACCGTGCACAGTCGGTCGTGGGCCAGTTCCAGGGCCCTGGGCAGCATCTCCCGGGCCCGATCGCCGTCCGGGCCGGCCGGGAAGGTCACCCGGAAGGTCACCTCCAGATCGGTCATCCGGTTGCCGCCGGCCTCGTCGCGGATCTTCCGGCCGGTGGAGGTGACCTCGAACGAGGTCGGTTCGGCGCGGCGGGAGGTCAGGAAGTCGACATCGACCGCCGTGCAGCCGGCGATGGCCACCAGCAGCAGCTCCACCGGGGTGAACTCATCGGTTTGGCCGTGGCCGAAGGTGAGGGTGGTGCCGCGGACGTTGGTGGCGGCGTACCGGCCGTGTTCGAGGCGGGAGAGGGAGACGGTGCGCTGGTCGGTCATGGCGGTCAGCATGGCACGTGGTTGACCAGCCGACGGCGGGCGTGCGAGCCTGATCGGCTTTGCGTCCGCAGAACCGGACGAAGCAGGAGAACCATGAACGAGGTGACCATCGTCGAGGTGCCCGCGCCTGCGTCGCCGGACGACCCCAACGCCTGGGCGGCGGCGCTCGACGCCCGACTGTGGGCCGAGGAGTCGCTGGCCCGGCACGGCCACCTCGACCTGGCTCAGACCGAGACCAGCGCCGTGGCGGTGGCGGTCCCTCACGCCTCCGGGCGACGACGCTACTGGGCCGCCGTGCTGGGCGGCGAACCGGTCGGGGTCGCCATGCTCCGGATGACCCTGGACGACAACCTGAGCACCGGTTCGGTCTCGGTGATCGTGCGTCCGGACGTCCGCCGGCGCGGGATCGGCACCGCCCTGCTGACCGCCGTACACGACGCGGCGCGGGACGAGGGCCGCAGCACCCTGCAGGGCTGGGACGACGGACTACCCGGCGCGGAACCGGGCGCCCCGGGGGCGGTCGAATCCAAGAGTCGAACCGGCTGGGTGGACGTCACCGGTGCCAGCGGCCGCTTCCCGCTCAAGCACGGGTACCTGGTCGAGCAACTCGAGGTGCACTCGCTGCTGGACGTCCCGGTCGCCCCGGAGCGCCTGGACGACTGGGTCGCGCAGGCCTTGCCGCACGCGTCCGACTACGACCTGGTCTGGTGGGCCGACGGCTGCCCCCAGGAGTACCTGGACGACGTGGCCACCCTGCTGACCGGGATGTTCGACGCTCCCAGCGCCGACCTCGATTACGAGCCCGAGCTCTGGGACGCCGAGCGCGTCCGGGCCATCGACGTCCGGTGGGCAGCCACCGGGACCCGCCGCCTGACCACCGCCGCCCGGCACCGCGACTCGGGGAGGCTGGTCGCGTTCACCGTGCTGGCCCATCAGCCGGAGCGCGCCCAGGCCGCCACCCAGGACGAGACCCTCGTGCTGCAACCCCACCGCGGACACCGGCTCGGGATGCTGATCAAGGCGCACAACCTGCGCCTCGTGGCCGAGCACTGGCCGGGGGTTCGCCGCGTTCACACCTGGAATGCCGACGAGAATGACCACATGCTGGCGATCAATCGCGCGATCGGATTCCGGGCGGTGTCGGTGGAGGTGGCCTGGCAGCGGCGAGCCCCGCTGACCCTGGAGTGACCGGCTATCAACTCGGCACCCCGGCCTACCGCCGGGTGACGGCGGCCCTGTTCCTGGCCGGCCTGGCCACCTTCGCGTTGCTGTACGCGGCCCAGCCCTTGCTGCCCACCCTGGCCGCTGAGTTCGGGGTCACCCCCGGCAGCAGCGCCCTGGCCGTTTCAGCGACCACCCTCGGGCTGGGGCTCGCGCTGCTGGTCGCCGGGCCCGCCTCGGAGGTCTGGGGGCGGACGCCACTGATGTATGCCTCGCTGTTCGGGGCCGGGGCGGTCGGATTGGCCTGCGCCCTCGCTCCCTCCTGGCCGTTGCTGCTGCTGGCCCGGACGGTCCAAGGAGTCGTGCTGGCCGGCCTGCCGGCAGTCGCGACCGCCTACCTGGCTGAGGAGATGGCGCCCCGCGCCCGGGCGGCGGCGGCCGGAATCTACATCGGCGGGACCGCGCTGGGCGGCATGTCCGGACGGCTGCTGACCGGGTTCCTGGCCGAGGCGTTCGGCTGGCGCGGCGGTCTCGCCGGAATCGGCCTGCTGGCGCTGGCCTGCGCGGTGGCGGTGCGCGTCCTGTTGCCGCCGTCGCGACACTTTCGTCCCGCACCGGCCGGCTGGACGAACCTGCGCCGGGCGACGAAGGCGATCCTGGTCGACCCGGCGATGCTCCGCCTGTTCGGCATCGCCGGCACCTCGATGGGCGCCTTCGTCGGCGTCTTCAACGCCGTGGGCTTTCGGCTGGAGTCGCCCGAGTTCGGACTCAGCGTCGGTCTGGCGGGGCTGGTCTTCGGCAGCTACGCGTTCGGGTCGCTCAGTTCGGCCTACGCCGGAGCCCTGGTCCAGCGGACGTCCGAGCGGGCGGTGGCGCCCTGGTGTGCCGCGGTGGCTCTGGTCGGCGTGGTGATCACCCTGGGTGGCTCCTTGTGGCTGGTGGTGGCCGGGTTGGCCGTCCTCTGCGTCGGCTTCTTCGCGCTGCACGGCGTCGCCTCGGGTTGGGTGGCCGCCCGGGCCACCCTGGGCGCCGGAGCGCCCGGTCAGGCGTCCTCGGGCTACCTGTTCAGCTACTACCTCGGCTCATCAATCTTCGGGACGCTGGCCGGTGCCGCCTGGTCGTCCGGCGGGTGGGGCTGGGTGGTGGCGATGTGCGCAGCGCTGTTCGGGGTATCGCTCGTCCTGACCCTGGTGCTGCGGCGGATTCCGTCGCTGGACGAGAAGGACCATCCACTGCCGCCACCGGCCGGCGTCTGATCCGCTGCCCCACAATGGGGCAGTGACCGATCAACCCAATCCAGACCTGCCCGCCGGCACCCGCCGCGTCCTGGACTTCCTGGCGACGGCCGGGCACCCCCACCAGCCGGTGCTGCTCCCGGTCACCGGCCGAACCGCGCAGGACGCCGCCGACGCCCTCGGCGTCCAGCTCGGCCAGATCGCCAAGAGCATCATCTTCCGCCGCCGCGACGACGATGCCGCGGTGATGGTGGTCACCGCCGGCGACCAGCGGGTGGATGAGAAGCGGGTGTCCGACCTGGTCGGCAAGCTGGCCCGGGCCGACGCCGACTTCGTCAAGGCGGCCACCGGGTTCTCGATCGGCGGGGTGTCGCCGGTCGCGCACACCGGTGACACGGTCGTCCTGGTCGACCGGACGCTGTTTAGGTTCGGCGAGATCTGGGCCGCGGCCGGGCATCCCTACGCGGTGTTCCCGCTGTCTCCGGACGAACTGGTCGAGTTGACCGGGGCCCCGGTCGGCGACGTGGTGGTCGAGGCGGATTAGACCCGTCCTGGACGCGGACCTTAATGTGCGGCGCCCTGAGCCTCGTCCGGCTCCATCAGGAACTCCCAGGTGAGCGCGTGAGCCAAGAGGACCAGCAGCACTAGCAGGAACGCCCCCACCTGGATCGGCACCAGGCCCAGCCCTCGCACCAACTCCGGCGCGGCGCCGAGCACGGCGATCAGCAGGTAGACCAGTGCCACCGCCCAGCGGTTCTTCCGGAACGACCCCGTCCCCTCGCCGCGGTCCAGCCCCATCAGCTTCACGGTGTTCCACAGGCCGAGGAGCGCCGCCAGAGCGAAGCTGGTCCGCCACAGCAGGGGCTGCTCGGGTGCCACCTGGGCGAACAACGCCATCACCCCCGGCAGCAGAAACGACAGGTAGGTGCCGCCGGCCAGCTTGCGCCGCCGCGGGTCGCCCTTCCAGTCCGGGTGCCTCTCGACCACCGTCCACCACAGGCCGACCAGGGTGAAGCAGGTGCCCGACATCAGGGCGTAGAAGGTGCCGAGGTCCATCACTGCGCCTCCGCCTCGGTCCACAGACAGAACGGGTGCCCCGCGGGGTCCAGGCAGACCCTGACGTCCGGTTGCGGCTGGAAGGACGCCATGGTGGCACCGCAGTGCAGCGCGTGGGCGAGGCCGTGTTGCAGATCGTCCACCCTGATCTCCAGGTGCGCCTGCATCTGCTGGACATCGTCGCGCTGCGGCCAGACCGGCGGTCGGTGGCTGGGCTCCACCTGGAAGGCCAGGCCGATCCCGCCCTCAGGGTTGCGCAGCGGGATCCAGGTTTGGTCGTCGACGGGTCCGAGTTCCCAGCCGAGCAGCTTGGCGTAGAAGCGGGCCAGCCGTTCGGGATCGGACGCGCCGAGGGTGACGGTGGTGAGGGCGATCCCAGTGGTCATGGCTCATCGTGCCCCAGGGCGCAGGCCGAGAACAGTGGCTACAGCTCGTCGGTCGGCTCGAACTGTCCGGGCTCGGGGGGTGCCAGCGGCTCGGTGCGGGTGGCGGCCAGGTGGCGCAACCACAACACCCAGGCGACCAGGGTGAGGAGCAGCGAGGTGAGCGCGAGGCTCCACAGCGAGGTGGCCACCAGCGGCGCCACCACTCCGGCCAGCAGGGCGTTGGCCACCAGCGAGACGAAGCTCTGCACCGATGACGCCGCACCCCGGTTGGTCGGGAAGAGGTCGAGCATCGCCAGGGTCAGGATCGGGAAGGCGAGGGCGATGCCGAACGAGTAGACCGGCAGCATCACCACCACCCACGGGAGGGTGGCCGTCGCCGGGACAAGGGTGATCACCAGGTTGATCACGGCGCCAACGATGCTGACCAGGTAGCCCAGGGTGGCCAGTCGGCGGCCGCTCATCCGGCCGGCCAGTCGTCCCGCCACCCAGGACCCGATCACGATTCCGGAGATCATCGGCACGAAGAGGATCCAGAAGTCCTGATCTCCCTTGCCCAGCAGGGTCACCACGAAGATCGACGCCGCTGAGATGTAGGCGAACATTCCAGCGAAGTTGAACATGCCGGTGAATGCAAGTCTGCGCCCGTTTCGATCGGCGGCGACCGCCCACAGGCTGCTCGACAGGGGGCCGAGCTTCAGTGGCGTCCGGAGTTCGGCGGGGTGGGTCTCGGGCAGCAGCAGCCACACCATCGCCAGCAGCAGCGCTCCGTAGGCGGCCAAGAACCAGAAGATCGACCGCCAGTCGCCGACGTTGAGCAACCAGCCGCCGACGATCGGGGCCAGTGCGGGAGCCAATCCGAAGATCATTGCGATGTGGGCCATCACCCGCTGCGCCCGATCGTTGGCGAACACGTCGCGGACCATAGCCCGGCTGATGATCTGGCCGGCACCGGCGCTGAGGCCTTGGACGGCCCGGCCGACAAGGAGCCAGGCCAGGTTGGGGGCCAGGGCGCACGCGATCGAGGACGCCACGAACAGCGCCGAGCCGGCCAGGATCACCGGCTTGCGGCCCAGCGCGTCAGAGACCGGGCCATGGAGCAGCGACATCACCGCGAACGACAGCAGGTAGACGCTGATCAGCTGCTGGAGCGCGATCCCGGAGACCCCAAGGGAGGCCTCCATCAGGGTGAACGCCGGGAAGATCGTGTCGATCGAGAACGGCCCGACCATGCCGAGCCCGGCCAGGATCACCAGCAGCACCGGTTCGGGTGGCAGGCGGGTGGTGGTGGGCACGGGGCGAGTCTGTCACCTGGGCTGAGATCCGGGGTGAGCTGCAGGGGTCTGCCCTGGAAACTCCACTCCACAGCCGCCATAGGGACGCAGGACGCCTTAACGGGGCTCCTGGATGGCGATTCCAGGGGACTTGAGGGGCGCTTCCGGGAACTCCGGGACGCCTGAGCTGCCGGGGCGTCCACGAAGCGAAATAGGAAACATCACAGTTGCGAAAACCCGATCGACCGACAAGACTTAGGCAAGCCTTACCTAAGCGAATGGAGGCGACATGCTCGGCAACCTGCTGATTGGACTGCGCGAGGGACTGGAGGCGTCCCTGGTGGTCAGCATCCTGGTCGCCTATCTGGTCAAGACCGATCGCCGCCACCTGCTGCCGCAGATCTGGTTGGGCGTCGCCACCGCCGTCGCGATCTCGTTCGGCTTCGGTGCGCTGTTGACCTTCGGCCCCAAGGGCCTCACCTTCGAGGCGCAGGAACTGATCGGCGGCACCCTCAGCATCGTCGCGGTCGGTTTCGTCACCTGGATGATCTTCTGGATGGCCAAGGCGGCTCGCGGTATGGCCGGCGAGTTGCGCGGCCGGATCGACGCCGCCGACGGCAGCAAGGTGACGGTAGCCGTGATCGCGCTGCTGGCCGTTGGCCGCGAGGGTTTGGAGACCGCGCTGTTCATCTGGGCCGCCACCCAGGCCGCCGCGCAGACCGCGGGGTCGACGCTCACTCCGCTGCTCAGCGCGTTGACCGGCCTGGCGATCGCGGCGATGCTCGGCTACTGGATCTACCGCGGCGCGATCAAGATCAATCTGAGCAAGTTCTTCAGCTGGACCGGTGCCTTCCTGATCGTGGTCGCCGCGGGCGTCCTCGCCTACGGGGTTCACGACCTGCAGGAGGCGCGCTTCCTGCCGGGCCTGAACACCCTGGCCTATGACGTGTCCGCCTGGATCGCCCCGGCCGGGGTGCTCGGCACCCTCCTCAAGGGCATCTTCAACTTCTCGCCGGCGGCCACCGTGCTCGAGGTGATCGTGTGGTGGGCCTACGTCCTGCCCGTCAGCTTCTTCTTCTTCCGCCGCGTGGCAGCGCCCGCCGCCCCGGCACCCGCCCCCGCTCGTCCCCTCGTAGGAGCCAATTCGTGAAGTCCCTTGCTTACGCCGCCGTGCTCACGGCGGCGGCGATCAGCCTGTCCGCCTGCACCGACAATGCGCGGACGACCCCGTCGGCGGGTGATGCTCGGCAGCTGACCGTCACCTCGACCGACAGCGCCTGTGAGCTGAGCGCCACCACCGCCCCCTCCGGGACGTTGACCTTCGCGGTCACCAATGGCGGCGCCCAGGTCACCGAGTTCTACCTGCTCGCGTCCGACGGCCTGAGGATCGTCGCCGAGGTGGAGAACATCGGACCGGGGCTGACCCGCGAGTTGGTGCTCTCGGCCGCCCCTGGCGACTACGTCACCTCCTGCAAGCCCGGGATGCTCGGCGAGGGCATCAAAGCCCCGTTCACCGTGACCGATTCCGGCCAGCCGGTGGGACCAGTCGGCGACGATGCGGCGCTGGTGGCCGAGGCCGACAAGCTGTACGGCGCCTACGTCCGCGACCAGATTGGTGCGCTCGTCACCAAGACCGAACAGTTCGCCGCCCTGGTCAAGGCGGGCCAGGACGATGAGGCGCGCGCGTTGTACGCCCCGGCCCGCGTGCACTGGGAGCGGGTCGAGACGGTGGCCGAGTCGTTTGGTGACCTTGACCCGCGGATGGACGCCCGGGAGGCCGACCTCGAGGAGGGTCAGGCGTTTACCGGCTGGCATCGCCTGGAGAAGGACCTGTGGCCGGCTCGGGCCAAGAACTACCAGCCGATGACGGCGGCCGAACGGGCCAAGATCGCCGACCAGCTGGTCGCCGACACCAAGGAGCTGCACACCCGCGTCCAGGAGATGACCTTCAACGCCTCCGACATCGCTAACGGCGCCAAGGGGCTGCTGGACGAAGTGGCCACGGGCAAGGTGACCGGTGAGGAGGAGTACTGGTCGCGGACCGACCTGTGGGACTTCCAGGCCAACATCGACGGCGCCCGGGTGGCCTGGGAGGGGCTTCGTCCGCTGCTGCAGAAGAAGAATCCGGCCCTGGATACCACCATCGCCGCCGAGTTCGAGCACCTGCAGAAGCTGCTCGACGCGCAGCGCAGCGGCGACGGGTTCGTCACCTACGACAAGCTGACCCCGGCGCAGGTGAAGGAGTTGGCGGACGCGGTGAACTCGCTGGCCGAGCCGCTGTCGAAGATGGCGGCGGCGGTTCTGAAGTGAGTGAGTTGGCGCGGGGCGGCCTGTCCCGGCGAGGCCTGATCGGCAGCGCCGGGGTCGGAGCCGTCGCCGCGTCCTCCTTGGCCGGCGCGTTCGCACTCGGCGGCCAGCAGCCGGCGGCCTCGTCCTCGGCCAACGACCTGGCCTACGACTTCTACGGCGTCCGGCAGGGCGGCATCGTCACACCCGCCCAGGATCGGCTGCACTTCGCCGCTTTCGACGTTGATCCGCGGATGACCCGCGACGGCCTGATCGCGCTGCTGCGCGAGTGGACCGACGCGGCCGCCCGGATGACGACCGGCCAGGGGGCCGGGCCGATCGGGCCGCTCGGCGGTTCCTACGACGCCCCGCCGGACGACACCGGCGAGGCGATCGGGCTGCCGGCGTCCGGGCTGACCATCACCTTCGGGTTCGGTCCCACCCTGTTCGACCGCGGCGGCGAGGACCGGTTCGGCCTGGCGTCCCGGCAACCCGCGGCGCTGCGTCGGCTGCCGCACTTCCCGGCGGACAAGCTGAACCCCCAGCTCTCCGATGGCGACCTGTGCATCCAGGCGTGTGCGCAGGACCCCCAGGTGGCCGTCCACGCCATCCGGAACCTGACCCGGATCGCCTTCGGCCGGGCGTCCCTGCGCTGGTCGCAGTTGGGTTTCGGCCGGACGTCCTCGACGTCGGTGGCCCAGGAAACGCCGCGCAACCTGTTCGGGTTCAAGGACGGCACGATGGGCCTGCGCGGCGAGGACACGGCCGGAGTCGATGCCAATGTTTGGGTCAAACCGGGCGATGACAAGGCCGAATGGCTGGTCGGCGGTTCCTACCTGGTGGCACGCAAAATCGCCATGATCATCGAGACCTGGGACCGATCGTCGATGCGCGAGCAGGAGACGATCGTCGGCCGAACCAAGGCCGAGGGTGCGCCCCTGTCGGGCGGCAAGGAGTTCGATCAGCCGAACTTCGCGCTCGCCGGACGAGGTGGGGTGCCGCTGATCGACCCGGCCTCCCATGTGTCGTTGGCGCATCCGGACCACAACAACGGCGTCCGGTTGCTGCGGCGCGGGTACAACTACGTCGACGGCAACGACCAGTTGGGGCGCCTGTCGGCGGGGCTGTTCTTCATCGCTTTCGTGACTGACCCGCGCACTCACTACATCCCGATGCAGACCAAGCTCAGCGCCAACGACCTGATGATGGAGTACCTCCAACACATCGGGTCGGGGCTGTGGGCCTGTCCGCCGGGGGTCGCGCGCGGCCAGTTCGTGGGTCAGGCGCTCTTCAGCTGACCCGGGGCAGTTTCAATGTTGGATCATTGTTCGAGTACCACGAAAGATCCAACATTGGAGCGGTCATCGCGCTGGCATGAGTCGGCAGCGGCGGCAAGGGGTGATCGGCCCCTCCCAGCCCCGAGCTATCAGCATGCCCCCGACCGCCCTGGCCGTGAGGCAACTGGCGACGCCAGTGACGTGTGACCAACCGAGCCGGACCGTGTGCAAGCCCAACTGGGCGTGGTCCAGATCCCGGGTGAGGTCATGAAAGCTTCGAGAACCGGAGTGGTAAATCTTTCCGTCCAGCTCGACTAGCAGCCGGTAGGAGTCGTAGAGCGCGTCTGTTCGATGGCGGGCCCCCACCCGGGCCTGCCGCACGGCCTCGGGGAGCCCATGGGCCCGTTCGACGTTGAGGGCATAGTGGCGCTCCAGCGGGGAGTGGCAGCCACCGGCAACGTCCCCCAGGATGTCGCGCAGCAGGGGCCGGCGAGCAACCCGGCTCCGGCCCTCCACCTCTGCCAGCAGTTCACGGGTGGTGGAGTAGCGGCCGCTGACCACGTCGGCCAGCAACGCGGTCACACCGTCTTCGTCGGTCCGCTCACACAGATCAATCGCGGTCACGCCCGCCGGAGTCCGGGTGGGCTCGCCCCGCCCGACTCGCTCCCGGCGGTAGAAGCGCCAGCCCGGACGCGGGCTGAGCACCACCTCGGGGGCGACGAAGACGGCAATCTCCTGCGGTTCTTGGCGGACGAAACCGTGCAGGTAGCCGGCAGCTTCCAACCCCAGGACTGACGTGGAACCGCCGAGCAGCAGGCCAGTCCAGGCTCGTCCGAGCCACCCGGGCTCGGCGCCCAGCGCGGTCACCCCGGGAACCACCGGATGGGCGAGCCCATCACGGACCAGCCGTCGGCGCGACTGGTCGGAGACCCCGGCTCGCAGGAGTTGAGCTCGGGACACGACCCCGCCTTGGAGGCGGGCGAGCGAACGGAGGTCGTCGGAGACAGGAGTACGTGGGTGCACACCACTTCCCTCGGACTCCGTCCTCCGAAACCGGTCACCGACCGGAGATCTGTGGATAACTCGACCTGCGTTCCCCAATGTTGGATGTTTCGTGGTAGTCGAACAACGATCCAACACTGAGGGTCGACTACCCCCTTCGGAGGCCGGTTCGGAGCTGGATCGGCTCCCGTTGACCGCCGGAATGGACGACCTCGCGGCCATCCACGGTCACCTGGCTGGCGTGATGACTCAGCGCCTCCTTCACCTGGGGCAGGTGCTGGCCCAGGCTGAGCCAGGCCACGTTGGCGCCGTCGGGCTCCGAACCGTCCCGGGGGATCGACACCACCTCGACGAACGGCACCCCGAAGGCGGCCGCGGCATCCCGGGCCACCTCGTGCATCCGGACGTGGTCAGGGTGCCCGTAACCGCCCAACGCGTCATACGACACCACCACGTCCGGACGCCAGGCCGCCAGCAGCGCTTCGGTGTCGGCGACCGCCTCCCCCCGATCCGGGACGCAGAAGGCGTCCGGTCCGGCGTCGGGCCCGGGCCCAGCGACGGTGGGGGTGATCCACTGCATGCCGGAGTCCTGGTACCGACGCGTCGGTCGACCGTCGGCCCGGGCCGGGGGTTCGCCGAGGAAGGCATGCTGGCTGACCCCAAGCGCCGCCACTGCCCCGGCCAGTTCCCGCTCGCGGTGGGCGATCAGCGCCGGCGTTCCCTCCAGCGACGACAGCGGACCGGCCACGACCTGACCCTGCTCGCCGCGGGTGGCGGTGAGCACCGACACCCGAACCCCCCGGGCGACGAGGTCTGCGATCAGGGCGCCGGTGGCCAGGGTTTCGTCGTCGGGGTGGGCGTGGGCGAACAGGACGTGCCCCGCCCCGGCCAGCGGATCGGCGACCGAGCGGGCCTCGATCAACTGCTGGTACAGCGCCTCCAGGTGGCGAGCCGACCAGCGCCAATCGAAACGGCGACTGTGAATCCGCGACACCAGCCCCATCCGCTCCAGCAGGCCCCGCTTCGTGAGCAGCCGGGTGATCGCCATCCCCCAGTGTTCGGGTTGCCGGGAGTCCATCAACTGCCCGGTCTCGCCGTGGGCGACCGCCTCCCGCAGTCCACCCGCCGCCGACGCGATCACCGGGGTGCCGGACGCCGCGGACTCCAGCGCAATCAACCCAAAGGTCTCCGAGTAGGAGGGAACCAGGGTGATTCGGGCTCCCCGCATCAGGTCGGCCAGGCTGTCTCGTGGCTGCGGCCCAATGAACGAGACGTACCCGGCGAGGTCGAGGTCGAGCACCAACTGATCGAGGGTCCGCTGGTAGTCGGCGAAGTCGGGCGAGGTGTCACCGGCCACCAGCAGGTGCGGCCGGATCTGCTCGGGAACCTCGGCCAACGCGGCGATCGCCAGATCTGGTCCCTTCAACGGCTGCAGGCGGGCGGCGAAGAGCAGGTAGCCGTTGGGGTAGGGCGGCAGCGATCCGGGGCCGGGGTGGAAGAGCTGCCCGTCGACTCCGGGCGCGATGATCTGCACCCGCGCCGGGTCCCCGCCGCAGCGCTCCACCACCGTTCTGGCCTCGGCCGCGCTGATCGCCACGACCGCATCGGATTCCTGGGCGGCCAGCGCCTCTCCGGGCACCCGATCGGGCGACTCGGGCGGTTCTCCCTCGTGCAGGGACGAACCCGGATGGGCAGCGACGGAGTGGAAACTCTGGACGTGCGGCACCCCCCAACTTCGGGCCACCGGCAACGCCGCCACCCCCGACATCCAGTGGTGGGAGTGGACGACGTCGTAGCGTGGCAGGTCGGCCAGGCCGGCGGCGAACTCGGCGATGTGGGCGTCGATGGCGCTCTTGGCCAGCCGTTGTGGGGGGCCCGCCGGAAGGTGACGCAGGGTGATGCCGGGGGCGATCTCCAGCGAGTCCGGCGCGTCGGGGGACGATCGGCGGGTGATCAGGTCGACCTGGTGGCCCAACTCGGCCAGCGCCGCCGCCTGGTGCCATTCGACGACATTCATCCCGCCGGCGTCCCCCGACCCGGGCCGATCGGCAGGCGAGGTGTGCATCGAAATGAAGGCGATCCGCAACGGTTGGCTCACCCGCCGAGCCTAACCGCGCCTCGCCTCGCCTCGGGGAGTTCTAGGTCGGAAGCTGGTCGTCCACGTAGCCCGGAGCGGCGGCGACCAAGCCGGACCAGACCATCACCACCGCTGTGCCCATCAGCAGCAACAGCGGCACCGTCCAACCGCCCGACAGCTCATGCAGCCAACCCACCACGAACGGGCCCAGCGCCGCCAGCGAATAGCCCAGCGACTGGGTGAAGCCGGAGAGTTGGGCGGTGACCCGGTGCTCTCGGGTGCGGGCGGTGATCAGCGCCAGCGCGGTCGGGAAAGCGGCCCCTGACAAGCCCAGACAGACCGCCCACAGCCACGGCTGGTGGGTGGGTGCCAGCAGAATTCCGGCGTAGCCGACGACCAGCAGCGCGCCGAACGCCACGACCAGCCAGCTGAGGTTGCGTAGGCGTCCGACGAGGCCTGGCATGACCAGGCTCATCGGCATCCCCAGCAACGCGATCAGGGACGCCATCAGCCCGGCCTGCGCCTGGCCAAGGCCGCCGTCCCGATACATCTGGGCCACCCAGCCGAACTGGACGTAGGCCTGCATCGACTGGGTGCCGAAGAAGAGCCCGAGCGCCACCGCCTTGGGTGAACCGGCCACCGCCAGCAGGGACGCGTGCGCCGGCCGGTGCGAGGCGTTGCGGTGCCGCCGCTCCCGGATCGCCAGCCACAGCCAGGGGACCGCCGCCAGCGCGGCCACCCAGCCCCAGACGCCAAGGCTCAATCGCCAGCCCTCGGGGCCGGTCGACGACAGGGGGGCGGCGATCAGCGACCCGACAGTGGCCCCAACCGCAAGCCCGGTTGAGTAGAGCGCCATCATGGTCGCCGGGCGGTTCGGGAAGTGTCGCTTGATGAACGCTGGCACCAGCACGTTGCCGATCGCCATCCCCGCGAAGGCCAGCACGGTGAACGCCACGAACGTGCCCACGTCGCCGGACAACGCCCGGATCGCCAGGCCGAGCGCGGTCGCCACCGACGCCACCAATAGTCCGCCGTTCAACCCGGTCCGGGACGCCACCCAGACCGCGCCCGCCCCGAAGATCGCGAAGCAGATTCCCGGTAGCGCGGTGAGCAGCCCCGCGACCGTGGACGACAACCCGAACGCCTGCTGGACCTCCGACAGCACCGGTCCGAGCGAGGTCGCACCCGGCCGGAGGTTCGCCGACAGCAGCAGCACCGCCAGGGTCGCCAGCCAGGCCAGGATGGTTGGACGCGGGGGCACCCCCACGTCCTATCACCACCGGCGGCGCGATCCAATCGGACGACCGGGGCTTCCCTGGGGACGCGGGTGAGTCGCGGCGCCGCACGCCGGCCCGCAACCGAGGGACCTCTCCAGGCGCCACGCGGTGTATCAGAACAGCCGCGGGCGGCCCCTTGCAGGCATCCCGTGAAGGAGGTGCCATGACCGCGGTGCTGTCCACCAGTGTCCGTCACGCCACTCGGCGCGCCCCGTCGACGCCGTCGTTGTCGCTCTGCCTGGAGGTGATTGAGCGGCGGCACTCCGAGCTGGCCGCGGCCCTGCCCGGCACCACTTTGTTCTACGCGGTGAAGGCGAACCCGCACCCGCTGGTGTTGGAGCTGCTCTGCCGGCTGGGCGTGTCGTTCGACGTCGCCAGCCCGGCCGAGGCGCGGGCGGCCCTCGAGGCCGGCGCGCGGCGGGCCCAGGTGCTCTGCTCGAACCCGGTGCAGTCCCGATCGGCGATCGCGGCCGAGTACGCGTCCGGCGTCCGGACGTTCGTGGTCGACTCCCCGGGCGAGCTGCGCAAGGTGGCTGAGGAGGCGCCCGGGGCGACCGTGCTGGCCCGCCTGTCGACCACCGGCGAGGGCTCCGACTGGCCGCTGAGTGGGAAGTTCGGCGCCCCCGCCGAGGAGGTCGTCCACCTGTTGCGGGGGGCGCGGACGCTGGGGCTGCGGCCGGCTGGGGTCGCCTTCCACGTTGGCTCGCAGCAGCGCGAACCCGAACGATGGATCGACCCGATCCGGACCAGTGCGGCCATCTTCGACTGCCTGGAACGCTCGGGCGAGCGGCCCTGGCTGCTGGATCTCGGCGGCGGCTTTCCCGGACACCATCGCGACGCCTGCCCGCCGCTGGCCCGGTACGGGGCGGTGATCGAGGCGGCCCTGACCGACGCCTTCGGGCCGCGGCGGCCGACCACCATCGCCGAGCCGGGTCGATCCCTGGTGTCGGACGCGGGCGTGCTGGAGGCTGGCGTCCTGGGGGTCGCCTGGCGGGGCGGACGACGGTGGGTCTATCTGGACGCGGGCGTGTTCAACGGACTCGTCGAGACCCTCGACGAAGCCATCCACTACCGGATCAGCACCTCCGCCGACGGCGGTCCGACCGGCCCGACGGTGTTGGCCGGCCCGACCTGCGACAGCACCGACGTGATGTACCGCAGCGTCGAGTTGCCGCTCAATCTGGCCGAGGGCGATCTGGTGCGGTTCCATTCGGCCGGCGCCTACACGACCTGCTACGCCACCGGTTTCAACGGGTTCGACCCGCTGCCGACCCGGATCGTCCGGCAGTTGCCGTGAACGTCCGGCTGATTCGGCTGCTGGCCTCGCACGCGCTCAGCGCGGTGGCCATGGCGATGCCGTGGCCGGTGCTGCTGGCCCTGACCTGGGAGGCCGACCCGTCGTTGGCCGGCTGGGTGGGGGCGGCCCGGATGGCGCCGTACGTGGCGCTGTCCTGGCTGGTCGGCGGGCTTGGGGATCGTTGGGGACGGTTGCGGGTGCTGCGGGGCTCGACGCTGCTGCGCGTCCCGGCGCTGCTGGTCACCGCCCTCGCCGTGGTCGCCGATCAGCCGCTGCTAGCGGCCGTGGCCGCCACCCTCGCGGTCGCGCTCGGCACCCCGGCGTTCCCCTCGCTGGCCGGGTTGTTGCCGGCCGCCGGCGGTGAGCTCGACCGGGCGACGGGGTGGTTGGTCACCGCCGAGGTGAGCGCCTTCGTGGTCGGTCCGGCCGTTGGCGGCCTGCTGCTCGGCTGGGTCGGACCCGAGGTGGCGGCGGGCGTCCCGGTGCTGCTGGCGGCTGCTGGGGGCCTGCTGCTGCTGGGGTTGCGGGTGGCCGTCGGGAGCCCTGCCGAGACCGACTCAACCCGACTGATCGACGGACTCCGGCTCATTGTCCGGAAGCCTCAGGTAGTGGGCGCGATCGCGACCATCATGGCGGTCAATGCCGTCCTCGGAGCCATCGGGGTGGCCCTGCTGGCGATCACCGAGCAGTCCTGGTTCGCCGGCGCGGCCGAGTTCGGTTATGCCACCGCCGCCCTCGGCTTCGGTGCCTTGCTGACCCCGCTCGCCGTCCGGCTGATCCGGGGCCGAGGACGTCCGGCCCAGGTGGCGGTAGTGGCCACCGCGGTTCCGCTGCTCGCCCTGCTGGTCAGCCCGACCTGGCAGGTCGCGCTGGTTCCCCTACTCCTGCTGGGCGTGGGGAGCACCCTGGTCGAGTGTGAGACCACCCGGGTCCTGCAGAACGCCGCCCCCGAGCGTTACCGGTCACTGGCGCTGGCCCTGGCGGACACTGCGATGATCGGCGCCGCGCTGGTGGGGGCCGCGTCCGCTCCGTGGCTGGTCGCCACCATCGGCTCGGGGCCGCTGCTGTTCGGCCTGGCCCTCGGGTCAGCTCTGAGCTGCTGGTTCGGGCTGCGCCGGGGGAGAGCTGTAGCCGACCAGGGCCCCCTCCCGCCGGTAGCCCAGCCGCTCGTAGAGGGCGATCGCCCCGCTCCGATGCTCCTGGACGGTGAGGTTCACGTCCCGCTTTCCTGAGGCGTCGATGATCGCTCGTCCGATCGCGATCAGCAGCCCCGCACCCAGGCCGCGGCCCCGAGCCTCCGGGTCGACGGCGATGAAGTCCAGGTAGCCGCTGCCGTCGCCTTGCACCTGACCCGCCGCGTACCCGCGGACGGTTCCCTCGTCCTCGATCACCCGGACGATTGCCGTGCCGGCGGCGGCGTCGGCCAGGAGTCTGCCCATGGGAGCGTAGGTGTTGGGGAACTCCCGGTCGTGCAGCGGCTCGACGGCTGCCTGGTCGCTGGGCTCGGGCAGCCGGACCCGCTGGTCGGGCGCCGGCCAATCCTCTGCGTCGGCCTCGGCCAGCACGTAGATCAGGTTCACCACTGAGCGCCGCCAGCCGCGCTCGGCGGCAAGCTCAGCCATCTCCAGATGGGCCGGGTCGCTGCTGATCTCGTGCTGGGTCACCTCGTCCGGAGTGGCCTCGATCGCCGCCTCAAGCAGCGGACGAGCCGTGGCCAGCCAATCGCCGTCGACCCACGGTCCGTGGATCCAGCTGCGGCCAAGCTCGTCGTCGTAGTCGGTGACGGTGACGCCGATCAGGCGCCCATCCTGCTCGGCGACCAGCGCGTTGTCGCGCCAGGGCACCTCCAAGGCGTCCAACTCCGCCAGGATGCCGTCGCGATCGGTGCCCACGTATGGGCAGGCTCGGGTCGGATCGGACTGCTGGGCCACGATCAGGGTCAGGGCTGCGTCTTCATCGGCGGGGGTCAGGGGACGGATCAGCGGCATGGGGACGAGCCTGGCGGCTTAGTCACGGAACCCGCAACTCCCCGCCCCGCGCGAGAGGGGTGGCGCAGCGCCCAGCGAACTCGGCAGCCGCGCAGACCCCGCCCCGCGCGATCGGGAGGGCTGGCCTGGGACACTCGGCTCATGGATCTGGTGTGCGCGCTGGTGGCGGGAGAGGTCGAAGCCGAGGTCGTGCTGCGGACCGATCAGGTGATCGCCTTCCTCGATCACCGTCCGGTGTTCAAGGGACACGTGCTGGTCTGCCCGGTGGCGCACGTCGACACCTTGCTCGCCCTGCCCGGCCCCTTGATGCAGCCGTTGCTGACGGCGGCCCAGCGGATCGCGGCCGCGCTCGGTCCGGCGGTGGGCGCTGAGGGCAGTTTCGTGGCGATCAACAACGTGATCAGTCAATCGGTGCCGCATCTGCACGTCCACGTCGTGCCGCGCCGCAAGGGCGACGGGCTGCGCGGGTTCTTCTGGCCGCGGACGAAGTACGCCGAGGGCGAGGCAGCCGGCTACGCCGCCGCGATCCGCGCAGCGCTGGCGGACCAGGAGTAGGCCCCCGCCGGGTGGCGTCAGGGGCGGAGGGCCCTGGAATCGCCACCCCAGAGCGTCGATATGTACCTCCGCGTCCTTATGGCGGCTGTGGAGTGGCGATTCCAGGGTCGGGCGCCGTCGTCGTCCGCGCTTAGGCTGAGCCGGTGCGAAGTATCGTCCGCCTGCTAGGGGTGGCTCGTGAGTTGTGGCCGCTCTACCTCGGGATCGTGGTCGCCTCGGTCCTGGTCGCCACCACCACCCTGCTGACCCCGTTCATCATCGCCGCCGTGACCGATCAGGTCGTGGCCGCGACCACCGGGGGCGGCGGCGCCAGCCTGCAGCTGATCGTCTGGCTCGCGGTGGCGCTGCTGGCCACGGATCTGGCCAACACGCTGATCTCCAACTGGGGTGGCTACCTCGGCGACACCATGGCCGTTCGGCTGCGGACGATCCTGTCCGACCGCTACTTCGCCAAGCTGCTGCGGCTGCCGCAGCGCTACTTCGACTCCGAACTAACCGGGACGATCGTCAACCGGTTGCAGCGCTCGATCACCGAAACCACCGGCTTCCTGAACATGTTCGCCAACAGCTTCTTCCCGATGCTGATCACGGTCGGGGCGGTGTTGGTGATCAGCGCGACCTACAGCCTCTGGTTGACGGTGCTGCTGCTGCTGATTTATCCGATCTTCACCTGGCTGACCGCGATCACCTCCAAGCGGTGGCAGAACCTGGAGGGCCAGAAGAACGCCCACTTCGACGTGGCGGGCGGCCGGTTCGCCGAGGTGATCGGGCAGATCCGGGTGGTCAAGAGCTACCGCCGGGAGCGCCGAGAGCTCGACCACTTCCACGACGAGCACGCCGCCACCATCGGGCTGACCCGGCGGCAGTCGCGGTGGTGGCACCTGATGGACATCTCTCGCCGCGGCGCGCTCACCCTGATCTTCTTCGGGGTCTACCTGATCATCTTTGTCCAGACCTTCGAAGGCCGCTTCACCGTCGGGCAACTGGTGCTGCTGGTGCAGTTGGTCGGCATGGCCCGGCAGCCGGTGATGGGGATGAGCTTCCTGGTCGACTCGCTGCAGAAGGCGATCGCCGGCAGCAGGGACTACTTCAAGGTCATGGCCGAACCGGAGGAGCCGGTCGACCTCGACTCCGGGGTGATCGCGGGACCCCAGCCGGCGGCCGGCCCCGTGCTGGAGTTCGACCGGGTCAGCTTCGGCTACCAGGGCGGCGAGCAGGTGCTGGCCGACATCAGCTTCGCCGTCCAGCCAGGGGAGCGGATCGCCTTCGTCGGCGAGTCCGGCGGCGGCAAGACCACGCTGATGAGCCTGTTGCTGGGGCTCTACCAACCGGACGCGGGAGCCGTCCGGGTGTTCGGGCGGGACGCGGAGTCCTTGGGGCTGGCCGCTCTCCGCTCCCAGGTCGGCGTCGTCTTCCAGGACGCGTCGCTGTTCTCCGGGACGATCGCCGAGAACATCTCCTATGGCAGTCCTCAGGCCACCCGCGCTCAGATCGAGGAGGTGGCCCGCCGCGCCAACGCCCACGACTTCATCGTCGGTTTCGCCGACGGCTACGACGCCCAGATCGGGGAGCGCGGGGTGAAGTTGTCCGGTGGGCAGAAGCAGCGGATCGCGATCGCTCGGGCGATGCTCAAGGACGCCCCGATCCTGATCTTGGACGAGGCCACCAGTTCGCTTGACTCCAAGTCGGAGCGGCTGGTCCAGCAGGGCCTTGAGGCGCTGATGGCCGACCGGACCACCCTGATCGTCGCCCACCGGCTGTCCACGATCAGCGCGGTCGACCGCATCGTGACGCTGAAGAACGGCCGGGTGGACGAGATCGGCGCTCCCGACGATCTGGCCCGGACGGAGGGGATCTACGCCGAACTGCTGGCGCTGCAGGCCTCGGCGTCCAAGGCCGACCGGCGTCGGCTGCAGGCCTTCGACATCCTGCGCTGAGGCTGCGTCCCGAGAGTCCGTACACCTGGAGGACTTCCCGGTTCAAGGCGTGATCCGGGTGTGAGGCGGTACGGGTCGAGGACCGGTGACCAGCACCCCACACCGAGGTTAATAACCACTGCTGTGGCCCGGCGGTGGGTACCCATCACCATGAGCGCGCCCGTAGACTCCTCGAAATCCGCCCCACCGGGCGACACCTGTCCGGCCACGAACCGGGCGTCAAGGAGGATGCATGCTGTCGTTGGGCACCACCAGCGTGACGATCGTCGGGGTGATTGCCGTCATTGCGGTGCTCAGCTTGGGTTATGCGGTCGTGCTGCGCCGCCAGGTGCTGGGCGAGAGCGAGGGCACCGACCGGATGCGGTCGATCGCCCAAGCCGTCCAAGAAGGCGCCGCCGCCTACCTCAACCGGCAATTCCGCACCCTTGGGGTGTTCGCGGTTCTGGCCTTCGGGCTGCTTTTCCTGCTCCCCGGCGACCTCTCGATCAAGGCCGGACGATCGATCTTCTTCCTGGTCGGCGCGGGGTTCTCGGCGGCAATCGGCTATCTGGGAATGTGGCTCGCGGTGCGCGCCAACGTCCGGGTCGCGGCTGCCGCGACCAAGCCTGACGGACGCGCCCACGGGGCTTCGATCGCCTTCCGCACCGGTGGTGTGGTCGGGATGAGCGTGGTCGGCCTCGGCCTGCTCGGCGCCGCTGTGGTCGTCCTGATTTACCGGGAGCAGGCGCCCTCGGTGTTGGAGGGCTTCGGTTTCGGAGCCGCCATGCTGGCCATGTTCATGCGGGTCGGCGGCGGCATCTTCACCAAGGCCGCGGACGTGGGGGCGGACCTGGTCGGCAAGGTGGAGCACTCGATTCCCGAGGACGACCCGCGCAACGCCGCCACCATCGCCGACAACGTCGGCGACAACGTCGGCGATTGCGCCGGGATGGCGGCCGACCTGTTCGAGTCCTACGCAGTCACCCTGGTGGCGGCGCTGATCCTGGGCAAGGCCGCTTTCGGCGAGCAGGGCCTGGTCTTCCCGCTGCTCGTCCCGGCCATCGGGGCCCTGACTGCGGCGATGGGCGTGGCCATTACCCGGATCCGCGGGTCGGAGTCGGGGCTGACCGCGATCAACCGCGGCTTCTACATCTCCGCCGGCGCCGGCGCCGTGCTGGCCGCCGTGGCGGCCTTCCTCTACCTTCCGGCAAGCTTCGCCGCCCTGCCCGGTGTTCCGGCCGCCGTGGCCACCTTGCCCGGGGACCCGCGGTTGACCGCTTCGGCGGCGGTCGCCATCGGCGTGGTGCTGGCCGGGATCATCTTGTGGCTGACCGGCTACTTCACCGGCACCGACTCCTCGCCCACCCTGCACGTCGCCCGGACGTCACTGACCGGCCCGGCCACGGTCGTCTTGTCCGGGGTCGGAGTCGGCTTCGAGTCGGCCGTCTACACCGCCGGCATCATTGCCGCGGCGATCTGCGGGGTGTTCCTGCTGTCGGGTGGCTCGGTCATTCTGTCGCTGTTCCTGATCGCCCTGGCCGGCTGCGGGCTGTTGACCACGGTCGGCGTGATCGTGGCCATGGACACCTTCGGCCCGGTCTCCGACAACGCCCAGGGGATCGCGGTGATGAGCCGCGACGTGGACGAGACCGGCGAGGCGATCCTGACCGCGCTGGACGCCGACGGCAACACCACCAAGGCGATCACCAAGGGCATCGCGATCGCCACCGCCGTCCTGGCCGCCACCGCGCTGTTCGGCTCCTACACCGACGCGGTGAACCACTCGCTGGCCGAGCTGGCGCCCAAGGCGTCCGACGTGCACCCGATCGTGGCCTCGATGATGACCTACGAGATCGTGTCGCCGATCACCCTGGTCGGAGTGATCCTCGGCGCGGCCACCGTCTTCCTCTTCTCCGGCCTAGCCATCGACGCGGTCACCCGCGCGGCCGGAGCGATCGTCTTCGAGGTGCGACGCCAGTTCCGGGAGATCCCCGGGATTATGACCGGCGAGGGGCGTCCCGAGTACGGCAAGGTCGTCGACATCTGCACCCGCGACTCGCTGCGCGAGCTGGCAACCCCGGGCCTGCTGGCCGCCTCCGCCCCGATCGCGGTCGGCTTCGGTCTCGGCGTCGGACCGTTGGCCGGCTTCCTCGGCGGGGCGATCGTGGCCGGCGTGCTGATGGCGGTCTTCCTGGCCAACTCCGGCGGTGCCTGGGACAACGCCAAGAAGCTGGTCGAGGACGGGGCCTACGGCGGCAAACACTCCGCCGCCCACGCCGCCACGGTGATCGGTGACACCGTCGGCGACCCGTTCAAGGACACCGCCGGACCGGCCATCAACCCGCTGATCAAGGTGATGAACCTGGTCGCGGTGCTGATCGCCCCGGCGATCGTCGCGCTGTCGGTCGGCGCCGGCGCCAACCATCCGGTGCGAATCGCGATCGCGACCGCGGCGATGGTGATCGCCTTCGGCGGTGTGGTCTGGTCGCGGGTCCGGGCCAGTCGGGTCGACAAGGAAGGCCGGCTGGAGAACGACCTGCACCTGGTCGAGGAGCAGGAGCAGTTCCACTAAGCCGGGCGCCTATGGATGGCACGGGACGGCTGCCGCCCAAGGTGATGCCTCGGCTACCATTCACCGCTGTGGGGGCGGGTGAGCTGTGAAGACTGCACAAGTTATTCCGCCCATCCGTGAGGCTCGACGGCTCGACATTCAGGGGCTTCGCGCCATCGCTGTCGGCGTGGTCGTCGCTTTTCACGCTGGCCTCCCACTGCCGGGCGGCTTCGTCGGCGTCGACGTGTTCTTCGTCATCTCGGGTTTCGTGATTACCACGATGCTGCAGCGGGAATGGGATCGCGACGGCAATCTCCGCCTGGGACGCTTTTATCTCAGGCGCTTCAAACGACTTACCCCAGCGCTAGCGACCGTCTTGGTGGTGGTGGTGATTGTGACAGCGCTGGTTGGGCCGCTGAACTCCTCAACCACCGCGCCGGTCACAGCACTGGGCGCGATCGCCCTGATCGCCAACGTTGTGATCGCCGAAACGACCGGCGGCTACTTCGACGCCGCCGCTGGGGAGAATCCACTTCTCCACACCTGGTCGCTCTCGGTGGAGGAGCAGTTCTACCTCGCGTTCCCGACCTTGATCCTGATCGCTTGGCGATGGACGCGAAACCTACCATCAGCCAGTGGTCGCCGAGCGGTGTGGCTGGCGGTTGCGATCTGTTCGGGCCTGCTGCTTGCCGCCACCCTCTACGGGGCCACCCGATCATCCTGGATGGATTCGACCTGGCTGGGTTTCTACAGTCCGCTCCTGCGCTTCTGGGAGTTTGGAGCGGGTGTCCTGGTTGCCATCGTGCCTTCGCGCGGTTGGGCGCCCTCGCCCCCGATCCGAGGGCTCCTTGGCTGGGGCGGACTGACGATGATCGCCGCTTCGTGCTGGCTGATCCACGAGGGTGTGCGATATCCAAGCGCCTGGACCCTGTTACCGGTCGTCGGGACGAGCGCGGTGATCATCGGTGGGCTGAGCGGTGACGGGGCCGTTTCCCGCCTGCTGTCCGCGGGGCCGCTGGTCACGGTGGGCGACTGGTCTTACTCGTTGTACCTGTGGCACTGGCCGATGATCGTCCTCGGCCGTTACCTCAGTCCCGCCCCCTGGACGCCGGTGGTTGCGGCTGTCTTGTCGTTGCTCCCTGCCTACCTCTCGTTTCGATGGCTGGAACAGCCCCTCCGCGCCTGGAGCCCGCCGTCGAGACGGTCCCTGGCTTTGCTGGTGGCCCTGGTTGTGGTCCCCCCGGTTGCGATCTCGGCGTTGGCGTTGGTGGCCGCGCGCGCCAACTACTGGATGCCGGCAGTCGATAGCCGCCAGAAGCAGGTCGTGGTCGACCACCTCGGTTTTCAGCGGGGTTGCGATCTCGGCAGACCGCTGGGACAGGCGGGTGAGTTGTGCAGTTGGAATGCCACCTCGAAGGGGCGGCCCACCTACCTGGTGGGAGATTCCAATGCCGACCAGTTCACCGAGGCTGTCCTTGGCGCAACGGAGACTCTCGGGCGCCCGTTGACCATTGCCACCTCGAACGGATGTCCGTTCGTGGAGATCCGCTATGTCAGACGTTCGTGGTCTCCGGATCGTAATGAGGCGTGCTCGGCCTACGTCCGCGGCACCCTCTCGGCCTTGGCGTCCCTCACGCCAGGCGTCGTGGTGATCGCGACCAGCGACCGTTACTGGACCGGGGAACTGGACGACGCCGTTGGGCTGCCGGGTGGGGACCTGACTGTGAGTGCTGAAGGACGTCTCGCGGTTTTTCGAAAGTCACTCGCGCTGACCATTGAGAGGGCTCAAGAAGCGGGGCACCAGGTGTTGCTGGTGGCCACCATTCCCCGGCTTCAATCTCCCACCTGCAGTGTGGTCCGGTTTCTCTGGGGCGATGGCTGCAACGAAGTGGTGCCCCGGTTCGACGTTGAGACCCGGCAGGGGGCAGCGCGCGAGGCGCTCTTCGCCACTGCGGCTCGCTACGGGGTCTCCGTTTATGACCCCTGGCAGGAACTGTGTCCGGACGTGTGCACGACCATGGATGGCGCACTCGTCAGGTTCAAGGACGCCGGTCACATCACCGTCGGGCAGGCGCGCGCACTCGTCGGCGACTTCGAAGCAGCCCTTCGCGCTCTCTGAGCACCCCTGAGGCGTTCGAGTCATGCGCCGCCCGGCAGATCCGCGAGGCTGCTGGCGTGCAGGAGGAGGGGTGCTGGCAGGCCGGTCGGGTTCAACTTGTGGAACTCTGACAGCGCTGAAGGTCACAACAGGGGCCGATTGGGCCATTTTGACGCGTTCAGCGCTGCGAGAGTTCCACGGTCGGGCGACGCCGGGGTCAGCCGCGCTCCAACCGAGTGCGCAGCCGCGCCTTAACGTCCGGCCATTCGGTGTCGAGGATCGAGTACACCACCGTGTCGCGGACGTGGCCGTCCGGCATGATCAGGTGCTTCCGCAACACCCCGTCGCGATGCGCCCCAAGCCGCTCGATCGCGGCTTGACTACGGGTGTTGGCGTGATGGGTGCGGAACTCCACGGCCAGGCAGTCCAGTGCCTCGAAGGCGTGCTCCAGATGCAGCAGCTTGGTCTCGGTGTTGACGCCGGTTCGCTGGACGCTGGCGGCGTACCAGGTGCCGCCGATCTCCAGGCGCCGGTTGACGGGGTCCAGGTGCAGGTAGTTGGTCTGGCCCACGACCCTCCCTCCCGCCCGGACGACAAAAGGCACCCAGCTGCCCTCGGCCTGCTGCGCCAGGCGCTCCGCGACGAACTGCTCGATCCGGGCCGGATGCGGCACCGAGGTGAACCAGAGGTTCCAGAGTTCCCCGTCGACGGCTGCGACCGCCAGCGCGCGGGCGTCCTGCGCGACCAGGGGGTCGAGGCGGACGCCCTCGCCGACCAGGGAGACGGGCGTGACCCAGGTCATGACGTCTCGATGAACTTCTCAGGGTGGTTCAGGCGGATCACCTCGAAACCGGCCACCGAGATCATCGGCGCCAGCATCGCGACCACCAGACAAAGCCCCATCGACACTCCGACGTTGGTCAAGAAAATGGACAGCCCCAGCACCGCCAGGGTGACCAGGCCGATGCCCATCACCCAGCCGTCCCAGCGTCCCGACATCACGCTGCGCAGGACGAACCCGATCACGAAGAAGACCATCACCGGCATCGCCACCGACGCCACCGCGGTGGTGTCGCCGATCTTGGCCTTCCCCTCCACCACGTAGGCCGCCACGTGCAGTCCGGCACCGACGGCCGCGATCGCCATGAATACCGGCAGGTGGCCGTAGCCGAACAGGAAAGAGCGCTCCCGATGCCGGTGCAACAGGTCACCGAACGGGACGGCGAAGTAGAGCCACCACATCGCGAAGGTCAGCCCGATCCCAGCCACCACCACCAGCACCGCCTCGGTCGACCAGCCGTGCTCGGCGACCACCGCACCGACCGAGGCGACCGTCCCGATCACCCCTTCGCCGAGGGTGATGATGGCCAGCAGGCCGTACCGCTCGGCGATGTGGTGGGGGGGTGCCACGGGGTGGGCTCCTTGCGAGTCTCGGCGAGCAGCGGGCCCAGCATCTCGATCGCCATCAGGACCACCGCCGCAATCATCGCCACCTGGAGCGAGGTGTCTAACCAGCCAGCAGCACCCAGCCCACCTGAGCGACCAAGAGTGTGACCAGGTAGGTGATCGCGGTGCGGCGGTAAGTGGGATTGGTGAGGGCCACCCGTCCCCACTGGATGATCATGGCCACCCGCATCACCACGTAGCCGCTAACCATCACCCGGTTGTCGAGGTGCTCCGAGCCGATGGAGTGGAACATGTCAGGCAGGCCGAGGGCGAGGATGGTGACGCCGACCATCTGCAGCATGGTGGTCAACCGGTAACAGCCAGTCGTCGCAGTCGAAGGCGGACGCGAACCAGGTGAAGTTGATCCACGCCCAGATGATCGCGAAGGCGGCGAAGGTGAAGCCGGCCATCCCTTCGGCCACGTGGTTGTCGGCGACCAGGTGGGCGAACTGCTCGCCGGCCACCCCGAAGGCGACGACGAAGGTCAGGTCCAGCAGCAACTCCAGGGGGGTGGCGGCCCGGTGGCCCTCATGCGGATCGCGACCACGCATACTCAGCAGGCCCGCGTGGTTGGACGCTCGGGTTGGGGTGGCGGACATCGGCGGCTCCCTTCGATCTCGGACACTGCGGTCGGCCTATTCGCCGGTGCGACGCCGGGCCGAGGTGTCCAAGGTGATGCGGGGGCCGTCGACGGCCCAACTCGCGGTCCGCACGGCCCGGTCGAACCCATGCGAGGGCTCGACCAGCCACTGAATCCGCTCGCCAGGGGTCGATCGGGTCACGACTGGGTCTCAACAAGGGGTATGTCTTGCTGTCAAGGGTGGGCGGTGCCAAGATTCGACAAGATTTCTCGATCTAAGGAGAACTGTGAAGTCGATGTTCAAGCGCGCGGCCCTCGCGGGGATGGCCGCCCTGACCACCGTGGCGTTGTCCGCCTGCGCCAACTACTCAAGCACCACCACCGCTGCCCCGGCAGGCAGCACCTCGGCCGCCGCCGGACCGACCCTGGTCAAGTCGGGCACGCTGCTGGTCTGCACCCACCTGTCCTACAAGCCGTTCCAGTACAAGGACGACGCCAGCAAGGTGATCGGCTTCGACGTCGACATCATGGACCTGGTCGCCAAGAAGCTAGGCGTCACCCAGGAGATCGTCGACATCCCCTTCGACCAGATCACCTCGGGCGCGGTCTTCGCCGCCAAGAAGTGTGACGCCGCCGCCGCCGCGGTGACGATCACCGACGAGCGCAAGAAGGCCGTCCTCTTCTCCGACCCGTACTTCACCGCCAACCAGGCCCTGCTGGTCAAGGCCGACTCCGGCATCACCGACCTGGCCGGCCTCAGTGGCAAGGTGATCGGCGTCCAGACCGACACCACCGGCCAGATTTACGCCGAGAAGAACAAGGACGCCAACGGCTACACCATCAAGGTGTTCGACGACATGCCCAGCGAGCTGGCCGCCGTTCAGGCGGGGACGATCGCCGGCGCCGTCAACGACAACGGCGTGGTCTACGACTACGCCAAGGACAACCCGACCACCAAGGTGGTCAAGGAGTTCGACACCGGTGAGCAGTACGGCATCCTCGTCGCTCAGGGCAACACCGCCATGGCAACCGCGATCAACGACGTGCTGAAGGCGGCCAAGGCCGACGGCAGCTACGCCACCGTCTACAAGAAGTGGTTCAACGCCGAGCCTCCGGCCTGATCCCGCATCGTCCGGGCTGCCCGCGTCCATCGTTCACAGGGCGCGGGCAGTCTGCTATCCAGGCACGACTTCGATTCGTCCGACCGCTGAGGAGTGTGGATGAGCACCACCACCGTCGACGCACCGCGTCGCAAACCTTCGCCACGCAAGCGCGCCCAACGCCTGCGATGGCTCCAGTACGGCCTGCTCGGGCTGGCCGCACTTCTTGTCGTCCTGTTCGCCGATGGCGGGCAGTTGCAGCGGGTATTCCTGCGCCCGGACATCGTCGCCCGGACGTTCGGTGGCGCCTGGGTGACTGCGCTGATGAACACCATCGTGTACACCATCGGCGCGTTCATCTTCGGTCTGGCCCTGGGCACCGTGCTGGCGCTGATGCGGTTGTCCAGCGTCGCTGCGAACCGATGGCTGGCCGGCCTTTACATCGAGTTCTTCCGCGGCGTCCCCGCGATCATCGTCTTCATGGCATTCGGCCTGTTGCCGCTGGCCTTCCCGGGCGCGATTATCCCGTTCGACCCCTACGGCACCGTATGGATCGCACTCGGCCTGGTGGCGGCGGCCTACATGGCCGAAACGATCCGGGCCGGCATTCAGGCGGTCCCCAAGGGCCAGGTCGAGGCCGCCCGCTCGCTGGGCATGCCGGCCAGCATGTCGACGATCAAGATCGTGCTTCCGCAGGCGTTCCGGATCGTCCTGCCGCCGCTGACCAACGAGCTGATCCTGCTGACCAAGGACTCCTCCCTGGTCTACGTCC
>CAYVOW010000015.1:0-38158 GCA_964453585.1 uncultured Micropruina sp.
TTCCCAAGCTGACAGTGCGGGTTCGATTCCCGTCGCCCCGCTCCACACAGCGGCCCAATACGAGCGCCCCTCGTTCCGCATGATCGTCGCCCTGCTCGGCACGGGGGCGACGCTTATCGAGTGGTCGTGCAGGTGGGGCCCTGTACCTTGACGGGCTCCGGCCACGGCCGCACTGAGGCGAGCAGCGACGGGGGCAAAACGCGACGTGGGGGTTGACCCCCATCTCGTCGGCTGCCGGCATGCAGGACCCCGGCGGACCCTTTCACCCGGGTAGTCCGCTGCATAGTTTCGTGCTCAGCCAAAAGGGGCCGAAGGCCCCACAACCAGGGGCCACGGCCCACCTACCGAGGAGGAAACATCATGGGACTCATGGACAAGATCTCCAACCGAAGAGGCCTTCGGCCACGCTCAGCAGGCTGTCGGCGACCTCGTGGATAACCCGGAGTGGGAGGCCGACGGCGCGGCCAAGGTCGCTTCGGCCAACGCCAAGCAGGCGGCCGAAGAAGTCAAGGACGCTGCGGGCGAGGCCCGGGATCGCGCGGGTGACGCCGTGAATGACGCCAAGGACGCGGCTGCCGACGCCTACGACGACGCCCAGGATGCCACGGCGGACGCCTGGGAGGGGACCAAGGACAAGGTTGCGGACGCCTGGGACAACACCAAGGACACGGTCAGCGACTGGGCCGACGACGCCAAGGACGCCGTGGACGACGCCGGGGACGCGGTCAAGCGCAACCTCTGACAGCCAACTGTCTATTCCCGATCGCGGGGTCGCCACCCCGGCGGCCCCGCGATCGTCATCAAACATCCACTGATCAGCTGGCCCGCCGGGTGACGTAGGAGGGAGTCAAGGTGTCCCAGGTGGCCATCGTCGTGAACCCGACGAAGTTTGACGACCTCGCTCCGGTCAAGGGAGCGGTGCATGGCGGCGTCGTAGTGCTCCAGCGGGTGTCCCATGGCGGCAGAGTTGCGGCCCGTCGATGTCGAGCAGTCCCAGCGGGGTGACGTCGGTGACCTTCTTGCCGCTGATGTGGTCGAGGGTCAGCACGGACTCGGTCGAGTAGTCGGCCACCACGCCCGGAATCACCAGCAGCGGCTCGTCCTCGGCGAGTTTGCTGAACAGCGCCAGGTTGGCGGCTTCCTTGCGGTAGTCGAGCTCGTCGGCCATCGACCGGCGGAACTGGCCGAGCATCCGAGAGGCACCGAGCCTCGGCCCCAGCGGAGTGCGCTGGTCGACGAAGTCGGCCAGCTGCGTCAGGGACTCCAGGTCGGCACGGACCACCTCACGGACGCCCGGGCGCAACACCTTGACCACCACGTCCCGCCCGCTGCGGGTGGTGGCCCGGTGCACCTGGGCCAGCGACGCGGTGGCCAAGGGCTTGTCGTCAAAGGACGAGAACAGGGTCTTTACCGGCGCCCGCAACTCGGTCTCGATCACCTGGCGGATCTCCTCGACCGGGACGGCCTGGACCGAGTCCTGGAGTCGGGACAAGGCGGTGGTGTACGCCGCGGGGAGCAGGTCCTCGCGGGTCGAGAGCAACTGGCCGAACTTGATGTAGGCCGGACCGAACGACTCCAAGGTCGTGGCGAAATCTTCACCGTCGGCAGCGGTGATGGCCGGATCGTCAACGCCGGTGGCGCCGCCACCAGCCTTGAAGGCGCGCGCGTGCTTGGCCAGCAGGGTGCCGAGCCGGGTTATCGTGGTCAGGTCGGGCATGTGTCCCTTTCAGGTGATGGGGCTACAGGCGCGCGTAGCGAGCCCGAGCGAAGGAGTACAAGCCGTAGGCGGCGAAGCCCACCCCGATGCCGATCACCAACGCCGATCCCGCGGGGGCCTTCAACAGCGCGCTGAGGGCACCGTCGAGGCCCGTGGAACCGCTCGGGTCGTGAGTAAAGGCCGCTTGGATGAACAGCCCGCCGGTCGCGATCAGCGCCACCCCCTTGGCCACGTAGCCGATGACTGCGGCTGCCACCACGGCGGAGTTGGGATGCTCGACCAGGTCCTTGGTGAAGCGGCGACGCAGGCCCTTGACCACGTGGTAGACGCCGACCCCAACCACGGCCAGCCCGACCAGGCCGACCACCCAGACGCCGAACGGGAGCGCCATCAACTGGGCGGTCACGTCGCGGGCCTGCCGGGTTGAGGACGACCGTTGCCCGTTGACGAAGGCGCCAGCCGCCGCGGCCATCGAGGCATAGAGCAGACCCTTACCCAGCGCCTTCGGGCTTGCTCTGTTCGGGGTCGTTGCGGAGCAGTTGAGCGAAGGAGTGGAAAGCCAACAGGCCCAAGCCGACCACGGAGGCCACCAGCAGAGCCCAGCCCAGCGGTGAGGCCGCCAGGCTGGCCAACGCACCCGACTGGTCCGCTGCGGCTGACCCGTCGCCAAGGGCGACGCGGATCGCCAGGAAGCCGATCAGCGCGTTGAGCAAGCCGCTGACCACAAACCCCAACCTGGCCCCGGCTTGCACAATCGGGTGGCGTGCGGCCGAGTCGGCCACGTCGTCGTTGGCGAACTCCTTCACGACACCTCCTCATTGGGACTGTGCAGCACGCTAGGCCTCCCCCGAGGCCACGGCAAAGGAGTTGCCGCAGAAGCTGGGTGCCCCCCGCCAAGGGGATGGGTGTCGGCCACCACCGGTGGCGGCACCGATCCGAGCCTGGACCCTCAGAGCCCTGAGCCCGGCCACGCAGGCCATCCGTCGCGGCACTTCGCCACCGGATCAGCGGCACCCCAACGGGAGTCTGCCGCGGCTCATGCGATCATCGGACGATGCACCTGCTGGACGCCGATGGCGCCGACCTTCCGGACGCCCGCCTCGCCGAGCTCTACGCGTTTCCGGCCGGCCCCTGGGTCCGGGCCAACTTCGTGTCCACCCTGGACGGAGCCGCCACCGGGGCCGACCACCGCACCGACTCGATCAACAACGAACCCGACAACCGGGTGTTCGCGCTGCAACGCCGGCTCTGCGACGCGGTCCTGGTCGGCGCCGGGACGGTCCGGGCCGAGCAATATCGGCGCGTCGTCCGCGAGGACGGATGGGCTCCGACGCTGGTGATCGTCTCGCACCAGGGACGCCTGCCCGAGACCATCGACCCCGCCGACGACGAGCACGGCGACGTCATCTTCATCACCCGCGAGGGGGTCCCAGACGCCCTGCTCAACGAGGCCCGGGGACGGATCGGCGCTGTCAACGTTTGGGCCCTGGGTCACGAGGAGGTGGACCTGGGTGCTGCCCTCACCCGCCTCCACGGTGAGGGCTTCGACCACATCCTGGCCGAGGGCGGGCCGACCCTGTTCGCCCACCTCCTGTCGGCGGGGTTGGTCGACGAGGTGGCGCTGACCCTCGTCCCCACCCTGGTTGGTGGTGCGCTGACGCGGATCACCGAGGGCGGCACCCTCGACGTCCGGCTCGGCCTGCATGCGCTGCTTGAGCAGGACGGCACCCTGTTGGGCTTGTGGCGGGTGCAACGTCCGCTGGGGTGAGGGTCGGCGGGACCGCGGTGGCCACGGACGGCCGCCACGTAGGATCCAGGGATCGAGCCAGCCTGGCACCGTGGAGGCCCCACTCATGATCAGCTTCACCGACGTCACCAAGGTCTATCCCGACGGCACCACCGCCGTCGGCGGCCTGACCCTGACGGCGCCAACCGGCCAGATCACCGTGCTCGTCGGCCCGTCCGGCTGCGGCAAGACCACCTCGTTGCGGATGATCAACCGGATGATCGAACCCACGTCCGGCGTGATCGCCGTCGATGATCGCGACACCGCCACCCTCAACGCCAACGAGCTGCGCCGGGGGATGGGGTACGTCATCCAAAGCGGCGGGCTCTTCCCGCACCGCACCATCGTCGACAACATCGCCACCGTGCCGCTGCTGCTCGGCTGGGACAAGGCCAGGGCCCGCACGGTCGCGATGGAGTTGCTGGAGCGGATGGGTCTGGACGCCAAGCTCGCCAAGCGCTACCCGAACCAGCTCTCCGGCGGGCAGCAGCAGCGGGTCGGAGTGGCTCGGGCGCTGGCCGCTGATCCGCCGGTGATGCTGATGGACGAGCCGTTCAGTGCGGTCGACCCGCAGGTGCGCGACCAGTTGCAAGACGAGTTCCTGCGACTGCAGTCCGAGTTGGGCAAGACGATCGTCTTCGTCACCCACGACATCGACGAGGCGGTCAAACTCGGCGACCAGGTGGCGGTGCTCCGGGTCGGCGGCACGCTCGCGCAACTGGCCACCCCGGAGAAGCTGCTGGCCGATCCGGCCGACGACTTCGTGGCCGACTTCCTGGGACGAGACCGCGGCTACCGCGGGCTGGCCTTCCAGGCCTCCCCGGCGCTGCCGATCCAGGACGAACCGACCGTGCCGCTGGGGGCGGGCGCCGCCGAGATCAGGGCGGCCGCCGGGACCAACCCGTGGCTCCTGGTCGTGGACGAAGCGGGAGCGCCGGTGGGCTGGATCGAACCCGCCCGGATCCCCGGAAGCGTGCAACGGCACGATCTGCACCGCGGCGGAACCGTCGCCCGGACGTCCGGTTCGCTACGGGCGGCGCTGGACGCGGCGCTGTCGTCCCCGAGCCGCCGCGGGGTGCTGGTGGACGACGACGGTCGCCTGGTCGGCACAGTCCGGGCCCACGACGTACTGCTGGAGATCGAACGCCAGCCGGGAGAAGCGGGCTCCTGATGGGCTGGTTCCTGAGCCACCTCGGGCAGGTCGGCGGCCTGCTGGTGAGCCACACCTACCTCGCCGTGGTGCCACTGATCGCCGGTCTGTTGGTGGCCCTGCCGCTGGGTTGGCTGGCCCGGCGGTACCGGGTGCTCTACGCGCCGCTGATCGCCGGAACCGGCCTGCTGTACACCATCCCATCACTGGCCCTGTTCATCCTGATCCCGCTGGTCCTTGGCACCGGCATCCTGGACCCGCTCAACGTGATCGTGGCCCTGACCGTCTACACCGTCGCGCTGCTCGTCCGGACGGTCGCCGACGGCCTGGGTGCCGTCCCCGACCACGTGGTGCAGGCGGCCACCGCCATGGGCATCGGTCGGGTCCGCAGGTTCTTCACCGTAGAACTGCCGCTGGCTGTCCCGGTGATCTCCGCGGGCTTGCGGGTGGCGGCGGTCAGCAATGTGTCGATCGTCTCGGTGGCGGCGCTGTTGGGGATCAGCCAGTTGGGGTCGCTGTTCACCGACGGTTTCGCCCGCGACTTCCTCGACCCGCTGATCGTCGGGATTGTGGCGTCCATCGCGCTGGCGGTCGCGCTGGACCTGATCATCCTGGGCGTGACCAAGCTGGCCACACCCTGGTTGCGGACCCGAGGTGCGACATGACGTTCCTCTGGGCGTGGCTGTCCGATCCGGCCAACTGGCAGGGCTCGTCCGGCATCTGGTCGCGGATCACCGAGCATTTGCTCTACACCGCGATCACCCTGCTGATCGCTGCGGCCATCGGCATCCCGCTGGGCCTGTGGATCGGTCACACCGGCAAGGGACGAGTGCTGGCGGTCAACCTGGTCAACGGGATGCGGTCCGTGCCGACCCTGGGCCTGCTCTTCCTGGCGGTGCTGGTGATCGGGCCGAGGCTGCAGGGCGACCTCGCCTTCGTCGCGCCGTCGATCTTCGTGCTGGTCGTGCTGGCGGTCCCGCCGATCCTGGCCGGCGCCTACTCCGGGGTGGACGAAGTGGACCCGCAGGCCCGGGACGCGGCCCGGGGAATGGGAATGACTCCCCGCGAGGTTCTCTTCCACGTGGAGATTCCGTGCGCGCTGCCGCTGATCTTTTCGGGCCTGCGATCGGCTGCGCTCCAAGTGGTCGCCACCGCCACCATCGCGGCCGCGGTCAGCGTCGGCGGGCTCGGCCGCTTCCTGATCGACGGCCAGGCCACCCGCGACTACGGCCAAATGGCCGGCGGCGCCCTGCTGGTCGCGCTATTGGCGCTGGCCGTGGACGGCGCGTTCGCGCTCGTCCAGCGGAGCGTGGTCTCGCCGGGCCTGGTCGCTCCTCGTTCGAGCCGGCGGGCTGCTCGTACGCTCGTCACCAACCCAACCCCGGTCGCCGACGGCGCCTGAAAGAGAAGGAACTGATGAAGAATCTCCGACTGGTCGCCGCTGCGCTCACCGCGGCGTTGGCCCTCACCGCCTGCGCCTCCGGCAACCCGATGGCGTCCCCCAGCGCTGCCACCTCCGGATCAACCGCTGCCGGGCCGATCATCGTCGGTTCGGCCAACTTCCCCGAGAGCGAGCTGCTGGCCAATATCTACGCCGGAGCGCTCAAGGCCAAGGGCGTCGAGGTCACCACCAAGCTGAACATCGCCTCGCGTGAGACCTACGTCCCGGCGCTGAAGAGCGGCGAGATCAACCTGATCCCCGAATACACCGGCAACTTCGCCAAGTACCTGAACGCCAACGCCGAAGTGGCGGACGAGGCCAAGGCGCTGGCTGCGTTGAAGGCGGCCCTGCCGGAGAACCTGGTGGCCCTGGAGCCCTCCAAGGCCCAGGACAAGGACGCGGTCGTGGTCACCGCCGACACCGCCGCCAAGTACTCGCTCGCGTCGATCGCCGATCTCGCCCCGGTGGCCAACCAACTGGTGCTGGGCGGGCCCCCGGAGTGGCCCAAGCGCGCCAACGGCGTCCCTGGCCTGAAGTCGGTCTATGGGCTGACCTTCAAGGAGTTCAAGCCGCTCGACGTGGCCGGACCGCTGAGCGTCCAGGCCTTGAAGAACGGGCAGGTGCAGGCGGTGAACCTGTTCACCACCGACCCGTCGATCAAGGCCAACAACTTCGTCGTCCTCGATGACCCGAAGAGCCTCTTCGGCGCCCAGAACGTGATCCCGGTAATCACCAAGGAGAAGGCCACCCCGACGGTGACCGACGCCCTGAACGCCGTCTCGGCGAAGCTCGACACCGACACCCTGGCCAGCCTGGTGACCAAGGTGGTCGTCGACAAGGCCGACGCCAGCGCAGTCGCCGACGAATGGTTGAAGGCCAACGGCCTGGCCTGATTGGCCCGTGTCGCACGGTGGCTCGGCCCCTCGGGGTGCCGGGCCACCGGCGGTGAGGCCCACCGCCTCCGCGCCCGCACCCAGGGTGCCGAGACCCGAACCGCACCCGGTCACCTGCTGAGGCATCACGCGATCAAGGCCTCGATCACGCATCGGCCCTGCTGGGTCCTGCCGGGGGCTCCCGGCCTTCCAACCAAGATCTCGGCGTTCAGCGGCCCGGATCGCTCCTGCGTCGATGGCAACCTTCACCTACCGAGTTCTTGGCGGCGTCGGGCCGCTCGGGGACGATCCGGGCGTCGAGGGGATGTGCGCTGGGGATCTCATCCGGCCACCGAGGCTGCCAAAATCTCGGCGTTTGGCGGCTCGCATCGCTCCTGCGTCGATGGCGGCCTTCCTGCCGAGTTTCTGGCGGCGTCGGGCCGCCCGGGGACGACGAGGCGGCCAACCCACTGCCCCGGGTGCCTGAAATGGTCCTCCGTGCCAGCACCGGGCCGGCCCCGATCCGGGGGATCGTCCCGAACTCCGCCGGCTGAGGGTGTCCGCCGGGCGCACAACTGACGTCGCCCACCCGATGGGCGCGACGCGCCGGGCGAGGCCGGCGTGTCGCGCACGTTGGGTGGGCAACGTTGGGCGGATGACCGGACGGCGTGTCAGGCGCGGGGTGGACGCCGTGGGCCGCGGGGTCAGCCCCTCACAGCGCGCGGACGGCTGCGTCCCCGATCAGGGCCCGGGTCTGAATCAGCACCCCGACCGAAGATGCCCCTCGGCCCCGTTACTCGCTGCGGGCCACCTGGTCGGCCACCAATGCCGCGGCGGCGGCCAGGCCGCCACCCAGGGCGCGGGCGGAGCCGAGGCTCTGGGGGCCGCCGACCCACACCTGGGGTGGCTGGTCGAGCTCGTCGAGGGCCTCTGCCAGCTCCTGGACGCGGGCCCGGTCGGCGGACGAGTAGGCGACCGTCACCACGGCCCGCGGGCGCTGGCCCCGCACCGCCTCGATCCAACTCGGCAGCGGCAGGTTGGGTCCGAGATAGCCCACCGCAACCCCGCGGTCCTGGAGGAGGACCGCGAACGACATCAACGCCAGCTCATGCCAGGAGCCGGCGGGTAGGCCGACCAGCACCTCGGCGTCGCGGCCAGGCGAGCGTTCCTCGAACGCAATCGACAGTTGACGCATCAGCACGGCGCTCAATTGGTGCTCCAAGCCGATGGACACCTCTCCAGCAGCCCAGGCCCGGCCCACTTCCGCCAACATGGGCATCAACCACTCGTCTGCCAGCTCCGGGAACGCCGTGGGCGAGAAATGGGCTGCCAGGGTCGCGCAGACCCCTGGCCTTGGTCGTCCGTCGCGGGCCAATTGGGCCACAAAGGTGACGGGATCGGGGAGTTCCGCAGTTCCGGTCACCAGCGCCGCCGCCTGTCGGGCCGCCCAGCCGTCGCCGATCAGCGCGCGCATCCGCCGGTAAGGCTCCAGGCCGGCTGGGTCGTACAACCGGTAGCCACTGGGGCTGCGGTGCGGAGCGGGGAGGGCGTAGCGGCGTTCCCACGCGCGCATCGTGTCGGCGGGGACGCCGGTAAGCGTGGCTGCCTGCTTGATCGTGTACACCGGCCTCCAGCGGCGAGACTTGCGCGCCAGCCTAGGGTCAAAGGTAGGATTGGACAAACCTTGGACAAAGGGGGCGCGTGACGAGCCAGGTGGGCCTGACCGGCGACGACGTGGTGCTGCTGGACGCGGCCGGCCGCCCGACCGGCGCGGCCCCTCGGCTCGACGTCCACAGCCACGACACCCCGTTACATCTGGCCTTCTCCAGCTACCTGTTCGACGACCATGGACGCGTCCTGCTGACGCGACGCGCGTTGGGCAAGCGAACCTGGCCGGGGGTGTGGACGAACTCGTGTTGTGGGCACCCCCAGCCCGAGGAGGATCCCCAGGCGGCGATCGAGCGGCGCGTCCGCCAAGAGTTGGGGGTGACGCCGCGGCGCCTCGAGTGCCTGTTGCCCGACTTTCGGTACCGCGCCCGTGATGCCGGCGGGGTGGTCGAGAACGAACTCTGCCCGGTGTGGGTGGGGCGGGTGTCGGCTGAGCGGTTGCAACCCAACCCCGACGAGGTGATGGACCACGTGTGGCTGACCTGGCCGCAACTGCGGGAGGCGATGGCATCGGCCGAGCGAGTGTTCAGCCCCTGGGCTTCACTGCAAGTGCCGCTGCTGGATCCACTCCTGGCCCAACGGCTGCCCGAGACCGGACCGGGCGGCGGGGTTGAGCTGACTCGACAGGCCGTCGACGCCCGGCTGCTGGCCGAAGGCAAGGCGCTGGGTGAGTTGTGGGAGCGGTTCGTTCCGCACCCCGGGGGCGTTCTGCCCGAGGACCTGCCCACCTGGCTGGACCGGCTGGCCACCTCCGGAGGCAAGAGATTCCGGGTCGACCTGAGCCACTGGGGCTTCGTGGCCTCGGGGGGTCACGCCGGACTGCCGGATTATCAGCACCTGATCACGGCCGCCGCCGCGTTGGAGATGGTGCACTACTTTGCGTTGGTTCACGACGACGTGATGGACCAGTCCGACACCCGTCGCGGCCGACCCGCCGCCCACGTCCAGGCCAGTCGCTGGCATCGCGAGCACGAGGGCCATGGTGACCCGGACCTCTTCGGCCAGAATGTGGCGATTCTGCTCGGCGACCTGGCCCACGCGGTGGCCGATCGCCTCGCGTCCGCGCTGCCGCCGCCGCTGCGCGACTTCTGGTTCGAACTCAACGTGGAACTGATCGCAGGCCAGCGGGCAGACCTGAGCGGGGCTGCTGAAGGACGCCGCGATCTCGCCCATGCCGAACGGATCGCCGACCTCAAGTCCGGTTCCTACTCGGTGGAGCGCCCGCTGCAGTTGGGCGCCCTGGCCGCCCACGCGACCGCCGACGCCCGGTCGGCTCTGGCCGCCTACGGCCGACACCTCGGCCGGGCGTTCGCGCTGCGCGACGACCTGCTGGGGATCTGGGGCGACCCGGAGCTCACCGGCAAGCCGGTCGGCGATGACCTGCGCAGCGGCAAGTCCACGGTGATCGCGGCGCTGGCTGCGGCAACGCTGAGCGGACCGGCCGCGGCGGCCCTGTCCAGGATCGGGACGGCAGCGGCCAGGCCCGAGGACGTCGACCTGCTGGTTGCCGATCTCGTGCACTCCGGGGTCCGTGACCGGGTGGAGAGGATGGTGGCTCGCGAGGCCTCCCTCGCCCAGCAGGCGCTGGTCGGGGCTCCTCTGACCCCGGAGGGGGCGGCAGGGCTGCATCAGATGGCGGAGCGCATCGCCTGGCGGCAGTCGTGACCAGCGTTGTCGTGATCGGCGCGGGTCTGGCTGGCCTTTCGGCGGCGGCGCACCTGGTGGCCCAGGGGCGCCGGGTCACCGTTGTGGAGCGCGGCGATGTCGCGGGCGGGCGCGCCGGCCGACTCGAGGTCGATGGATACACCTTCGACACCGGTCCGACCGTGTTGACCATGATCGACCTGTTGGATCAGGCCTTCCGTGCCGTCGGCACCTCGGTGCGCGACCGACTGCGCCTGCGCCGGCTGGATCCTGCCTACCGGGCCGTGTTCGCCGACGGGTCGACGCTGCACGTGCGGGCTGGACGCCAGGCGATGCGCGCCGAGATCGCGGCCCAATGCTCGGCCAAGGACGCGGACGCGTTCGACCGCTTCGTGGACTGGCTGCGGGCCCTCTACCAGGTCGAGGTGCCGCACTTCATCGACCGCAACTTCAACTCCCCGCTGGATCTGTTGTCGTCACCGGCCGCAGCCGCCCGGCTGGTCCGGCTCGGCGGCTTCGGACGGCTCGGCGCGGCGGTGGGACGCCGCTTTGAGGATGAGCGGCTGCACCGGGTGTTCTCCTTCCAGGCCATGTACGCCGGACTCGCCCCCCAACAGGCGCTGGCGATCTACGCGGTGATCACCTACATGGACTCGATCGAGGGGGTCTGGTTTCCCGAGGGCGGAATCCGGGCGATCGGGCCAGCGCTGGCCGAGGCCGTGGTCGAGGCTGGCGCCGAGATCCGCTACCAGGCGTCGGTGGAACGGGTGCTGCGGCGTGGCGATGGGGCAGTCGCGGGCGTCCAACTGGCCGACGGGGAGCGGATCGCCGCCGAGTCTGTCGTGGTCACGGCTGACCTGCCGACGGCGTATCAGCAACTGCTCCCCGATCTGCCCCCGCCCCGGGTGCTGCGTCGCCCCCGCTATTCGCCGTCCTGCGTGGTGTGGCACGTCGGTGCCCGGGACGCACCCGCCGAGCCGATCGCCCACCACAACATCCACTTCGGCCGAGCCTGGGGGGAGGCCTTCGACGACCTGCTGGGCCGCGGTGAGCTGATGCGCGACCCGTCCCGCTTCGTCTGCGTCCCGAGCCTGCACGATGCTTCCGCTGCCCCGGCGGGAGGATCTGCCCTGTACGTCCTGGAACCGGTGCCGAACCTGAAGGCGGGTCGGGTCGACTGGACGAGGGAGGGCCCACGGATGCGGGAGCGGCTGCGGACCTTTCTGGTGGAAGCGGGGTATCCCAGTGACCTGGCGGTTGAGCGGCTGGTCACCCCGATCGATTGGCAGGCCCAGGGCATGGCCGCCGGGACCCCCTTCGGGCTCGCCCACAGCTTCGGCCAGACCGGGCCGTTCCGTCCGGCGAATGTGCGCCGGGACGCGCCCGGGCTGGTCTTCGCCGGGTCGTCCACCGTGCCTGGCGTGGGGGTGCCGATGGTGTTGATTTCGGGCCGGCTCGCCGCCCAGCGGGTGGCCGAGGTCCTCCGTTGACCAGCCCGGCGCCGCCCACCACGACGCCCTCGGCGCTGCCAGCCGGCTATCGGGCCGCGGCCCGCCTAACCCGCCAGTTCGGGACCACGTACTACTGGGGAACGCTGCTGCTGCCGCCAGCTCAGCGCCGGGACGTGTACGCGATCTATGCGTTGTGCCGGCTGGCCGACGACATTGTCGACGAACCCGGATCCGAGCGCGCGCGGGCGGCACTGGGAGCGGATGCGCCCGAGGCGCCCGGCGAACGACTGGCCGCGTTCCAGGATCTGGCCTACGCCGCCCTGAACGGTGCCGCCACCCGCGTGCCGATTCTGCAAGCGGTGGCCGATACCGTCCGGCGCCGGAGGATCGCCCGGGACTGCTTCGACCGGTTCTTCGGCGCGATGACGCTCGATCTGACCCGGACCACCTGGCCGACCTGGTTGGAGCTGCGCGACGGGTACATGGAAGGGTCGGCAGCGGTAATCGGGGAGATGATGCTGCCGATCCTGCGGCCGTCCAGCCCGGACGCGCTGCAGCCCGCGCGGGCCCTCGGGCTGGCCTTCCAGTTGACGAACTTCATCCGCGACGTGGGGGAGGACCTCGATCGGGGACGGGTCTATCTGCCGCAGGACGACCTTGCTCGGCACGGCGCCGACCCCTGGCTTCGCCGGGTGACTCCCGCCTGGCGCTCCTTCCTGGCCGAGCAGATCGCCCGGAACCGCAACCTCTACCGAGAGGCGCGGCCCGGCATCGACCTGCTCCCGGGTGCGTCGTCGCGTTGCGTGGCGGCGGCGTGGGTGCTGTACCGGCGGATCCTGGACCGCATCGAAGCCGCGGACTATGACGTCTTCACCGCCCGCCACCGGGTGTCGACGCTGACCAAGGGACTGACCGCGGCTGGTTCGCTGGCCGGGCTACGACCGCGAGAGTTGCGGGCTGCGAGCTGAGCGGGGTTTGAGCAGGCCGCGCATGGGGACGGTCCAGAGGTCCTCCCCGGCGACCCCCCAGCTCGACAGCAGTGTGTTCGCCGCCAGCACACCGGTGGTCGCCGCCCGTTCCATCAGCGCCACCGGATAGTCGCAGCGCACCCAGTCCCCGGCCAGCACCAGACCCGGGTGCGGGGTCGCCACCCCGGGACGGCGGGACCAGCCGGTGGGGGTGAAGAGGGCGCAATCGTCGGAGATCAGGAACTCCTCGGCCACCACCTCCAGCGTCGCCGTTTCCGGGTAGGCCCTGGCCAACTGCTCGATCAACTCCGCCCGCAGCGAAGCCCGAGCCGCGTCGTCCTGCCCGTCGGGCAGGGCATAGGCGTGGAGTTCGATCACCGATCCGCCCTGACTGCTGGCCCAGGCGGCCGCGCCTTGCTCGAACCGCTCCAGTACCGAAATGTTGTCCAGTGGTCCGAAGCCGCTGGTGCCAAGGAAGGGGGGACGGTCGGCCGCGACCGGGCCGTTCAGCCAGAGTCGGAGCACCGCAAACGGCGGAGCGCTGACCGTCGCTGCGACGTCCTTGGCCCAGGACGGATCGGCCCCTACCACCCCAGCGATCAGCTCGCGGGCCGAGCGAGGGTCGACGGCGACGACGACCGCGTCGAACTGCTCGTCGGGCAGTCCGGAAACGGCGACCCGCAACGGATCCAACTGCAGCCCCTCAACTCTGGTGGACGTGTGGATTCGCACCCCCGCTTGCCCGAGGTATCGGCCCAGCGGAGCCCACAGGGAGCGGTCGTAGTCGTCGCGGGGGACGTCGAAGAGCAGCCCCTCGGCCGACCCCATGAAGTAGGTGTGGAACATCGCCACCAACTCGCCGGCGGCGAAATCGCGCGGGTCGGCGAAGAAGCTGCGCGCGAAAACCTCCAGGGCCAGGTCGCGGGCTGCTGCTGGAAAGCGCAAGCGGTCCAAGAAGGCCGCCGCCGACTCGCCCTCGTAGGCCGCGTAGGTCTCGGGGAAGCTGACCTGCAGCAACTCCAGCGCGGCGGCCACGTCAACCCGGGCGAGGCTGGCCAGGGTGAACGTGGGGCTGCTGGCCACAAACGAGGCGACACTCCAGGGTGGGGTGCGGGGGATTGAACTGAACGAGTCGGTGGTGCCGTCTGGCCGGCGCAGCGGATAGTCCGCCACCGGCGCCAACGCCGACAGGGTGGGATCGGCCCGGCGAAGCAGTCCGCGCAGGTTGTAGTACTGCCGGAAGAAGGCGTGAAAGCCGCGACTCATCGTCCGGCCGTCGGCCAGCGGCCAGGCCCGAACCCGCCCGCCCAACTGCGGCTGGGACTCGACCACGGTGACCTGGACCCCGCGCTCGGCCAAGACGGTGGCCGCGCTCAGTCCGGCGATTCCGCCGCCGAGGACGATCACCGAGCGTGGTTCGCGGACCCGGGAACTGCCGACGGGCCCCGGGTGACGCTGGGCCCGCCGGTCGCGTCCCGGCAGCCAGCGGCTCACCGCCGGCCCCGAAAGAGGTGCAGGATGCCGCGCTGCCACCCGGGCACGGTCGCCACCTCGACTTCCCGGAACCGCGCCCGATGCATGCGGTGGGCGAACGCGTCCACCGAGTCGAAGTCCAGCACGCTGCGCCTCAGGTGACGGTAGAGGGCCCGGTTACCGCCCACTGCGGTGGCCAGCGGCATGATCACGCCCCGGTTGACCGCGTTCCACAACGCCGTCGGGCCGGGGCGGCCGGCCACGGAGTACTCCAGCACGACCAGCGCGCCACCGGGGGCGAGGGACGACCAGGTGTCGCGGAGGGCAACGTCGCGCTGGTCCGCCGGGACGTTGCGGAAGAGGTACGCGGCCAGGATGCCGTCGGCGCCCGGCGAGTCAGCGGCGGCCAGGGACCCGGCCCAGCCCTGCTCGAAGCGCACCGCGTCCGGCCACGCCTTGGCCCGGGCCTGGGCGAGCATTCCGGCCGACGCGTCGACGCCCCGGATGGGGGTTTCGTCACCGAAAGCGCGCACCAAGGCGCGGGTGGACGCGCCCGAGCCGCAGCCGAGGTCGATCAGTAGGCGTGGCTGTTGGATCCGCTCGGCCAGCGCCCGAGCCGCTCGATCCAGGTGCTGGTGATAACCAGGGTTCATCGCCACCAGCAGGTCGTAGCGGCTCGCGCCGTGGTCGAACGCCCGATTGACCTCGACGCTCACCGTGCCTCCTTGGCTGGGTTGGGGGTGGTCAGCCGGCGCCAGCAGAGCAGGGTGAGGGTCACCATGGCAAAGCCGAAGCCGAAGTCCTCGATCGGGATGTCCCAGGGAAAGCGGACGCCGAGGTGATGGGTGGGGTTGTAGAGCACGATCGGTGCGTTCAGTTTGGTCAGCCAGCCGTCCACCAGCACTTGGAAGCCGACGATCAACCCCAGCGACAACCAGTACTCGGGCTGTCGAAACAGCCCGGTCCGCAGCCAGAGCAGCTCCAGCCCGATCACCGACACCACCGACAGGGCGGTCAGCAGCGTGTACTCAGGCATCGGCGTCCCGCCGCATCCGTCCGACCGCCCAGGACACCGACTCGTAGGTCAGCAGCGCGCAGATCGGGATCACCACGAAGAAGACCAGTTCCTCCAGCGGCATCACTCCGATCATCACACCGGTGGTGAAGCGGGGGCTGTAACTCCAGTGGTCACGGAGGATTCCGAGGACGTCCCAGGCGCTGAACACGGCCACGGCCGGGAGCAGCGCCAGCAGCGCCAGCCGCCAGCGGCGATAGATCCGGGCCCGCAGCGCCCATTCCAGGGGCAAGGTGATCAGCAGGCAGCCAGCCATCAGCAACAGGTACTGGTAGCGGTCCACGGGCTGCTCCTTCGACTTCGTTGAAGGCATGCTAACCGGCCGCTAGGACGACGCGTCCGCTCCGCCGCGCCCGATGGATGCGTGTACTAGCGTGGCCGAGGGAGGTGTGGGGCCATGGATGGTGAGGGTGCGCGGTTGGCAAAGCGGCCGGGTGAGGCCAGCACCCCTCGGCTGGAGCGCTCCGACCGGGTGGTGTTCGTCCGCTCACTGGCCGCCGGACGCCAGGTGCTGCGGGAGCGGCGCCTGACCACCCAAGCGGGGTTCACGGCCGAGTTCATCCCCAAGGGCTATTTGAAACACCACCCGATCCTGATCGCCGACGGGCCGGGTCACGACGCCCAACGGACGAAGGTCGGCCGCTTCTTCGCCCCCAAGGTGGTCGCCGAGCGTTACTCCGCGACTATGGACGACGAGGCTGGACGGCTGCTTCGCCAAGCACAGGCTCAGGGGTCGGTTCGCCTCGATCAACTGGCCCTGGAGTACAGCGTTGCCGTCACGGCCCAGGTGGTCGGGTTGACCGATTCCCCGGTGACCGCGATGGCGCGTCGACTGGTCACCTTCTTCAACCAGCCGCCTTTCGACATCACCCGTCCCGACCTCGGCCGCACTCCGGGCCAGTGGGCCCGGGCGGCCGTCAACGGTCTGGTGCCGATCGTCCGGTTTTGGTGGGCCGACGTTCGTCCGGCGGTGCGGGCGCGGCGGCGGCGACCCCGCACGGATGTGATCAGTCACCTGATCGGCGAGGGTTACACCGATCTCGACATCCTGGTCGAGTGTGTCACCTACGGCACCGCGGGCATGGTCACCACCCGCGAGTTCATCGTGATGGCTGCCTGGCACCTGATCAAAGACCCGACCCTGGGTGATCGCTACCGGCGGGCGGGGCAGGCCGAGCGGCTGGCGATCCTGCACGAGATCATCCGCCTGGAACCCGTCGTCGGCCACCTCTACCGCCGCGCCCAGGGTCCGTTCACGATCGAGGACCAGGGGCAATCGGTGGAGGTGACAGCCGGGGACCTGATCGATGTCTGCGTCCGAGCGGCCAATGTCGACGCCGAGGCGGTGGGGGAGGATCCCTTGCAGCTCTGCCCCGGACGCGAGCTGCCGCCTGGGGTGGATGCCACCGGCCTCGCTTTCGGTGACGGGGCCCATCGTTGCCCCGGTCAGCCGCTGGCGATCCTCGAATCGGACGCGTTCCTGACCCGGCTGCTCGCCCTGGGGCCACGGATCGTCACCGAACCCCGGCTCGGTTGGGATGACCTGATCGCCGGCTACTGGCTGCGGAACTTCGACCTGACCTTCGAGGGGCCGGACGCCCCGGTCACGCACCCTGCTGGGCCGTAAGCCCCACGCTGTTGTCAGCGAGCCCGCACAGCGGCGGCCACGATCAAGGCCCGGGTCTGAATCAGCAGCGCCTCGCGCCGATCCTTCAGCAACCCCTGAACCAGCGCGTTGCGGGCGTCGGCGGTGAGGTCGGCCTCGATCGCGCGAAGCCGCTTCAGCAGTGTCCTGGCCCGCTCGCGAACGGCGGGTCGCTGGTCGGCGGTGGGTCGGTCCGGCAACGCCGTGAGGGCCTCAGCCGCAGCGGCCACCCGACCGGGAATCGAGCAACCGGTGGCCGCGTGCAGGCCCACCTCGGCCTCATCGGCGTCCTGCTGGGCCTGGCGAACCACCCCCAGCAACCGGACGTTGCCGTCCACCACGATCGGTGCGGCCAGCCCGGCCCGGACCACCTCGACGTTCACCAGCCGGTCGGCACCGAGATACACCCCGGCCAGCAGCCGGTCGAAGCGATCCCGGCCGTACGGGATCACCCGCACCCGGGAACCCCGCGGCAACAACCTCTCCAGCAGATCCCGCGCCGCGACCGCCAGGCACTGGTCCTTGGCCCCGTCGTGACCCAGCTCGGGGGCGTCAATGTTCAGCAGTCGGATCCGGGTTCGCCGGCCCTCAAAGGTGGCGTCCAGGGTGTCTCCGTCGGCGATCCAGCTGACCACGGCGTTCGTCGGCGTTGGCGGCGTTCTGCTTGGCGTGGCCGGGACGAAGGAAGTCGCGCTGGGTACCGGCAGCGGCGCTGGCGGCCGGGCGGTGAACCAGATCAGGCCCCCCACGATGCCCAGCAACAGCAGCCAGAGCAGAACGCCCCTGAGCCGGCCCATCCGGGGTCAGCGGTAGCGGGGCAGCGGGCCGTAGAAGACCTGATCCACCGGCTCGGAGAAGACTTGCTCGGGGTGCCGAAGTTGGTACCAGCGGGCGAAGAAGCGGCCGGTGGCCGGCAGCCACAACGGCGCGGCGCCGAGCACCGCGAAGCCCATCGCGAGCCAAGCCGGGCGGTTCAGGGTCAGCGTCAACAACGACGTTGCCGCAGCCACCACCCCGCCGATCGCCGTCCAGCGATAACCACGGAAGGCGTAGAACCCGACCACCGCGGAGGTCGCCGCCACCAGGAAAGCGATCAGCGTCACCCCGACAGCGATCAGCACCCGCCAGCCGGACCCGGGTTCGGTGACCCACTGGCCGGACAACCAGGACGCCGTGGCGAACCGGTCCTGCTTGACGTAGCCATCCTCGACCTTGACGAAGGGGGAAGCCAGATCCCACATCACCAGCGCTAGTCCGACCATGGCGCTGACCACGGCCCCCAGGAACATGGCGGTCGAGGCCCAGACCGTCCAAGGCCGGACCGGTTCCCCGGTCTTGGCCGACAGTGGTGCCAGCGTTGGCGGGGCAGTTGGTTGGGCCGGCAGGGTGGTGATCGCCTCCGCGGGCTGCCCGGTGGCCGGAGCGACGTCGCCGGAGGCCGCAGGTTGCGCGTCCACCGTTGGCTGGCTCACTGGTCGGTCCACTCCTCGACGAGGTAGTACTGCATGGCACCACCAAGGTAGCCGACCACCTGGGCGGGCTTGGCTTGGGCCAACATCGGCATCCCGAGCACGTACCGGTTGAGCGCCATGCCGAGCACCAGGCTGACCGCCAGTTGGGCGCGCAGGGCGGCGTTGTCGTGACCGAAGTGTGCCGCCACCCGAGCGAACACCTCCCGCGCCATGAACTCGCTCATCGGGCGCCGATGGGTCGACTCGGACACCGCCGAGCGCAGCGTCGCGGTGAAGCGCTCCTTGCCGCCGGGTGACTCCCAGGCTTCCAGGAACGCCTTGACCACGGCTCGTCCCACGCCGTCGCGGGGCCCGGCCAGGATGTGGTGGACGATCGCATCCGCGTCCAGCGGCAGGTCGAGGACCGACTGGGCGAACAGGTCCGCCTTGTTCTCGAAGTAGTGGTCGATCAGGGCTGGGTCCACGTCGGCTTCGCGGGCGATCGCGCGCAGGGAAACCTTGTCGTAGCCGGTCTCGGAGAACAGCTTCAACGCAGCCTCGCGGATGGCACCTCGGGTGTCCTCACGGCCGGGACGGCGACCGCGTGGTCGTCGGGGTGAGTCGGTCACGGCGGGGGTCCTGTCTCAAAGCAAATAGAGTGCCTCGGTGACTTTACTCCGAACTCCGGCGATTGCCCTGTTCGACCTCGACGGCACCGTGGTGGACACGATTCCCCTGATCGTGGCGTCGTACCAGCATGCGGTGCGGGAAGTTCTGGGCCGCCAGCCGGATCTGGCTGAGGCCCGGGGCTGGATCGGGCGCACGCTGGCGTCCCAGTTTGGTGAATTGTCGCCCGACCATGCCGACGAGCTGGTTCGCGCGTACACAACCTGGAACGTGGAGAATCTGGACCGGTTGGTCCGCCGGGTAGCCGGGATCGAGGCTCTGCTTCGGGAGCTGGTGGAGCACGGCTGGACGATCGCGATCGTCACCTCCAAGCGTCGCTGGTCCGCCGAAACGACGCTGGCCGCGGTCGGCCTGGCGGAGTTGATCGCCGTGGCCGTCGCCATGGAGGACACCGACGTGCACAAGCCCTCGGGCTGGCCGCTGCGGCTGGCCGCGGAGCGCCTCGGCGTCCCGGCAAAGGACGCGGTCTACATCGGCGACGCGGTGGTGGACGTGCAGGCCGCCCGGGACGCCGGGATGGGCGCGATCGCCGTCACCTGGGGTGCGGGGGAGCGGGAGGACCTGATCGCCGCCCAGCCTGACCACCTGGTCGAGGACGTGGCCGGGCTCCGCTCGGTGCTGCTGGGGCCAGCCGTCTGAGGAGTGCCCCTTCGCCGGGCCGAGTCTCCCGACGCCCCTCATGCCTCCCACTGGCCCAACGTTGCGCAACCTCGGGTTGGGGGGCCGAGGGTGCGCGTCCCCGATCCCCAGACCAACAAGGTCAGGCCCGCATCGTCCCCGTCTCCAGGAACCGGATGTGCCAGCTCAGCGCTTCGCGGAGGTCGTGCGGGGTCTGCATCCCGTTGGCGACGGTGAGCGAGTGGTCGTAGTACTCCTGCAGCATCGGCCGGAAGTCCGGATGAGCGCAGTGGTTGATGATCAGCTTGGCCCGCTGCTTGGGCGACTTCCCGCGCAGGTCGGCGAGACCCTGCTCGGTGATCAGCACCTGCACGTCGTGTTCGGTGTGGTCGTGGTGGCTGACCATCGGGACGATCGCCGAGATCGCCCCGCCCTTGGCGGTGGACGGGGTCACGAACGCCGAGATGAACGCATTGCGGGTGAAGTCGGCCGAGCCGCCGATGCCGTTCTGCAACTTCGACCCCATGATGTGGGTGGAGTTCACGTTGCCGTAGATGTCGGCCTCGATCATCCCGTTGCAGGCGATCACCCCAAGCCGGCGGATCATCTCCGGGTGGTTCGAGATCTCCTGGGGTCGCAGCACGATCTTGTCCCGGTAGTGGCGCGCCTGCTCGTTCATCTTGGCCGCGTACTCGGGGCTGAGCGAGAACGCGGTCGCGGACGCCACCGTCATCTTGCCCGAGTCGATCAGGTCGACCATGCCGTCCTGGATCACCTCGGTGTAGGAGGTGAGGTAGCTGAACGGCCCGTCCAACAGCCCGGCCAGCACCGCGTTGGCGACGTTGCCCACGCCCGACTGCAGCGGCAGCAGGTCGCGCGGGAGCCGTCCCTTCTTCACCTCGTGGGTCAGGAACTCCAGCAGGTAGCCGGCGATCTTGCGGGAGGTGGCGTCGGCCGGCTTGAACGGGGTGTTGCGGTCCTCGGCGTCGGTCTCGATCACCGCGACCACCTTGTCGAGGTCGACCCGGTAGTTGCGCTGGCCGATCCGGTCGCCGGTGTGGGTGAGCATCACCGGCTGACGCTCCGGTGGCAGCCGGGTGCCGTAGTAGATGTCGTGCATCCCCTCCAGGTCGGCCGACTGCCAGGAGTTGACCTCGAGGATGATCTGGTCGGCCCGGTCGATGAAGGTCTTGTTGTTCCCGATCGAGGACGAGGGGACCAGCAGGCCGTCCTCCTTGATCGCGGTCACCTCGACCACCGCCGTGTGCAGCCGACCCATCGACCCGGCCCAGATCATCGGGGCCAGGTGGGAGAGGTGAATGTCGGTGTACTCGCTGTGCCCGTTGTTGATCTGCTTCCGCATGATCGGGTCGGACTGGTACGGAGTCCGGAACGAGATCCCGTCGACCTCGGCCAGGGCGCCGTCCAGTTCCGGGGCCGTGGAAGCGCCGGTGAAAAGGCCGATCTTGAAGTCCTCGCCGCGGTCGTGGGCGGCCTTGATGTTCGAGGCAAGCGCGGCAGGGACGACCTTGGGGTACCCCGCGCCGGTGAACCCGCTCATGCCCACGTTCATCCCGGGCTTGATCAGGGCGGCGGCCTCCTCCGCGGTGGTCAGCTTCTTGCGAAGATTCTTGTTCAGTACCCGCGACATGGTGGCCTTCCTGCTTTCTGGTCGGTACTACACAGCGTAGTGCCGACCCGCCGACCGCGCCGCCGCGCTGATGATCGTCCGCCTTGGCCGTCGGTAATGTCTCGGCATGCGAACCGCACCGTTTGGCAGCTGGGAGTCGCCGATCAGGGCGGCCGATCTGACCGCGCCGGGAGTGATCCGGCTCAGCGAGCCGCGGCTCGACGGCGACGACCTGTACTGGCTAGAGGGACGTCCGGACGAGGGCGGACGGGTCACCGTCTGCCGGTGGCGGTCGGGCGCGGTCGAGGAGGTGACCCCGGGCTGGAACGTGCGCAGTCGGGTCCACGAGTACGGCGGTGGCGCCTACGCGGTGCGCGATGGCGTCGTGGTGTTCTCCGACTTCGCCTCCGGACGGGTGTTCGTGCTGCGGGGCGGTGCAGCGGTCCCGCTGACCGGTGAGGGACCGTTCCGCTACGGGGACCTGCGCGTGCACCCCGATCGGGGCCTGGTGCTGGCCGTCCGCGAAGACCACTCCGGGCCGGACGAGCCGGTGAACACCCTGGTCACGATCGGGTTGGACGGCGACGCCTCCAGTCCGGGGACGGTGCTGGTCAGCGGCGCCGACTTCTACGCCGCCCCCGAGCTGTCGGCCGACGGACGCCTGGCCTGGATCGAGTGGAACCACCCGGCGATGCCCTGGGACGCCACCCGGCTGTGCGTCGCACCGTTCGACGACCTGACCGGGGTGGAGGTCGTGGCTGGCGGACCCGGGGAGTCTGCGGTCAGCCCGTTCTGGTTGGCCGACGGCCGGCTGCTGTTCGCGACCGATCGCGGCGGCTTCTGGACGCCTTGGGTGCAGGACGCCGAGGGTGTGCGCCCGCTGGCCGAGCAGCCGCACGACTTCGTCCGGCCGCTGTGGGTCTTGGGGGAGCGGTGGTTTGCTCAGGACGAGCCGGGCTCGGTGCTCTGCGCGCCGATCATCGAGGGGCGCAGCACCGCACACCGGCTGGACCTGGCCACCGGCGGCCTGACCGATCTGGGCTGGGGCTGGGCCGACGTCGGGGGCGTGGTCGCGAACCAGGCCCAGACCGCCTGGCTGGCCGGGTTCGATGATCGTCCGACGGCCCTGATGGCCGCGGAGAGTGGCCAGCCGTTGGTCGAGGTGCGGTTCGAGGCGCCGACCCGGTTGGATCCGGCTCTGGTCAGCGTCGCTGAGCCGGTGTCGTGGGAGAGCCCGCTCGGGTCGGTGCACGGGTGGTTCTACCCGCCGCGGAACCGCCAGTGCGCCGCCCCCGAGGGTGAGCGGCCGCCGTTGATCGTCCTCTCGCACGGCGGGCCGACCGCCTACGCGGCCCCGACCTTTTCGCTGGCCTTCCAGTTCTGGACCAGCCGCGGGATCGGCATCCTCGACGTCAACTACGGCGGCAGCAGCGGCTACGGACGCGCCTACCGCGACCGGCTGGTCGGGCGCTGGGGGGTGGTGGACGTGGCCGACTGCGTCGAGGGCGCCCGCTCGGTCGCCGACCGCGGCCTCGCCGACGTCCAGCGGTTGGCGATCAAGGGCGGGAGCGCGGGCGGCTTCACCACGCTGGCCGCGCTGACCTCGTCCCGGGTGTTCGGTGCCGGGATCAGCCGGTACGGAATCGGCGACCTGACCGCCCTGGCCAGTGACACTCACAAGTTCGAGTCGCGCTACCTGGACGGCCTGGTGGGCCCCTGGCCCGAGGCCGAGCAGGTGTACCGGGAGCGCTCACCGATCAACCGGATCGACGCCTTGAACTGCCCGATGCTGCTGCTGCAGGGGGCAGACGACAAGGTGGTGCCACCCAACCAGGCCGAGGCGATGGCCGCAGCGGTGACGGCGAAGGGACTGCCCGTCGACCTAATCGTGTTCGAGGGCGAGGGGCACGGCTTCCGCAAGGCCGAGACGATTCAGGCCGCCACCACGGCCGAGCTGGCATTCCTGGGGAGGGTGTTCGGGTTCAGCCCGCGGACTAGGGCGAGACTCAACCCCGGCTGAGGGCGTCGTTGGCCGCCAGACCTCAGGCGAGGCCGTACAGGGACTCCAGGATTCTCTCGGCAAGAGCGAAGTCGACCGGTGTATCGATGTCGGTGGCTTCGATCTCGTCCATCACGAAGAGTTCGATGTGTCCGCCCAAGCGGTTGTGCAGGGTCTCGTAGATCTCGGTCCGGGTCAGATAGACCGACCCATTCTCCCGGTACTTCATCCCCTCTGCGGCGATGTCCTGGCGTCGTGGGCGGTTGGTGTAGTCGTAATCGGCGGTTGCGGGATGACCCAGATTCCACAGGAACGGGGTCTCGGCGAGCACCCCCACCATCGAGTCGGCGCCGGTCGCGTCAAACTCGGTGAGCAATCGCCGAAGGGTGCCCGGCAGGCGCACCGGCGAGGTCGCCTGCAGGAACATCACGACGTCTGGACGCTCACCCTGGTCGCTGAGGACCCTAATGGCGTGCTCGATCACCGGCTCGGAAGGCGTGGTGTCCTGGGCCAGCTCCATCGGGCGATCGATCACCTCGGCGCCGGCGGCACGGGCCACCTCGGCGATCTCGGCGTCCTCGGTCGAGACCAGGACCCGAAGGTCCGTGACGGCGAGAGCCTGCTCAATCGTCCACACCACCAATGGCTTGCCGGCGATCGGGAGCAAGTTCTTGCGCGGGATCCCTTTGGAGCCGCCGCGAACCGGAATGACCGCAACAGCACGGCTCATCGGATCCTCCTTGCCTCGAGGTAGTAGCGCTTGTCCTCGGCGTGGCCCATCGAGAAGGTCTTTCGCGGCAACGCGCCGGAGGCACGGATGGAGGCGAAGAAGTCGTCCTTGGCCAACGGCGGTAGGAAGACGGCGACGTTGCCTGGCTTGCGGCCGAGTTCGACCGCCGCCTTGGCTCCGTGAATGTAGTCGACCTCACAGGCGCCTTGATCGACCAGGGCGTCAATGACCTGCTGGACGGTGGCGGCCGGGATGGCTCCGGACGGCCCGGTCAGTCGGTAGGTGCCGGCGGTGTGCTGGTCGAGGTAGGCGAAGTGCTGGGCTGGTCCGGACTGGTCCGACACCGTGCGGGTTGCGACGTCGGGCGCCGACTGATCGAACTCGAACCGGACGCAATGCCTGGCGAGTTCCCGTTCGAACGCTTCTTGATCGGTGCCGAACAGAACCCGGTGGATGGGCTCGAACTGAAGCCCGGGGTCGTAGATGTTCTCCAGTTCAACCAAGCAATACCGAGCCGGATGTCCCTCGAACTCTTCGTCGCTCAGCCCGCCCTTGACGTCCTCCCAGAGGCTCTTCGCGGTCGCCAGGCTGTGATTGCCGTCGCCCATCGCGAACAGCAGGGGATTGGCCGGGTCGAGGCCGTCATGCAGGTCGGTGAGGGCGCTGGCCACCGTTGCCAGGTCGCGCGGGTCCCGGACCGCCCAGCCGGTGACGTGCCCACCGCCCTCCATCAGGTCGGCGTCGTAGAGCGGGGTGAGGGCATCGCACCGGTCGATCAGCGGCTCGATCACGCCGTGGTGGGGGTCGGAGAGCAGCACGATGATGTGCGGAAGCTCCAGTGGAGCCTCCTGACGGATCGCCCGACGGGGTGGGATCCGATCCTCGATCGTCCCCTCGGTGGCCCGGATTAGGGTTTTCGATCCGCGACGCCAGTCGTAGTGCTCAAGATCGAGGGCCACCACCAGGCCCCAACGAACGGTTCCGCCGGCGAGTTGCCGGCGAACCAGCACCATCGTCTGCTCCAACGTGCGGAAGAGTCCCTCCTCGACGTAGCGGTTCATGGTGGCGTTGATATCGGCGATCCGGGCCGCCGGGTCTGGGTCCGCCAGGTGCGCCTCGGGAAAGATCAGCCGCAACGTCGAGGGGGAGTTTCCGACGTAGCGCTCGACCCGAGACCAGTAGTCGGTGTCGCTGGTGAACTGATCGCAGGCGACCACTGCCCAACGAGCCAGGTCAACCCCGGTCGCTGGCAAGAGAACGTCCGGAACCCGGACGCCCAGGGTGGCCAGCTTCGCCTCGCTCATGTCCATCTCCCGCCCGTTGGTCGCGCCGCAGGCAACGCTAACCCAATGCCGCGGCGGCGACGATGAGTCCAACGCCCGTCATGGGTTACTGAGCGTTCGACGTCGGATCGCTGATCGTGACGATGCCACGTTGTTCAAGTTGGGCGATCACGCTCAACACCTGAGCGGTGGGATCTCCCTCGGGCTCACCGAAGCGTTCGGTCAGTGAGGTCACGAGGTGGTCCAGCGGCAGGCTGGGACGAACGAGATCCAAGACCGCCGAGGCCACCTCGCCCAGCAGCGTCACCGAACTGTCGCCGAGGACGAGGGTGCGTCCGCCCTCGGTGATCTCGTCCACCAGGGTGAGGCGATCCACCGTGGCCTCACTCGGGTTTCGACGCGGTTCTTCGGGGCTCGAGGTCGACCGAACGCTCGGTAGAGGCGCTGGGCTGCGACGTTCAGCGCCGTCCAGGATCCGCCAGGCCAACGGCTCCAACGTTGAAGCTTCGCTGTATCTCCACCGCTGCACCGGCCCGGTGGCCCGGATCAGCTCACGAACCCAGCTCAGCGGCTGGGGGAGGCTGGACAGCGATGAGGATTCCGGAGCCAGGGCCGCAATGGCTGACAGGGTGTCCAGTTCCTCCACGTCGGGCGTGGCGGGCCCGCCCTTGCGCGTGAGCAGCACCACTTGCGCCACCCAGGGGGCCGGATGGGCCTGGCCCAGCCCCAACGTGTCGGGCCCGATCTCGTCCTTGGGTGCCCCGCTGCCTTGTTTGACCGAGAGCGGCTTGGGGTAGGCATGGATCCGACCGGCCCGGTCGATGCCGACGGTTTCATCGGTGAGGTAGCCCAGACGTGAGCCCAGCACCCGCGCGAGCGTGGTCTTGCCGGTCCCTCCCGGAGCTACGAAGACCAGCGAAGCCCCCGTCGCCGGGTGCGAGACGGCACCCGCATGAAGCATCAGCAAGCGGCCGGCTTGAGCGGTGATCAGGCTCCGGGTGATCCGCTGGGTACTGGCCTGCAATGTGGAGGCCAGCGTGGCCGGATCGTCGAGTGTCAGGACCAGATCGGGTGCCGTGACGGCCGCCGGATCAGGCTCGCCCAGGCAGCGAGCCCACCGCGTCGGGAGTTCAGCCTCAAGCACGCTGGCACTGGTCCCCTCGACGCGCACCCGAAGCACTGTCTGCAGGGCGGCGATCCTCATCGGTTCGACCCAACGCCGGCCATGGTCTCGTTGGTGTCCAACCGACCCGCGAGTCGAAGTCCACGTCCGTCCGAGCCGAGGATCTGCGACCCCGAGTCGGGGATCGAGGCCACCCCGGCGCGGATCACGTCGTGGGCCAGAGCCAAGATCCCGGCGGATCGTGTGGTCGCAGCCAAGGCGGCGAGTCCCGCCAAGGTGGCGTGCGGGGTGAGATCGGTGGCGCCGAGCAGCCACTCCACGCAGGCTCGCGTGTCACCCTCACCGCGGGGAATCCGTAAGCCGAGGAATTCGCGATCGACCTCCCAGGCTCCCTCGACGGGGTCCGCGAAGGCCCCTTGGGCCACGAGCTCATCCAGCGTCAGGTCGATCGGGGCGCAGGCCAGCAACACGAAGGTGCCCTTCTCCTCGGCACACCAGAATCGGGCCAAGCCCATGAACGCGATCGATGCCGGGTCGAGCAGGAGGCCCAGTTCCTCCTGTGCTTCCCGGGCCAAGGCCGCCCGCATGTCCGGCATGCCGAACGCGTCCAGATCTCCAACCACCCCGCGGCGGGTCGTGAACTCCAGGTTTCCGCTGACCGCGGGACCAAACCGACCCCGGTGGCTCCCGGCTCGTGCCGAGCGCTTCGCGAAGGAAATCCGGCCGCACGAGGTGAGGAGTGCCATCGCCAAGGTCAGCAGCCTGACCTTCTCACCCGTGGCCGCCTCCGGACCTCGAACCGACGCCAAGGTCGCTGAATAGTGGTCCGCCTTGACTGCCGAGTAGGTCGTTTCGGCCACGGACAGGTGCAGGGCCGACCTGCCTGAGTTGAGGTCCCTCTCGAGTCGCCAATCGATCAGTCTCGGCAGTGAGCCGTCGAAGGTGTCTGGTTGATCGAGGGCTCGCCGAAGGGCCGCCTCCTCCTCGTCCGACAGCGGCAGTTTCTCGACGCCCGGTCGGGCTGCACCGCTAGCCAGCCCGATCAGCCGGTGGGGTCGATAGCTGGCCAGCAAGTCTCGCGGGGTCAACTCAGCGAGGATCTCGAGCTCGATGGACCGATGCGGGAGCTCAAGTCGGTCACCGGCTGCGGCCAACGATTCGGCGTGGCAACGTTGATCGAGCCAGGTCGACAGCTCCCGAGCGAGGCGTCCGTCGCGCTGTACGACCGGAGCCTGGTCGCTGCCCAGGAGAATGCCCCGATCCAGGCGGGCGGCATAGCTGGCGTAGGCAGCCGCCACGTGACCAGACAAGGTCGGGTCCGCGAAGGGAAGGGCCTGCTGGGGACCAATCCCCGCCGGATCGGTCCGGGCCAGACGTTCACATCCAACCAGCCAGTCCAGTTCGGAGGCGACGGTTGGGGTATGTCCGCCGATCAGCGCGGCGACCCGATCCCGCACCTCTTGCTGGGACACGCCCAGGGGTGCCAGCGCCTTCCACCGCAAACGCAGCAGGAGTCGAGGCGGACGACCGGCCCACACTCGCCAGCCGGTCCACGCCAGAACCGAAAGGCTGACCAGGTCGAGCAGGTTCAGCGATTCGAGCAGCGTCCCGGGCCAGGTGAGGGGGATGGACACGGGGTGACTCTAAGGCATGCGGCCGGACGAGGAGGTCGCCGCACCCGTCGGTCACTCGTGACCGGAGGCGGCGCTCTACAGCACGTTGGGCAGCGTGGGACGGGGTCGGATTCCGTCTCCCTTCGCCGCCTCCCCGTGGTTGACGGGCCCACCGACCCGGCGCGCCACCGACCGTCCGGCCATCGCCAGCGATACCGGCGGGCAGTCGTCGCGGGTCTTGGGAGGTTGTCCGTGGCCGGGTGAGCATCCTCATTCGGGCTCCGGTGTTCGTACGCTGCTGGCCACTGGGCTGTGGTTGGCCGGCCGCCGCCTTCTTCACCCTCACCACCGCCCGCGCCGATCTCCTCCCGGTGCTCGCCCGGAACCGTCCGATGAAGCCGCTGTGGGCCGGTCTGATGGAGGTCGTCTTGTCGCTGCTGGCCCTGCCTGCATCTGTCTGGCCTAGTCGCGAGCCTGGTTGACAGTCCGATCGCGGCCCCCGACGATGGGCCGACGGTGCGCGTGGAGAGGGGGTCGCTGGTGACCTCGTTCAGCCTGGGTGGGCTCGAGTTGGGGGTGGCAACCGCCGCCACACAGATCGAGGGTGGCCACGCCAGGACGAACTGGCACCGCTGGGCCGAACAGGGACGGATCCTGGACGGGTCCACTCCGGCTCGCGCCAACGATCACTGGAACCGGGTCGATTCCGACATCGAGCTGCTCAAGCAACTTGGCGTCAAGCACTACCGGATGGGCCTCGAGTGGGCCCGGATCGAGCCCTCCCCGGCCACCTTCGACACCGACGCGATCGAGCACTACCGCGACGAGTTGACCAAGCTGCGCGCGGCCGGGATCAAGCCGCTGGTCACGCTGCACCACTTCAACAATCCCCTCTGGTTCGAGGACGTGGGCGGCTTCCTGTACCCCAACGCGTCCTCGGTCTTCCAGCGCTACCTTCGGCACGTGGTCACCAGCCTCGGCGACCTGGTGGACGAGTGGATCACCATCAACGAGCCCAACATCTACGGCACCCACGCCTACTACTTCGGTGAATGGCCGCCCGGGCAGAAGTCGCTGCCGGCGACGATCAAGGTGTTCCAGTCGATGGCGGTCGCCCACATCGAGGGGTACCAGCTGATCCACCGCCTGCAGCCGCACGCCAAGGTGGGCGTCGCCCAGCACCTGCGGATTTTCGTCCCCAAGGTGCGCTTCCATCCCAAACACGTGTCGTCCGCGCTGCTCCTGGACTGGCTGTTCCAGGGCGCCATCGGCAAGGCGATGAGCAAGGGGCGCTTCCGCTACCCACTCGTCCAGCCGCGCGGCATCCGTCCCGGCAAGTACTACGACTTCCAGGGGATCAACTACTACTCCCGGAGCACCGTCACCGACCTCGGGGACGCCTACGCCGACGACGTCGACATCAACGACCTGGGCTGGGAGATCTACCCCGAGGGCTTGCTGACGATCGCCGGGAAGCTGCACCAGGAGTACCCGGGCGTTCCGATCTACGTCACCGAAAACGGCACCGCCGACGCCGACGACACCTTCCGCGCCAAGTTCCTCTACGACCAGCTGAAGCTCATCGCCGGGTCGCCGCTGCCGATCGAGCGCTACTACCACTGGACGTTCATCGACAACTGGGAGTGGATGGCCGGTGAGTGGGCCCGGTTCGGGCTGCTGCACAACGACTACGAGACCCAGAAGCGGACGTTCCGGCCGTCCGGTCACTTCTACGCCGACATCTGCCGCAACGGCGGGGTCACCGACGACGCGTATGCCACTTACGTCGCCCAGCAGGCGTACGGACGCAGGAAGCGGGTCTTCGCGGCGTCCGGTCCCGGCGGCGGGTTCTGGGGCTGACGTGTCCGGCGACCCAGCGGTTCTTCCTACTGCGGCCCTGGACCGGCGCAACCGCTGGACGTTCGCCGTCGGGACGGTCGGCCGCGACATGGTGTATGCCCTGGTCAGCCTGTATTTCATCTTCTATCTGACCGACGTCATCGACCTTCCCGACGCCGTCTTGTGGTGGGTGACCACGCTGATCCTCGGCGTCCGCCTGGTCGACGCCGTCCTGGACATCCTGATGGGTGCCGTGGTCGACAACACCCGCAGCCGCTGGGGTCACCTACAAGCCGTGGATCTTCGTCGGGATGCTCGCCTCGGCCGTCGCCACCATCCTGCTGTTCACCGATCTGGGTCTGCGTGACACCTCGTTCGTGATCGGTTTCGCTGGCATCTACCTGCTCTGGAGCCTCGCCTGGACGGCCAACGACATCCCCTACTGGTCGCTGCTGCCGGCCCTCTCCCTGGACCAGAAGCAGCGCGAGCGAATCGGGGCGCTGGCCAAGGTCTTCGCCACCGTCGGGCTGTTCACCGTGGTGGTCTCGATCATCCCGGTGACCACCGCCCTGACCGGGACGATCGGCGCCAAGCCCGCCTGGTTCTGGTTCACCGTGGTCATCTGCGTCGTGATGGTGGCGGCGCAGCTGATCACGCTGATCGGTGTGCAGGAGCCGGCCATTGTGGTCGAGCAGGAACGGACCGGCCTGCGCGAGATCGCGTCGGTGGTGTTCAAGAACGACCAGCTGTTGTGGACGGCGATCTCGATGGTGCTGTTCATGACCGGGTACGTCACGACCACCTCGTTCGGCGTGTACTTCTTCAAATACGCCTACCGGGACGAGGGCATGTACGCCCCCTTCGCCGCCATCCTGGGCGTCGCCCAACTGGCTGGCTACGCGCTGTTCCCGCTAGCCAGCAAGCGTTTCGAACGGCGCACGCTCTACACCGTGGCCACCGCCACGATCGTGGCGGGCTACCTGATCTTCTTCTTCTCACCGATGAACATGATCTGGATCGGCCTGTCCGGGCTGCTGCTCTTCATGGGGCAGTCGTTCGTCACCCTGCTGATGCTGGTCTTCATCACCGACACCATCGAGTACGGCCAGTGGAAACTCGGCCGGCGCAACGGTGCGGTCACCTTCGCCCTGCAGCCGTTCATCAACAAGGTGGGGGCGGCACTGGGGTCGCAGATCGTGGGGGTCACCGTGATCGTCACCGGCATCAACGCGGCCCGGACGCCGGACGACGTGACGCCGCAGGGCCTGCTGGTGATGAAGCTGGCGATGCTCGTCCTGCCGCTGGTGCTGATCGTGGCCGGCTATCTTATCTACCGGTGGAAGTACCGCATCGACAGTGATTTCTTCGGTCGGATCATCGCCGACCTCAAGTCGCGAGGCGAGCTTCTCACCTGACGGTGAATCCCTCAGGCTCCGCTCGGGCTCCGCGGTGAGCTGAACCTGGTGGGCCCGAGGCCAACGCTGCTCAGCCAGGGGGCTCGCAACGCAGACGAGGCGGCTCCCGGCTTTCACGGCCTCTGCGACCTCGTCACCGTGTAGGAGCGGCCGCGGAGCATCACCTGGGTGGGCCCGACCGAGTCACGCAGCCAGGCCAGATAGGGCAGGTGGGAGTTGAACACCACCCAGGCTTCGCCACCGGGACGCAGCCGCTCCCCGGCCTGAACAAACAGATTCCGGGTCGGGGTGCTGTCCTTGGCCGCCCCGACGTGGAAGGGCGGGTTGGTCACCACCAGATCGAGCGGCCCAGTGATGCCGTCCAACCCCACCGTCGGTAGCACCGTGACCGGGACACCGTTGGCGGCCGCGGTGAGCGTCGTCGATTCACAGGCCGCCGCGGATACGTCGGTGGCGATCATCCGCCAACCCGCCCGGCCCAGCAGGCTCGCCAGAATGCCGCTGCCGGAGCCCACGTCCGCCGCGGCGCCCTCCTGTCCTGAATCCAACCAGCCCGCGACGTTCAGCGCCTTGATCAGCAGAGCGGTGCCCGCGTCCAATCGGTTGGTGTTGAAGGTCACGCCCCGGGCGCTGACGGTCAGGCCGAGGTCATCGAGTCGCCGGGTGCGCGGCCAGGTGAACGGCCCCGGACGGGCGCCGCGCGCGTGGAGGACGCGGGCCTTGCCGACCCCGCGGCTGGCCCACACCTGGTCGAAGCGCTCGGCCAGCCGGTCGTTCATCGCTCGGGCCAGGTCCTTGTTCCGCCCACCGGCGACCACCCGCACCTCCGGATCGGCCGCGGCCGCGATGCGTTCGGCGTAGTCAGCCACCGCCGACACGGCTCGGGGGAGCCGCCAGAGCACCGTCCGGGCGGCCCGGACGGCCTCCGCCAACTGCGAAACCGCCGCAGCCGGGGGGAGCGCCGCCTGATCGCGGGCGTCGTCGCACCAGGCCCGCCCCGAGAACCCACGGCCGAGCAGGGCCCGGGTCAGGTCGCCCGATGCATCGTCCAGCACCGCGACGGGCTCCTCGAGGTCACCCGCCTCGGCCAGGATCAAGGCGGCCACGGCGTCCATCTGCCTATCGTCCCATTGGTTGGGATGGGTGGTTTCGTCCTCGGCCCCATCGATTTTGGTCGGCCCTACTGGGTAGGTTTGACCCCGACAAGCCAGGCCTCGGACCACGCTCCGTCCGGGTCGGCCAGGATGGCCCTGAGGGCCAAGCCCCATGCAACGGAGCAGGCGAAGGAGACGCATCACACGATGACCGAAACCAAGTATGTCTACGAGTTCAGCGAGGCTGACGGCACGATGCGCAACCTGCTGGGCGGCAAGGGCGCGAACCTGGCCGAGATGACCGGGCTGGGCATGCCGGTCCCGCAGGGCTTCACGATCACCACCGAGGCATGCACCCGCTACTACGCCGACGGTGAGACGATCGGTGACGACATCCGGGCGCAGATCATCGACTACATCGGCAAGCTGGAAGCGCTGACCGGCAAGAAGTTCGGTGACCCGGAGAACCCACTCCTGGTGTCCGTGCGGTCGGGCTCTCGGGCCTCCATGCCGGGCATGATGGACACCATCCTCAACCTGGGCCTCAACGAGACCGTGGTCGAGACGATGTCGCGCAAGACCGGCAATCCCCGGTTCGTCTACGACTCCTATCGTCGGTTCATCCAGATGTACTCCGACGTCGTGATGGAGGTTGGCAAGGCGTACTTCGAGGAACTCATCGATGAGATGAAGGAGCGCAAGGGCGTCACCGACGACCTCGACCTCACCGCCGACGACCTCAAGGAACTGGCTGGCCAGTTCAAGGAGGAGTACAAGAACAAGATCGGCTCCGACTTCCCCTCCGACCCGATCGAGCAGCTGTTCGGGGCCATTCGGGCGGTCTTCCGCTCCTGGGACAACCCGCGCGCCGTCTACTACCGCCGCCTCAACGACATCCCCGGCGACTGGGGCACCGCGGTCAACGTCCAGTCGATGGTGTTCGGCAACCTGGGCGACACCTCCGGCACCGGCGTCGCGTTCTCGCGCAACCCGTCGACAGGTGACACCGGCCTGTACGGCGAGTACCTGATGAACGCCCAGGGCGAGGACGTGGTGGCCGGCATCCGGACCCCCCTGACCATCGACCAGCTGCAAGCACAGAACCCGGCCGTGTACGACCAGTTTGTGGACATCGTCAACAAGCTGGAGCAGCACTACCGCGACATGCAGGACATGGAGTTCACGATCGAAGAGGGCAAGCTGTACATGCTGCAGACCCGCAATGGGAAGCGCACGGCAGCCGCCGCCTTCAAGATCGCCTGCGATTTGGTCGACGAGGGCATGATCGCCAAAGAGCAGGCCGTCAAGATGATCGACCCGAAGCAGATCGACGCGCTGCTGCACCCGCAGTTCGACGCCGACGAGCTCGCCGCCGCGACCCCGATCGGGAAGGGCCTCCCGGCCTCGCCGGGCGCGGCCTGCGGTCAGGTCGTGTTCAGCGCCGAGGACGCCGCCGCCAAGGGCAAGGCCGGCGGCGACGTGATCCTCGTCCGGCTGGAGACGACTCCCGAGGACATCGAGGGTATGCACTACGCCAAGGGCATCCTGACGGCGCGCGGCGGCATGACGTCGCACGCCGCCGTGGTGGCCCGCGGCATGGGCACCTGTTGCGTGTCCGGCCTTGGCGACATCCAGTTCGGCCAGGGCAGCTTCTCGCTGGGCGGAACCACCTACAACGAGGGCGATTGGATCTCCCTGGACGGTTCCACCGGCAACGTGTACGGCGCGGCGATCAAGACCGTCCCGGCCGAGATCGGCGGCTACTTCGGCCGGATCATGGGCTGGGCCGACGAGTTCCGGACGATGAAGGTGCGTACCAACGCCGACACGCCCGCAGACGCCGCTCAGGCCCGCGAATTCGGCGCCGAGGGAATCGGCCTGTGTCGGACCGAGCACATGTTCTTCGACACCGACCGGATCGCGGCCATTCGCGAAATGATCGTGTCCAAGACCGTGGAGCAGCGCGAGGCGGCGCTGGCCAAACTGCTGCCGATGCAGCGCGGCGACTTCGAGGGCATCTACGAGGCGATGGAGGGCTACCCGGTCACCATCCGGCTGCTCGACCCGCCGCTGCACGAGTTCCTGCCGCACGAGGAGGAGGACATCGCCAACCTCGCCGGTGAGATGAACATCTCGGTGGACGAGCTGCACACCGTGATCGACTCGCTGCACGAGTTCAACCCGATGATGGGCCACCGCGGTTGCCGGCTGGACGTGACCTACCCCGAGATCGGCGCCATGCAGACCCGGGCGATCATCGAGGCGGCGATCAACGTCCAGAAGCGCCACCCCGAGTGGACCGTCGTCCCGGAGATCATGATCCCGCTGGTGGGCGAGGTGAAGGAGCTGGCGTTCGTCAAGGGCATCGTCACCTCGACGGCGGACGCGATCATCGCCGAGGCCGGCGTCGACCTGAAGTACCTGGTCGGAACCATGATCGAGATCCCCCGGGCGGCGCTGACCGCCGACGAGATCGCCAAGGAGGCCCAGTTCTTCTCCTTCGGCACCAACGACCTGACCCAGATGACGTTCGGTTTCAGCCGAGACGATGCGGGCAAGTTCCTGGACGCCTACTACGAGAAGAAGATCTACGAGAACGACCCGTTCGCCCGCCTCGACCAGACCGGCGTCGGCAAGCTGGTCGAACTCGCAGTGAGGCTGGGCCGCGAGACTCGTCCAGACATCAAGCTGGGCATCTGCGGCGAGCACGGCGGTGACCCGTCGTCGATCGAGTTCTGCCAGCAGGCTGGCCTGGACTACGTGTCCTGCTCGCCCTTCCGGGTGCCGATCGCTCGCCTGGCAGCGGCCCAGTCGGCTCTTCAGAGCAACGTCAGCCACGGCTGAGGACTCGAACGAACCGAGTCGGTCCCGGTCTGCGTGAGGAGGCCGGGGCCGACTGCTTGGGTGATCATGCCTGACGAGCAGTGCGCGGTGCGGTTGCAGCGGTCAGGGCCGTCGGTCAATGAACACCTTCATCGAGGCCAGACCGGTGCAGCGAACATCCGACTGGGGAAGCGCCCCCCCGGATCCCAGCTTTCGCCGCCGTTAGGTCGGGCAGGTGCCGCAGGCGCATTTGGCCTAAGCAGCGGATGGGCGAGAGGTAGCTCTGCTGGCGGATGCTGTCGTTGGCGCTGTTGCCTGAGGTGCCTTGGGAGTTTGAGTACTGGAACGTGATCGAGGTGACCGGGCCAGGCCTCCTGAAGCAGACACTGCCGTTACCCTGACTCGCCGACTAGTCCTTTGGTGTCCGGCGTGCACAACAGCGAACCGCGACGGGACGAGCGTTTCGGGCCGCTGGATTCTGGGCGCACCGGCAGACTGTCCGAGGTGATTCGCAGACTGTTGACGGCCCTGACGGTGGCGATGGCGCTGGCCGCGTGCGGGAGCGTGCCACCAAGCGCACCGCCAAGCTCCGTGGCGGTGCGCTCGCCGGCGTCGGTGGCGGTGTCGATAGTCGGGACCGATGGGACTGCGTTGGGGCAGCTGGTGGCCGAACTCGAAGCGCAGGCGTTGTCGGCCAAGGGCATGCCCGCGACCACTGAGTTGGCGCCGTCGAACCTGGACGACGCAGTAGCCAAACTCAGCTCGGGCGACCTGTCGGTATTGCCGGTGTTCGCCAGGACGGCAGCCACCGCGCTCGACCTGGGTGAGTTGCCCAGCGGTGCGCCTGACCTGGTGCAGGCTCTCGCCCAGTCCCTCGCCGGAGAAGCGGCGGTGATGCAGCCGGGCAAGGTTACCGCCGACCCCGTGTTCGTGGTGAGGAGCGAGGACGCGAGCGAGTATGGCGTGTCCAGCCTGGCGGACCTTTCCACCTTGAAGCAACCGGTGCCGATCGCGGCCCCGCCGGGGTTCGGGCAGGCGCCGGAAGGATCCGCCGGGCTGTCCGCGCTCTACGGCGTCACGGCGCACTTTGAGGCGATCGCGGATCCCACCGTACGGATCGAGAAGCTGAGCACGGGGGCGGTGGTCGCGGTGCTGCGGCCGACCGAGTCGCGCCGGGACGGACTGGTCACGCTCACCGACCCGAACCAGTTGATCCAGCCAGACCCGCTGGTGGTCCTGCTGGCGCCCTCGCTAGCCAACGACCAGGACGTGGTGCTGGCCCTGAAAGCGCTGGACGACAAGCTGACCAACCCTGAGCTGGCGGCGCTGTTGGAGCGGGCGGCCGAGGTCGGCGTCGGCCCGGCCGCCACCGAATGGCTCACGGCGAACGGCCTAGGCTGAGCCTTCGGTGTTACCCGGCCAGCGGAATACGCACCACAACCTCGGTCCAACCCGGCTGGGAGGCGACGGTCACCGTCCCGTGATGGGCCGCCACCACTGCCGACACGATGGCCAGCCCCAGCCCGGTCGACGAGCCGCCGTCCAACCGCACCCGCGCCTCGTCCGCGCGGGTGAACCGCTCGAACACCTGGGGGAGCAGGGCGGCCGGAATGCCCGGGCCATTGTCGGTGATCGTGATCACGGCGACGTCGCCCTGGCTGGCCAGCGAGGCAGCCACGGAGGTCCCCGCAGGGGTGTGCGTGCGGGCGTTCGCGAGGAGGTTAGCCACCACCTGGTGCAGGCGGTACCGATCCGCGATCGCCTGCACCGGCTCGTCCGGCAGCGACAGTGACCACTGATGGTCACCTCCCGCGGCCCGCGCGTCGCTGACCGCGTTGAGCAGCACCTCGGTCACGTCGGTCGGCTTCAGGTCCAGGGTGGGCCCGGAGTCCAGGCGGGCCAGCAGCAGCAGATCCTCGACCAGCCGCGACATCCGGTCCGACTCGGCCTCGATCCGCCCCAGCGCGTGCGCCAGGGTGGGCGATGCGTCGACGCGTTCGCGGCGAGTGAGCTCCGCGTACCCACGGATCGACGCCAGCGGGTTTCTCAGTTCATGGGACGCGTCCGCGACGAACTGCCGCACCTTGGTCTCGCTGGCGTGGCGGGCCGCCAAGGCGCCTTCGACGTTGTCCAGCATGCGATTGAACGCCAGCCCCACCCGTCCGACCTCGCTCACCGGGTCGGCGTCCTCGGCGGCGACCCGAACCGGCAGATCGACCTTGCCGCGTTTTAGCTCCAGCGCGGAGACGCTCGCGGCAGTCCCAGCGAGTCGGTTCAGCGGCGCGAGGCTGCGGACGACCACAGCCCGGGCGGCGAAGAAGGCGATGGTGATCGCGAGGGCGACCAACAGGCCCTCCAACAGCGCGAACGCGGTGAGCCCCCGGGACAGTTGGTTCATCGGCAGCCCGATCAGCACTGTGCCGCTGGGGGTCGTCCGCTGGGTCACCCGATAGGTCCCCAGGCCCTCCAGGTGCACTGTGACCTTCTGCTGACCCGAGATACGCAGCCCGGCCAGGTCCTGAAGCACGTCGTCGGACAAGGTATCGACGGTCGGGGAGCCCGAGCCGGAGTCCTGCAGGATCCGCCCGGTGGCGACGTTCCCGGCGATCACCGCAATCAGCGTTCCGACTTCCTGGCCGCGGCCGCCGGGCCCGACCCGGTCGTCCAAGCGATCGCCGACGCTGCGGCTGGCCGCGCTGTCGAGGCGCGCGTCCAGCTGCCCGAGCTGAATGTTGTAGGCCGCCACCAGGCCGAGCGCGCTGAGCGCGATCGCCACCAGGGCCACCAGAGCCGAGACCCGGATCACCAGCTGCCGCGACAGCGTCCCGCGGGCCAGTGGCGGGGGACCAGGGTGCAGGGCGACGGTCATTCCGCGGCCGGCTTCAAGACGTACCCGGCACCGCGCAGCGTGTGGATCATCGCGGGACGGTTGGCGTCGATCTTCTTGCGCAGATAGGAGATGT
>CAYVOW010000016.1:0-2366 GCA_964453585.1 uncultured Micropruina sp.
TCGATCAGGAACTGATCGGCAACGTGTCGATCCGGGTGCTGCCGACCGAGCGTCCCGACACCTGGGAGGTGCAGGGCCGCGGCGAGCTGCAGCTGGCGGTGCTGGTCGAGATGATGCGCCGCGAGGGTTTCGAGCTGACCGTCGGCAAGCCGCAGGTGCTGGTGCGGACCATCGACGGGAAGCTGCACGAGCCGTTCGAGCGGCTCACCGTGGACATTCCCGAGGAACACGTCGGCACCGTCACCCAGCTGATGGGCACCCGTCGCTCCCGGATGGAGCAGATGATCAACCACGGCACCGGCTGGGTGCGGATGGAGTACGCCATCCCGGCCCGCGGCCTGATCGGCTTCCGCACCGAGTTCCTCACCCAGACCCGCGGCACCGGCATCATGCACCACGTCTTCGAGGGCTACGAGCCCTGGGCCGGCGAGATTCAGACCCGCTCGACCGGGTCGCTGGTGGCCGACCGGACCGGCGCGGTCACGTCCTACGCCCTGTTCAACCTCCAGGAGCGCGGGGTGTTGTTCGTGGCCCCGGCCGACGAGGTCTACGAGGGGATGATCGTCGGCGAGAACCCCCGCAACGAAGACATGGACGTCAACCCGACCAAGGAGAAGAAGCTGACCAACGTCCGCTCGTCCACCGGTGAGGAGTTGGAGCGGCTGATCCCGCCGCGGGTGCATTCGCTTGAGCAGGCGCTGGAGTTCTGCCGGGAGGACGAGTGCCTGGAAGTGACGCCGAGCCACGTCCGGATGCGCAAGGTGAGCCTCGACGCCAACGAGCGGGCCAAGGCCCGCAACCGCGCCAAGAAGGCCTGACCCCGCGCGGAGGTGGCGTTGGGGCGCGGCAGCGGTGACGCACAAAAAACCCGACTGACTCAATCGTTGGCGATGGTGACGTCACCATCGGCCGATGTGGCCCAACGATTGAGTCAGAACGCGATTCCTCGTATCAGGACGGCGGCTGCACACCCTTAATGGTCACTGGCGGCGCCTGGACAGGCGACGACAGACAAAACGGGTGGTGGGCCGCTTGCCCACCACCCGTTTGTCAACTGCTCAGCCGCGGTTGTCGAGCACCGCGACGCTGGTGGCGTTGCCGCCGTTGATCTCACCGCCGGCCACGAACCACATCCGCTGCCGCTCGATGTCGAAGATGGCGAGGCGCTGCATCGGGCTGTCACCGCAGGGCATTCCGAAGTGGTAGAAGGCTTTGTTGCCGATCACGGTGATGGGCGAGAAGGCGTCGCTGTCCACGGCGAAGGGCGAGAACACCTTCTTGAAGGCGATCATGCCCAGCCGCGACCATCCGCACGGCGACACCGCGGTGGCAATCGGCAGGTCCCACGACGGGTAGAGGTTGTCGAAGCCATAGGGCGCGTCACCGCTGCTGTAGGTCTGCCGACTCGGGGTTCCGCCAGCGATGTTCTGCAGGAAGATCGCGAACCGACCTCCCGCGTCAGCGCAGCGCTCGACGAAAGTGGTGGAGTTCCACCAGCGAACCGGGACGCAGGAGGCGAATCCGCTGGGGATCGCAAAGCGCCGGACCAAACGGCCGGTGACGTTGCCCGACATCGTGACTTTGCCGTTGCGGGCGCTCATCAAGTACCGGCCACCCATCGTCGGCAGCATCGCCAGTTCCTCGTTGGCGTAGGGGAACACGGTCAAGATGGTGCCCGACAGCGACCGCCGGTAGGTGACGCCGGTGGCGCGGCGATAGGCAAGCAGCGACTTTCCGTCGGGGTTGGTGAACCGGGCGTTCTCGAACAACCCGGACACCCCGCTGGACGAGCCGGTGGCGACGTTCAACACCCGCCAGGTGAACACGTCGTTGTTCCAGTGCCTCAGCAGGATCCGGGCGCCGTCATTGCTGAAGTCGACCACCGACCAGTTCGCCTTGAAGTTGGCGACCCGCCGCTGCCGACCGGCCGGATCGACCAGGAAGATGCCGGTGGCGGTGTCGTCGGGGTTGTAGGAGTTGATCGAGATCGCCGACCAGCCCGAGCCGGGGGTCGCGGTGGTCAACGACGGCAGGGCCGCCGCGGCCTTCACCGGTGCCGGAGCGGGGGCGGCGGAGGCGGGGGTCGCGGCCAGCAAGCCGCCCAGGGTGGCGGTGGCGGCGAGTGCGACGCCGAGCTTGTGGATCAGGGTCATGTTCGGCCCTCTCAGGGTGTCTTGCTCTGTCATGTGCAAGAACGAGCCGGGACCGCCGCCTGGTTGAGGCCGCCGGCCAAGAGTACGGACAGAATCAGCCAAGAAAGACCTGAGACGCGTGGCGGCCGACTCGTCCTCGCCACGGGAACACCGGCTGGCTAGGCTCGCCACCATGGGGGACCTGCCGGTGCTCGACCCGGCCGAACAGCGTGT
>CAYVOW010000016.1:2466-37936 GCA_964453585.1 uncultured Micropruina sp.
ACTCCGCCCCGGCCAGCAGGACCGGCGCTGGGCGCACCTGCTGGGTCCGGTTCCCCAGGACGCCGGCGCCCCCACACCGGCCGGGGCCGATCTGGAGGTCGTGCTCGCCGAGGGCGCTGCGGCCCGGGACGCCCGGGTGCTGGCCGCCTACCAGGTGTGCGCCGAGGCCTACTCCGAAACCCTGCTCGACGAGTTGACCGGCAAGCCCTTCGACGTGTGGCTGCTCGAACGCCTCGCCGACCAGACCAGCGGGCCGATCGCCGATGTCGGCTGCGGACCGGGTCAGATCGCGGCTTTCGTGGCCGATGCCGGCGCCGAGGTGTACGGCTTCGACGCCTCAGCGGCGATGATCGACCAGGCCCGGCAGAACTTCCCCGACCTGCCGTTCGAGGTCGCCCGGTTCCACCAACTCCTCCGCCCCCGGACGGCCCCGGCCTGGGGGACGGTGCTCGCCTGGTACTCGCTGGTCCACCTGGCCCCGTCCGAGTTGGCGCCCACCCTGCGGCAGCTCTCGGCGCCGCTGGCACCGGAGGGGACGCTGGCGCTGGCCCTCCATGTGGGCGCCGAGGTGCGCCGGGTGGAGCACTTGTTTGGGGTGGCGGTCGAGGTCGACTTCGTCCTCCACCACCGCGAGACGGTGCTCACGGCCGTGGGGGCGGCCGGCCTGACGGTCACCGAGTGGTACGAGCGGGGGCCGTATCCCGACGAGGCGCAGACCCAGCGGCTCTACGTCCTGGCCGCCAAGCCGTCCTAAGCCGCCACCGGACGCCGGCGACTGGCTTAGCCCAGCCGCGGCCGGACGTGCAGCCCCACCTCCGGGTCGACCAGCGGCTCCTGGGCGGCCGCGATCCCGTCAACGAACAGCGGGGCCTCGATCGGGGTGTTCCGCTTGACCAGCGCCAGCGTGATCGGGCCCAACTCGTAGTGTCGCGCCGAGGTGCCCACCCGACCGACCGGACGACCGTCAGCCAGCACGTCCGCGCCCACCGGCGGCAGGGCCTCGGCGGAACCGTCCAGATGCAGCAGGACGAGCCGGCGCGGCGGCCGGCCCAGGTTGTAGACCCGGGCGACGGTCTCCTGCCCGGGATAGCACCCCTTCTTCAGATGCACCGCCGGGCCCAGCCGGTCAGCGTCCGGGTTGGCCAGTTCGTTGGGGATCGTTCGGTCATCGGTGTCGAGGAAGACCCGCGGCACTCCGGCGGCGATCCGCAGGGCGTCGGCTGCCCAGGTGCCGGCACGGAGATCGCCAAGCGCCTCCTCCAGCCCCTCCCGGGCCACGATCACCGGGCCGCGGCCAGGGGCGATCGCCATCGCATGGCTGTCGGAGCGGTCGGCGACCTCGACCCGGGAGGCGAACACCATCCGGCGCAGCCAGTCGAGCAGGGGGGCGTCGTGGCCGGGCTCGGTGGACGCCCAGAACGTCTCGCCGTCGTCCACACCACCGAAGACATGCCCGATCCGACCGTGCGCGTCCAGCACGAAGCTCGTCGTCCACACCCCGGGAGCGAGGTCGTCCAGCTTCTGCGAGGCGATCGAGTTCAGCCAGGTCAGCCGATCCCGCCCCGACACCGAGAACACCGGACGATGCGACAGGTCGACCCCGGCCTCCCCCGCCGCCAGCCGGCGTTGCTCGCGCATCGGATCGCCGTAATGCCAGACCGCCCCGGCGTCCGGCCCCCCCTCGTGCCGGACGATGGTCACCGGCGCTCCAGGGTGGCCCAGGTGTAGGGCTGCAGCGGCTGGTCGTCGGTGGCCCGGTCGAAGGAGTACATCAGCTTCCCCTCGACGGTGCCGTAGAGACGGCGACCCGCGGTGTAGGCGACCGCCGCGTTGGGCGTCCGGGCTACTGCGTCGGTGATCAGGTCAACCCGGCCCGGGCTGAGCTTGCCGTACCAGATCTCGGCGTAACCCTCGGGGCTGGCCATCATCACATCCACCGTGGCGTCGGCGTTGGGGCGCCAGAAACCGGTCTCCATCGACAGCGCCCGAATCGGCGCCCCGTCCCCGTCCACCTCGAAGGTCTGCGAGAGGTAGTGCAGGTAGTCGCCGCCGTTGTCGGAGAAGTCGATCTGCTGGGCGAAACCGACCTTCTCCTGACCTGGCCACTGGCGAAACCCGGTGCCCTCCCAACGGCCACGCAGCCAGGCCAGACCGACCAGGGCGGGGTTGAGGTCGGCGGGGATCTCGAAGGTCACGACTTCTCCTTGGGCTTACCGATGAGGCGGACGATCAGCACCACCGCCAGCACGAACACCGCCACCGTGACCACGATCAGCGCGATCGTGGCCGGCGTGATCGAGGGGTCCGCTGCCATTCGGCGAGTCTATCCGCGACCCGCCGACGCCCCTCATCGACCTGCGCCCGCGGCCGCCAGCCGACCGGACCGGCGTCCACGACCGCCAGCCCTTCCAGTGGCAGAGGTGGCCCGGCCTAGGCTCGCCGAATGAGAGTTGTCGTCCAACGGGTCAGCCGGGCCAGCGTCAGCGTGGCCGACGAGGTGGTCGGACGGATCGACGCCCCGGGGTTGATGATCCTGGTCGGCGTCACCCACAGCGATACCGCCGCGGTCGCCGACCGTCTCGCCGACAAGGTCTGGAACCTGCGGATCCTGTCCGAGGAGCGCTCCTGCGCCGAAGCGGCCGCGCCGATCCTGGCGATCAGCCAGTTCACGCTCTACGCCGACACCCGCAAGGGCCGGCGGCCCTCGTGGTCGGCGGCCGCACCCAGGCCGGTGTCCGAGCCGCTGTTCGAGGCGTTCGTGACAGCCCTTCGAGCCCGTGGCGCAGTGGTGGCGACCGGCCGCTTCGGCGCCCAGATGAGCGTCGAGTTGGTCAACGACGGGCCGGTCACGCTGATCCTCGACGCCGAGTAGCCGCGGCACCCTTCCCCGAACCTGGACACCGACCGGGCGCCACAGCGGGCGTTCACTATTCTGAGGCCTGCTTGAGGGGGTGCAGATGGCGGTTCTGCTGCTGGTCGGTAACGACCATCCGGACGCGTCCGGCAGCCCTGGCCTGCCCGCCTTGTCCCTCCTCGCCCACGAGGTTCGGTTCGCTCCCGCCGACGCGACCGCCCTCACCGAATCGGCCCGGACCGATGTGGTGATCATCGACGGCCACACCGATCTCGCCTCGGCTCGGATGATCTGTCGGCTGTTCAAGTCCTCGGGGATCACCGTGCCGGTGCTGCTGGTGGTCAGCGAGGGCGGCTTCGCCGCGGTCACTCCGGAGTGGTCGCTGGGGGACGTGATCATCGACAGCGCCGGGCCAGCCGAGTACGACGCTCGGATCCGGCTGTTGGTCGGCAGCGGCAACGCCGAGGGCCTGATCAGCGCCGGCGGGATCAGCATCGACGAGGCCGCCTACTCCGCCGTCCTGGAGGGACAGCCGCTCGACCTCACCTACACCGAGTTCGAACTGCTGAAGTACCTGGTCCAGCACCCCGGTCGGGTGTTCAGCCGTGAACACCTGTTGGCCGACGTCTGGGGTTACGACTACTACGGCGGCACCCGCACGGTCGACGTCCACATCCGGCGGTTGCGGGCCAAGTTGGGCCCCGAGCACGAGTCGCTGATCGGCACCGTGCGCAACGTCGGCTACCGATTCTCACCCTGACCCTCGCCGATAGCCTGTGTCCATGCTCAGCCCGACCGACTCCCAAGCCGTCCGGTTGCTGAACGACAGCGCGATCGCCGCCGACGGCGAGTCCGCGCTCAACGAGGCCGCGGTGCTCGCCCTGACCGAGGACTCCGACGGCGTCGTCCATCACCTCGAACGGCGCGGGAACGTGCTGTGGGGGTACGCGCAAGCCGATCGGAGGCTCGGGACCGCCCAGATCGTCGTCGCCCCGGCCCACCGCCGCCAGGGAGTCGGCAGCACCCTGGTGGCCCGACTCGGTGGACTCGACCTCTGGGCGTTCGGCGATCAGGAAGCGGCGCGCGGCTTCGCCGCTCACCATGGCTACCGTGTTCGCCGTCGGCTGCTGGTCCTCGAGCTGGCTCCCATTCCCGACCAGAGCGCCGACCCTCGCCCCTCAGGACCGCCGGCCATCCGGGCGTTCAACGCCGACACCGACACCCAAGGACTGCTGGAGGTGAACGCCGCCGCCTTCGACTGGCACCCCGAGCAGCGGCACTTCTCCCGCGCCGACCTGGACGCCCGGCGGGCGGCCGACTGGTTCGATCCGGCGGGTCTGCTGGTCGCCGTCGACGCGCAGGGGGTGGCGGGCTTCCACTGGACGAAGAAGCATCCCGATGGCCGCGGCGAGGTCTACATCCTGGCCACCCATCCCCGCGCCCAGGGCACCGGGTTGGGCAAGCGTCTGCTCCGGGCGGGGCTCAACCACCTGGCAGCCAGCGGGTGTCTCAGCGTCCATCTCTACGTTGAAGAGTCGAACTCCCGGGCGGTAGAACTGTACGAACGGGCCGGTTTCCGACGCGTCCATAGCGACGTCCTCTACGGTCCCGGAGGTTCAGCCGACCAGGAAGCCCACCGATGACCGCCGCACTCGCCGACACTGGCGTCGCTGCCAGGCGCCACCAGGGTGGGCCCCGATGAGCGAATCGCCGGTCAAGCTGATCACCGCCGCTGGCACGGTGGTCCTGCGGCCGCGTGACGGCAAGGAACCCCATCTGCTGCTGGTGCACCGCCCCAGCTATAACGACTGGACGCTGCCCAAGGGGAAGCTGGAGCCGGACGAATACCTGGCGGCGGCCGCGGTGCGGGAAACCGTCGAGGAGTCGGCAGTGACCGTTCGGCTCGGGGTTCCGGTCAACCGGATCTCCTACCCGGTCGGCGGCGGCCAGAAGACCGTGTCCTATTGGAACGCGACCGTGGTGAACGAGGGCCGACACCGGGCGAACTCGGAGATCGACAAGACCGCCTGGCTGACCCTCAGCCGGGCGCTGAAGCGGATGACCTATGCCGACGAGCGCGCCCTGGTCGAACAGGCGGCGGCCTTCGGGGCGACGACCCCGCTGCTGCTCGTCCGGCACGGCAAGGCGATGGACCGCAAGCACTGGACCGGAAAGGACCAGCTTCGCCAACTCAGCGCCCGCGGACGACGGCAGAGCGCCCAACTGATCCCGCTGCTGGCCGCCTATGGGGTGACCGAACTGGCCTCGTCCACCTCCACCCGGTGCATGGCCACGCTCACCCCCTACGCCAAGGCCAAGCGACTCGAGGTGCGGGGCTGGGCGGCCCTATCGGAGGAGCAGGCGAATCAGAACCCCGACCAGGCCCGCAAGGTGATGCGACGGCTGGTCGAGCAGACCGCCACCTCGGGGGTTCCACTGGCCGTGTGCGGACATCGTCCGGTGCTGCCGCTGATGCTGGAATCGGTCAACGTCCCCAACCGGGCGTTGCAGACCGCGGCCGTCGTGGTCGCCCACCTCGACCGAGCCGGGCATACCGTTGCCGTCGAGTTCCACAAGCCGCGCAGCTGAGCGTCCGGTCAACCCAGCGGTAGCCGGATCGTGAAGGTGGAGCCCTTACCGAGCTCGCTCCAGACCGAAACCTGCCCCCCGTGGGTTTCGGCCACGTGCTTCACAATCGCCAGACCAAGTCCGGTGCCGCCGGTGTTGCGACCGCGACCGGAGTCGACGCGGTAGAAGCGCTCGAAGACCCTGGGCAGGTCGGCCGCAGGAATACCCCGCCCGGTATCGCTGACCCTGATCGCCACCTGCGACTGAGCTACCGACAAGCTGATCACGACCTTCGAGCCGGGCTCGGAGTAGGCGATCGCGTTGTCGACCAGGTTCGCCACCGCGGCTTGCAGCTGGGCGCGGTCGGCGGCCACGGAGCACTGGGCCTTGCCGGCGACGACCAGACTCACCGACCGACCGGCGGCAAACTCCCGGCTGGCACGCAGCACGTCCGCCACCAGGTCATCGACATCGGTTGGTTCGGCCGCGTGCAGCGGATCGGATGCCTGGAGCCGACTGAGTTCGATGATCCGGGTGACCAACTCGTTGAGCCGCTGCGCCTCCCGCTGGATCTTGGCGGCGAACCGCTCGACGGCGTCCGGATCGTCGTTGCTCTCCTCGACCGCCTCGGCCAGCAGGCTGATCGCCCCGATCGGCGTCTTGAGTTCGTGGGTGACATTGGCCACGAAGTCGCGCCGCGTGAGATCGAACCTCCGCTCGGCAGACAGATCCTCCCCCAGCAATAGGGCCGTCCCGTCAGCCATCGGAATCACCCGAACCGCCAGGGGGGTGCTGGCGCCGTGCTCAGGCTGAACCTCCAAATCGAGCGCCCGCGGCTCGCCGTCGCGGGCGGCCTCCGCCACCAGGCCGCGCAGCGCACCAATGACCAGCACCGAGCCCCGGACGACCCCGGTGCTGCGGGCGGGCGGACTGGCGGCCAGCACCGCGGTGCTCGCCACGTCGACCACCGCCGCCACGGACCGCATCGACGAAATGGCGGCCAGCACGTGATCCACCTTGAGGGAGTCCGCAGCCACCCGGCGCGCCCTCCCCCGCCAGACCAGGCTGGCCACGACGCCCCCAACGACCAGGCCGATCAGGGCACCCAGGAGGCCCGCCAGGAATGGGGTCACCGTTGGTCCACCCGTCCTGATCGGACGGGGCGTGGGAGGGGGAGCTCAGCCGAAGCGACCGCTGATGTAGTCCTCGGTCCGCTGGTCGCTGGGGCGCTCGAAGATGACGCGGGTTGTGTCGTACTCGACCAACAGCCCCGTTCGATCACCAGTCTCCTCCGATGCCAGGGCCGTGAAGAACGCCGTGCGATCGGCGACCCGGGCGGCCTGCTGCATGTTGTGCGTCACGATAATGATCGCGTACTCCTTACGCAGGTCCTGCATCAGATCTTCGATCTTCATGGTGGCGATCGGGTCGAGGGCCGAGCACGGCTCGTCCATCAGGATGACCTCGGGCTCGACGGCGATGGTCCGGGCGATGCAAAGCCGCTGCTGCTGACCGCCGGAAAGACCGAACGCCGACTGCTTCAGCTTGTCCTTGACCTCGTCCCAGAGGGCGGCCCGCCGGAGGCACTGCTCGACGTGCGCGTCCATATTGTCGATCTTCATGCCGCTGACCCGAGGGCCGTAGGCGATGTTGTCGTAGATCGACTTGGGGAAGGGGTTCGGCTTCTGGAAAACCATTCCGATCCGCCGACGAACCTCGATCGCGTCGACAGCCTTGTCGTAGATGTTTTGGCCGTGATAGTCGATCGTGCCGTCCACCCGGGCGCCCGGGATCAGGTCGTTCATCCGATTCAGCGACCGCAGCAACGTGGACTTGCCGCAGCCGGACGGGCCGATCAGGGCCGTGATCTCACGATCGTTGAAGTCCAGCGAGACGTCGCTCACCGCCCGGAACTTGCCGTAGAAGATGTTGACGTCGGTACAGGAGATGACTGGCGTGGGGGTCTCGTCGAGTTCGCGATGATGCGACTCGAAGGTGCGGGTTGTCATAACGGGAACCTCGTCCTCACCAGCGTTGCTGGAATCGATTGCGGATGTAGATAGCGATGGAGTTCATCCCGAGCAGCATGACGAGGAGCACCATGCTGGCCGCGGCGGCCAGGTTGTGGAAGCCAGCCTGCGGGCGGGAACTCCAGTTGAAGATCTGGATCGGAAGCACGGTGTAGCCACTGAGCAAGCCGTTCGGGTCGAAGCGAAGAAACACCAAGCCGCCCAGGAGCAGCAGGGGCGCCGCCTCCCCGAGCGCCCGCGAGAGCGCCAAGATCGACCCGGTGGCGATCCCTGGAACAGCGGCTGGCAGCGTCTGCCGCAAGGTGGTCTGGAGCGGCGTGGCGCCCAGGGCCAGCGAGCCGTGGCGGATCTCGATCGGCACCGCGCGCAGTGCCTCGCGGGTGGAGATGATGATCACCGGGAGGATCAGCAGCGTAAGCGCAAGCGCCCCCACGATCACCATGTTGCGGTTCTCGATCCCCATCAGCGCCACGAACGACATGGTCAGCAGGCCGTACACGATCGCCGGCACGGCGGCCAGGTTCTGAACATTGAGTTCGACGAACCGATTGAACTTGTTGGCCGGGTCGGCGAACTCCTCCAGATGCACCGCAGCAGCCACGCCGAGCGGGATCGCCAGCAGGGCCGTGGTGGCGACCACCCACAGCGAGCCGAGAATCGCCGGACGCGCGCCCGCCTCACCCGGATCGGGTCCGGGGTAGTTAGTGAGCAGCGCTCCATCCATCCTTGGCAGGCCCTCAATCAGGGTCTGCCCGATCAGGGTGACCAGAAACAGCACGGCGATGAAGAGGCAGAACCACAGCGCCACCATGAACGCCATCGCCTTCGGGCTGTCGTCGCCTCCAGAAGCGCGGCCCAGGCGCTTGGCGGCCGTTGCGGTCGCGGTCATCAGTAGGCCTCCCGGTACTTGCGGACGATCAGGATGCTCAGCCAGTTGATCAACAAGGTGATGACGAAGAGCAGCAGGCCGACGGCGAAGAGGGTGTCGTACTGGATGGACCCAACCCGGGAGTCGCCGAGCGCGGCGTTGGCGATAAAGCCGGTCATGGTCAGGCCCTGATCCAGCGGGCCGGTCACGATCTTCGCCTGGCTGCCGGCGGCGATGGCAACGATCATGGTTTCGCCCACGGCCCGCGAGACACCCAGGATGATCGCAGCCACAATGCCCGACAGGGCGGCCGGAAACACCACCCGAACCGTGGTCTGCATTCGGTTGGCGCCAAGGGCGGCCGAACCCTGGCGGAGCATGTTGGGGACAGCACTCATCGCATCCTCACTGACCGAGGCGATGGTCGGCACAATCATGATGCCCATCACCAGCCCAGCCGCCAGGACGCTGAATGCTCCGGTCGGCAGGTTCAGCCATTGCTTGAACACCACCTGCTGGATGAACGTCAGCGCGAAGAGGCCATAGACCACGGTGGGCACGCCAGCAAGGATCTCCAGGATCGGCTTGAGCACCTGCCGCACCTTCCAGGGCGCGTACTCCGACAGGTAGATAGCCGCCCCCAGACCGATCGGCACCGCAGTCAGCAGGGCGATCAGGGTGGTCCACAACGTGGCCGTCACCAGCGGCAGGACGCCGAAGGTGGGATTGGCGAAGCGGGGGGCCCAGCGCGTCCCGAACAGGAAGTCGGAGATCGACACTTGCCGGAAGAACTCCACCGCGGGAATCGCCAGAGCGATCAGGATGCCCACCGTGATCGCGATCGAAACCCAGGCCGCCAGCCGCATCGTCCACAGGATCACTTGTTCGGCCGGCCGGGAGCGGTGGCGAAGGAAACCCTGTGGAAGGTCCCGCCGGTTGGCGGGACCTTCCTCGGTGGGGCTGGTCTCGGACACGCTGGTCAGCGTTCCTTGGTTAGCTGAGCGAAGCAAGCTCATCGGTGGCGGTCTTCTGCTGGGCCGACGTCATCGGGACGAACTTCGCGGCCTTGGCGATCGCGTCGGACTCCTTGACGTAGTAGTCGACGAAGCCCTTGACGGCAGGCTTCTCGCTGTAGGCCTTGTTCGCCACGTAGATGAACAACGGACGCGACAGGGGGGTGTACTCGCCCTTCTGGACGGTGTCGACCGTCGGGGTGACGCAGCCCTTGCCCCCGTCGATCTTGACCGTGGTCAGCAGGCTGGCGTTCTCCTCGGCGTAGGAGAGGCCGAAGTAGCCCAGGGCCCCCTTGTCGCCGGAGACGCCCTGCACGGTGATGTTGTCGTCCTCGGAGGGGGAGTAGTCGGTGCGGCTGGCCCCCTCCTCACCGTTGATGGCGTCAGTGAAGTAGTCGAAGGTGCCCGAATCGGTGCCGGCTCCGAACAGGGTCAGCGCCTGATCGGGGAACGTGGCGTCCACCTGGTTCCAGTTGGAGACCTTGCCCTCGGCAGCGGGCTCCCACATCTTCTTGAGGTGGTCCACAGTCAGGCACTGTGCCCAGGTGTTCTCCTTGTTCACCACCACGGCCAGGCCGTCGTTGGCGATCACGATCTCGGTGAACTTGATTCCGGCCGCCTCGCAGGCAGCCTTCTCCTCGTCCTTGATGGCACGGGAGGCGTCGGAGATGTCGGTCTCGCCGGCGCAGAACTTCTTGAAGCCACCGCCGGTGCCGGAGGTGGCCACGGTGACGCGGGTGTTCGGATCGACCTTCGCGTAGGCGGCGGCCGCGGCTTCGGTCAGCGGGGCAACCGTCGAGGACCCGTCAATGGCGACCGAACCGGCGGCGGACGCGCTGGCGGACCCGGTGCTCGAGCTGGAGGCGGTGGTGGCAGGCTGGCCGCCGCACGCGGACAGGGTCAACGCGGCGAGCGACGCGAGGCCGACCAGGGTGTAGGAGCGAGTAGTCACGCTGTTCCTTTCACAAGACGCCCGACGAGGTCGGGCGGGCGCATCAGTGGTGCGCCTGAGGCCAACTGAAACGAAGCTGAGTGAACGATTGGTGAACGCAGCCTGGCCTGGAGACGAAGGCTCCAGCACCGCCGCTACAACGATTCGGCATTCTTTGCCACGATCGGCTCCATCCAGGCAGGCAAGGCGCCACGGCCGGTGGCACCGGCCGCTTCGGCTGGTCCTCTCGCCGACTGCCGCTCTGGGCCTGGCTCACCCTGGCCCTCACCGCCCTGCTGGCCGCCCTCCGCGCGGCGCCCCCACCCCACCGGTAACAGCACGTGGCGGCGGGTACGTCGTTCACACCACCAACACGCCGCCACGTCCCGTCACCAGCGTCCCTGCCCGGCGCAGGGACGGCTTGTCTACACTCGACCCCGTGAGCAGCGCAGGGTGGTATCCGGATCCGGGCGGCCAGCCGGGGATGTACCGCTACTGGACGGGTTCGTCCTGGTCCGCCGCGATCACCAACAACCCGGCCCAGGCGTCACCGGCCCCTGGCCTCGGCCAACCCCAGCAGCCGACCCGGCCCCCGATGGTGCCGGTCACGCCTCAACGGCGTCCGGTCGGGTGGTGGCTCGGCGGGATCGCCCTGGTGGTGGCGATCGCGGTCGCGTTGTGGTTCGCCCTGCAGTGGTTGGGCGGAGCGCTGGGCATCAATGGCACCAACCCGGGGTCGAACCCGACCCTGAATCCGTGCCCGTCCGCGGTCGCCTCGGGAAGCCCGATCGCGCACCCCAACGATGGCCGGGTCCACGGCGGGATGCTCTCCTACCCCCGGCTGGGTTCGCCCTGGAGTGCGCCCCAGATGGAGGATCGCGTCCCCTTCGGCCGCGATGTGTGGACCCAGAACGTCATGGTCCAGGAGGGTTACGACGGGCCGGGACACAACTGGGTCGCGTCGGTTTTGGTTGGTGAACTGGTCGCCGGTGACGGCTTTTTCAGCCCTCAGCAGGGCTCCGAGATCGTCGTCAAGTGCATCGTTGGGGTGTTCTACGGCGACGCCCAGGTCGGTCGCGAGGACCGGGTGAGCAAGGCGATGACGGTGGGCGGCAAGGACGCCTGGCTGGTTGAGACCCACCTCACCTTCGACATCCCCAACCTGGAAACCAAGGGCGAGTTGGCGATCATCCTGATCGTCGCCACCTCGGCGGAGTCGTCCAGCATCTACTACGCCTCAATCCCCGACACAGTCCCGCAGTTGGTGGCTCCCGCCCGGCAGGCGATGGCGGAGTTGAAGGTCGGGCCCTAACCGCAGGTCAGCAGACCGAGGTCCGCCTTCATCCGGACGACCCGGATCGCGGCCTGGCCGACCTGGGCGGCGAATGCCTGATCCTTCTTGGCCCGGGCCAGCACCCCTGCGACCATGGCGTCGGTCAGCCCAGGTGACACGTTGATCACCAGATCGCCGCCGGCGGCGACGAAGCGCACCCCTCGCTCCCGCACCGGGACGTGCCGCAAAGAGACCGCCGCGCCGACGTCATCGGTGATCAGGACGCCCTGGTAGCCGGTCTTGCGAATCAGATCGACGACTTTCCTGGAGTACACGGCCTGGTTCTTCGGGTCGATCCGGGCGTAGGTGACGGTGGAGATCATCACCGACGCCACCCCCGCCTGGGCGGCGTCCAGGAAGGGACGAAGCGTGGGGTCGTCGGCGGAGGTCAGGGAGTCGACCACGTTGGCGGCGAAGTCGGTGTTGCCGCGGACCCGGCCAATGCCGGGGAAGTGCTTGACCGAGGCGGCCACACCGGCGTCGCGGAAGCCCTCGATCACCGCGGTCACCTTGGCTGAGACCGTCGCCGGATCTGACCCGTACCCCCGCTTCAGCCGCCCGATCGGGGCGTTCTGGGAGGCGAACGCCGCCGGGACCACGTCGGCCACCGGGGCCAGGTCCAGCAGCACCCCGGCCGCCCGCAGTTGCCGCCCCCAGCGCGCAGCCGCCGATCGCAGCCGCGCGTCCGACCATTGGGACTGGGTTCGGGCGCTGGGAATCGTATCGAAGCCGCGTCCCTTCAGCCGCTGGACGAGGCCGCCCTCCTGATCGGCGGCGACCAACAGCGGGGTGTCGCCCTCAGCCTTGCGAACGCGGGTGACGATCGCCTTCACCCCGGCAACGCCCACCGGGGAGCGGCCCATCAGGATCGCCGAGCCGATCTGGTTGCGGCGCAACGTGGCCACCTCGGACGCGGCGCCGCTGGTGACGCCGATCATGAACAGTTGGCCGACCCGGGCCTTGAGGCTCATCTCGTCCACCCGCTGCTGGACGCAGGCGGTCACCCGATCAGCGCTCGGTGACGGCTCGGCCGGCGCCACGCTCGTGGTCGGTGCGATCGAGGACGGAGCGCTCGACGTCCGCGGCGCCGAGGCCGTGTCGACCGGGCCGCTGGTGGACGCCGCGGGGCTGGGTGCGGTCACACCGCAGCCGGTCATCAGCAGCGCCGCCGACACGGCGGCCGCAGCGGTCCGACCCCTCACCGAAGCGGCAGTGCGAGGAGCGCGTTCTCGACCACCTCGGTCAGCGCCGGGTGGATCCAGTACTGACCGCGGGCCATGGTCCGGGCGTCCAGGCCGAACGACATGGCCTGGATCAGCGGCTGGATCAACGTCGACGCCTGCGGCCCGATCAGATGGGCACCCAGCAGCAGCCCGGTGTCCGGGTCGGCGATCAGTTTGACCAGATGGGTGGTGTCCTCAAGTGCCCAGCCGTAGGCAACCGAGCCGTAATCCTGCACGGCCGTGACGTAGTCACGACCGAGGGCCCGGACCTGCGCCTCGGTGAGCCCCACGGTGGCCACCTGCGGGTTGGAGAACACCGCCTGCGGGACGAAGCGGTGGTCGCTGGCGATCATCGCGTCCGGGTGCAGCAGGTTGTGCTGCACCACCCGCGCCTCATGGTTGGCCACATGTTTGAGCTGCCACGGTGAGGACACGTCCCCGAGGGCGAAGATGCCGGGGGCGGTGGTCCGCTGGAACTCGTCCACGACCACATGCCCGGTCGCATCCACCGCCACCCCGGTGGCGGACAGGTTGAGGGTGTCGGCGTTGGAGACCCGGCCGGTGGCGACCAGCACCACGTCTGCTTCGAAGTTGTAGGTGACCCCGCGGGAGTCGACGGTGAGCACCTGGACGGTGCCCCGACCCGACTCGACGATGTCGGTCACCTGCTGGTTCAGCCGCAGGTTCACCGACTCGGCGATCAGCTCGGTGAACCGCGACGAGATGTCCTCGTCCTCCTTGCTGAGCATCCGGGCCGAGCGCTGCAGGACGGTGACGAAACTGCCGTAGCTGGAGAAAACGTGGGCGAACTCGGCCGCGACCACTCCGCCGCCGATGATCACCAGGGACTGCGGCAAGGCGTCCAGGCGCATGATCGTGTCTGAGGTGTGCACCCGGGCGGCGACCGCCGGGTCGGCCAGTCCAGGCAGGTCGGGGATCATCGGACGAGACCCCGCGGCCAGCACGATCCGTTCGGCTGTGATCACTTGCTCGCCCACCTGCAGCTCCCGTTCACCGACGAAGTGGCACTCTTCGCGGAACAGGGCGACGTTGGCGTTCTCCTCGCGCCACCGCTCGCCGCCCTCGGAGATCGGGTCGATCCGGCCGAAGACGCGGTCCCGGATCGCCGGCCAGTCGACCTTTGGCTGTCCCAGGGTCACGCCGAGCCGGGACGCCAGTCGTCCGGAGGCGGCCAGATCGGCCGGCAGCACGAACATCTTGGTCGGAATGCAGCCGTAGTTGAGGCAGGTGCCGCCGAAGCGGGGGCCGGCGTCGATCAAGGCCACCCGTTGGTCGGCGAACTGTTCGTCCACGATCGAGTTGCCGGAGCCGGTGCCGATGACGGCCAGGTCGAAGGACTGCATGGCTCGATTGTTCCACCCCTGCGGGCGGCCTGGGACGTCCCGCTGGGCCCCACCGACGCCCCAATGTTGGATCTTTCGTGATAGTCGACCAAAGATCCAACATTCTGATTCAGGGCCGAGCGAGCAACTGCTCTAGGTGGCGGTAGGTCTCGTCCTCGGCCCCCTCGACCGAGGGGATCACGGGGGTCGAGCGCTGGGCCAGGTAGGGCTCGAACCGGTCGTAGAGCTCCCCAAGCCAGCGTTCACCGCCGAGCCGCGGCACCAGCTCCCGGTTGTGCCGTCCCCATTCGGAGTCGTCGGTCCGATCGGCGAAGCGGGCGATCGCGTCCGCCCTGGGTGCCATCAGGACCACTTCGATGAACCGCCCCCCGGCCCGCTGGGCGACCTGCTCGAACTCCTCGATCCGGCTCGGCATGGTGATGCAGTTGGGGGCGATCACGTCCCGGCCGCCGTGGAGGTGGGTGGCCGCCATCGCCAGCGCGAGCGGACGCAGGATGTCGTGGGTGCGGGTGTCGTCCCGCCATCCGCCGATCAGCGGGTGCAACCGGTCGATGTCGAGGTTGAGCGTGCCGGGGTGCTCGTCGATGTACCGGCTGGCCAGGGTGGACTTCCCGATCCCGGGCGGCCCGTTCAGGACGATCAGGGTGGGCACGGGCGCGACCCTAGCAGCGCTCCCAGGCCCTGCCGAAGGCAACCTCCGCCAAAATCACGGTACCTGGGGCTCCGCAACGCCCTCAGGACGATGGAGCGCCTCTGCGACGTAGGTTTGGGCGGATGCCGCTGCTAGGTTGCGGCCGTGATCGTGCATCTGGCCCTGCCCGAGGATTGGGCTGCGGCCCAGGCGGCGGGTTTCTACGCCGTCTCGACCCGCGGCGCGAGCATCGCCGAGGTGGGCTACCTGCACGCCTGCGATTCGCTGGCGCAGGCCGCTGGGGTGGCCGCGCACTTCTACGCCGACGTGGACGACCTAGTGCTCCTTGACCTGGACGAGGCCGCCCTGGCAGCCCATGGGCTGCGGGTGGTGGTGGAGCCGGGCGATCCCGCCGACCCGCACTCGGAGCGATTCCCGCACGTCTACGGCGGGCCGATCCCCCTCGACGTGATCACGGCTCGGCCGTGGCCGGCGCCGACGGCCTGAGCGGACCCGGAACTCCGCAGGCCAGAGCGGGTGCTCAGATCCCGGCGTAGGAATGCAGGCCGCTGACCAGCAGGTTGATCCCGACGAAGTTGAACCAGAAGGCGATCAGCCCCACGATCGCCGTCCAAGCGGCCCGGCGGCCGCGCCAGCCGGCGGTGGCCCGGGCGTGCAGGTAGCCCGCATAGATCACCCAGGTGACCAGCGACCAGGTCTCCTTCGGGTCCCAGCCCCAGAAGCGACCCCAGGCGTATTCGGCCCAGACCGCCCCGGCGGCGATCGCAAAGGTCCACAGCGGGAAGGCGAAGGCGTGGAAGCGGTAGGCGACCTCGTCCAGCCGGGCGGTGGACGGCACCCGGCCCAGGTAGCCCTTGACGCTCCCCTTGCGCTCGGCGCGCTGCTTGATCAGGTAGAGGATGGACGCCAGCCCGCCGATGTTGAAGGCCGCCCCGGCGACCACGGCCGCGACAATGTGGATCACGAACCACACCGAATGCAGGGCCGGCACCAGCGGGGACACGTTGACGTAGAACAGGGTCACCGCAGACCCCTGCCCGATCACCAGCAGCAGCAGGGTGGGCAGGCCCAGCCAGCGCATCCCGTACCGGGTGGCCAGCACCAGGTAGACCGCGACGATCACCAACAGCGCCGCGGTGACGAACTCGTACATGTTTCCCCAGGGGAAGCGGTTCGCCGCCAGCCCCCGGCAGACCACCCCGACCAGGTGGGTCACCGCCGCGAGAGCGGTCAGTGCCGTGCCGACCCGGCCGAACTGGTCCACCCGCAGCCGCGCCCTGGCGTCCGGATCGGCGGTGCCCTCCGCGGACTCGGGCGCCGGGGCGCCGGCGCCGACCAGCACTCTGGTCGGGAGCTCCGTCAGGGTGCGGGCGGCCGCCCACTCCGCGGCGTAGGCGGTCAACGCCAGGAGGTACAGCACCGACGAGGTGACCATGGCCAGGTTGGAGTAGTAGGCGATCACGCGCGCTCCTGCCGATCCGGGTCCGTTGTCGAGTGGCCAGTCTCACCCGCGGCAAGGGGGAGAGTCGAGACCGGCTCGCCATCCGGGCGTTCGAGATCCTGGCCGGCCGAGCCGCCGGCGGGATGAGCCGAAGCAGGGACGGCGCCCAGCCCCAACTCATCGGCGATCGCATCGAGTTCCTCGTCGAGGCCGCCCCGGCCCTCGGTGCGGTCCAACCCCGCGAGTTCCACCTCGTCGCCGGACGCCCGAATCCAGACCCGCCTCGGCCGGACGAACAGCGAGACGCAGAGCCCCGCCACGGCGGTCAGGACGCTGGCCAGCACCAGCCACAACCCGGGGGTGCTGGACATCTGCAGCTTCGTCCAGCGTTGCCACGAGTCGAAGGTGATCGAGCCTCCGCCGGGCAGATCGGCGGTCTGGCCCGGGGACAGCCGCAGCCGCAGTTTGTCCCCCGACGCCGAGGTCAACTGGGTCATGCCGGTCTTGTCGAAGGAGTACACGTTCTCGGGACGACCGGTCTCCTCGCGTGGCGGCCCGGCCCACACCGACAGGAACAGTTCCGGCTTCAGCGCGTCCGGGAATACCGAGCGCGGGCCTTGGTCGTCCAGCACCGTGGTGGGGGTGAACAGGCCCTCGAAGGCCAGCCGCTGCGGACGCGCGTCCCAGGCCTTGATCACCCCGGCGGAGCGGAAGTTGCCGTCCTGCGGGAGGAAGATCACCGGCCCGGCAAAGGCCACCTGACCAGCGCCGTCGCGCACCGTCACCACCGGGGCGTAGCCGTGCCCGACCAGGTGGATCGAGGTGCCGTCCACCATCAGCGGGCTGTTCACCTCCAGCACCGCGCTCTTCGGGGCGCCCGTATCGGCCCACCGGATGTGGCCCTCGAACAGCCGCGCGGCGCCTCGCTGGACGGGGCCGGTCTCAAACTTGACGTCGAACCGGTCCAGCCACACCGTGATCGGCGGCAGTTGGCTGGGGGTGAACGCGGCACCGGCCGTGAAGTCGTCGAACTGGGAGAGGGCGGACGAGAACGCCTGGCCCTCGACCACGGCCACCGAACCCTTGTAGCCGAACAGCGATCCCCAGGCCAGCCCGATCAGGACGAACACCAGGGCCACGTGGAAGGTGAGGTTGCCAGCCTCGCGCAGGTAGCCCCGCTCCCCACTGACCGAGTCGCCGTCCATGCGGACCCGGTAGCCGCGACCGCGCAGCACCTCGGCGGCCCGATCAGGGGTGACCGGGCCGGTCAGCGTCCGGAAGCCCGGCATCCGGGAGAGGCGGCCAGGCGTCCTCGGCGGCGGTGTCCGGAAGGCTCGGGCGTAGCTGCCGATCCGGGGCACGATGCACCCGATCAGCGACACGAACAGCAGGAGGTAGATGGCCGCGAACCAGGGGGACGCGTAGACGTCGAACATCCCGATCCGGTCGTAGACCGCGCCGAGTTCCGGGTTGGCCTTGATGAAGTCCGACACCCGGATCGGGTTCACCGGACGTTGCGGCACCAGCGATCCGGGGATCGCCGCCAGGGCGAGCGCGAACAGCAGCACCAGCGCGGTGCGCATGCTGGTCAACTGGGTCCACAGGAACCGGAGCCCCTCCCCGAGGTTCAGCGCTCGCGCCGCAGCCGGACGCTCCTCGGCCACTCAGATCACCGTCCCGAAGGCTGCGGCCCACTGCCGCAGGACGCCCATCAGGACCTCCCATAGGCCGGTGATCAGCAGCAGGCCGACCAGGATCATCACCACGCCGCCGACGCGCTGGATCAACTGGTGATGACGGCTGACCCAGCCGATCGCCCGCGACATCCGGCCCAGGGCCAGCCCGGCCAGCACGAACGGCAGCCCTAGCCCGAGCGCGTAGGCCATCGCCAGCACGGCGCCGCGCAGCGCGGTGGCCTCGTTCAGCGCCAGGGTCAGCACCACCGACAGCGCCGGCCCGATGCACGGCGTCCAGCCGAGGCCGAAGACGATGCCGAGCAGCGGTGCCGCGGCCAGGCCGACCTTGGGGGTCAGGTTGGGCCGCACGGTCTGGTTGAACCACGGCACCCAGCCAGCAAAACCGAGCCCAAGGACGACCGCGAGCACCCCGATCACCACGCTGATCGGACGCTGCCAGGTCAGCAACGCGGTGCCGAGCCAACCAAACAGCGCGCCGGTGGAGACGAACACCAGGGCGAACCCGGCCACGAACAGCCAGGTCCCGACCAGCACCCGGCTGCGGCGTCCCGAACCCTCGGCCAACTCGGCGGCGGTCAGGCCGGTGGCGTAGGAGAGGTACCCCGGCAGTAGCGGCAGCACACAGGGAGAGAAGAATGAGAGCACCCCGGCCAACACGGCCACCGGCAGCGCCAGCAGCATCGATCCGCCGACCGCCTGTCGGGCCCAGTCACCCAGGTCGAGCAGCACCATCTACTTGCCCGCCGCCACGTCGTCGACCAGCCCGACCAAGGTGGCCGTGGTCGCTTCGCCGACGATCCGGGCTGCCACTCGGCCCTGGGCGTCCACGATCAGGGTGGACGGGATGGCGCTGGCTGGGAGCTGGCCGGAGAACCCCAGCAGCAGCCGCCCGTCCGGATCGAACAGGCTCGGGTAGGTGATCGCGAACGCGCGGACGAAGGCCTGCGCGGTGGCGGGATCGGCGTCGCGGGTGTTCAAACCGACGAACTGGGCGCGGCCGGCCGTCTGCTTGGCCGCCTGTTCCAGGGCGGGGGCCTCTTTGCGGCACGGCCCGCACCAGGAACCCCAGACGTTGTAGACGATGATCGTCCCCTGAGCGTCCGCGCTGCGCCAGGTCGTCCCGGTCAGCGTGGTGCCCTCGATCGCCGGGGCCGCCACCCGCTGATCGGGGGCGATACGGGTCAGTGAGCCGTCGCCGGAGACGAATCCTCCCTCAGAGCTGGGGCGTGCGGCGCAGCCGCCGAGCATCGTCCCGGCCACCAGGGCGGCCAGCAGGCCAACGATCCGGACGCGCATCACGAACCGGGTCGGAACTTCCGGCTCGTCTTGACCGGAACCAGGTCCCCGGCCGGTTCGGCGTAGTCGACCTTGACCAGCCGATCGCCCTGGAAGGCGAACGAGGTGACGCTTGCCAGCCGGGCCTGGCGGCGCCGCGGGTCGTGGACCAGGGAGCGTCCCTCGGCCGAGCGCCGCGCCATCCAGATCGGCAGCTCGTGCGCCACGATCACGGCCTGGCCGCCCTCACCAGCGTCCCGGGCGGCGTCGGCGATGGCCGCCTTCATCCGCTTGGCGATCGAGGTGTAGGCCTCCCCCCAGGTCGGACGAAGAGGGTTGCGCAGGTGCCACCAGTTGCGCGGATCGAAGAGCAGCGCGTTGTTCTTGCCGAACGACTTGCCGGCGAACACGTTCTCGGCCTCCAGCACCCGCTCCTCCAGCTGGACCTCCAGATGAGGGTGGCGCTCGGCGATCGGAGCCATGGTTTCCCGGGCGCGCTCCAGCGGGGAGCTGCGCAGGAGCGTCAGCGGCACGTCGGCGAAATGCTCCCCCAGCCGCTCGGCCATCTGCCGACCCAGGTCGCTGAGGTGGTAGCCCGGGAGGCGTCCGTAGAGCACGCCGGTGGGGTTGTGCACCTGACCGTGACGCGCCACATGCACGATCGTCTGCTCCATCGAGACATGCCTTTCGAGACGGATGTTTGCCCAACAATAACCGGCCGTCGCCGGGACGCTCCGGTCGCCGCGGAAGGCCGGACGATGGCGTGGCGCCGATAGGGTGAGGCGGTGACCGCAACCCAGCCCGCAGCCCTCCTGCTCGACCTGGATGGGACCCTGATCGACTCCGAACCGCTGCACCGGGCCACCATCCGAAACTGGCTGACCGGACGGGGTTGGGCCGCCGATGACGATGTCGTCCACCAGTTCACCGGGCAGCGGGCGACGGACGTGTTCGCCAACGTCCCCGGCCCCTGGGCGGGCGAGAACCCGGACGCGCTGATGGCCGAGATGCTCTCCGGGATGGACCACACGTGGGTGCCCTCGCCGATGCCGGGCGCGGTGGAGTTGCTGCGCCGGGCCGAGTGCCCGATCGCCCTGGTCACGTCAGCGTCGCGTCACTGGGCCGAGCATTGCATCGCCACCGCCTTGGGCGGTTACCCCTTCGACACCCTGGTCACCGCCGCCGACGTCACCGACGGCAAGCCCGCCCCGGACGGCTACCTGCTGGCCTGCCGTCGGCTGACCATCGACCCGGCCCAGGCCTGGACGATCGAGGACGCCCCCGCCGGAGTGGCGGCGGCGGTGGCGGCCGGAGTTGGCCGGGTCTTCGCGCTGACCACCACGTTCCCGATGGAGGTGTTGACCGCAGCCGGCGCCCACCAACTGATCGGGAGCCTGGCTGAGGTGGTCGACCTGTTGGGTTCACAGTGATCGTGGAACTCTCGCAGCGCTGAACGCCCGAATTGTGCCCAAACCGGCCCAATTCGGCCGTTCCGCGCTGTCAGAGTTCCACCGGGGCGCCTGGAATCACCGGGTTAGCGCAGCACGCAGCCGGTCGGCCTCCAGGAACCAGATGCTGAGTTGCGCTCCATCGACCAACGTCACCGGGACGTGGTCGCTGTGCTGGGCGCGCAACAGCGGATCGGAATCGACGTCCACGGCCCGCCAGGTGACGCCCATCGGGTCACACACGGCGGCCGCAACGGCCAACGCGTCGGCGCACAAGTGGCAGCCTTGGCGCACCAGCACCTCGACGCGGATCGAACCTTCGGTGGTCATCACGCCACCGTGCCGAGGCTTACTTGCCGGCGCGGCGACGCTGGATGCGCGTCTTCTTGAGGAGCTTGCGATGCTTCTTCTTCGCCATCCTCTTGCGACGCTTCTTGATGACCGAACCCACGGTTGACCTCTCGTTTCGGCCCACCGGGTGCGGACCGCATTGCTCTGTGACTGTGCCGGGCTGTCCCGGACTTGGGGCCGGGTCGTCCGGCCAACCGGTCTATCCTAACGAGTCCCAAACCGGGGGACGAAATTGCGTCCGTCCCGACGCGGCTCGTTACTTCGCTGTTTCGGCTAGGGCACGGCTCCGGTCGCGGGCCGCCTCCATCGCGGTGATGAACGCCGCCTTGACCCGATGATCCTCCAGTTGGCGCAGCGCTGCCGCGGTCGTGCCGCCCGGCGACGTCACCTGCTCCCGCAGCACCGTCGGGTGCTCGCCGGATTCGCGCAGCAGCTTGGCCGAGCCGTACATGGTCTGGACCACCAGGGTGGTGGAGGTGTCGCGGGGCAGTCCGAGCATCACCCCGGCGTCGATCATCGCCTCGACCACGAAGAACAGGTAAGCCGGCCCCGAGCCGGAGATCGCGGTGACCGCGTCCTGGTAGCGCTCGGGCACGGTGATCACCTTGCCCAGCGCCGATAGCAGTTCGGTGGCGTGCTCCAGATCGGCCGCCTTGGCGTTCGATCCAGCAGAAATCGCCGCCATCCCCTCCCCGACCAGTGCCGGGGTGTTGGGCATCACCCGGACGACCGGGGTTCCGGCCGGCAGGTGACTTTCGAGCTGAGCCGTGGAGATGCCCGCGCAGAGCGAAACCAGCAACGTCCCCGGACGCAGCACGCCCGCGATCCCGGGCAGCACCTCGCCCACGTCTTGTGGCTTGACCACCAGTACCACCGTGTCGGCGCCGGCGGCCGCCTCTTCATTGGTGGCGACGTTCACCCCGTGCGCCTGCTGCATCTCGGCCCGCCGGAACTCCCGCCGATCGGCGGCGGTGATGTCCGACGGCGACCAGCCCGCGTTGAGTAATCCGGAGACCAGCGCCTCCCCCATCACCCCCGCGCCGATCACGGCCAGTGAGGTCATCGGCGAAGCCCCGCAACCACCTCGGCCACCTGAACGGCGTTCAGGGCGGCACCCTTGCGCAGGTTGTCGCAGGAGATGAACAGCACCAGGCCCCGGCCACCCGGGACGGACTGGTCGGTGCGGATCCGGCCGACGAAGGAGGCGTCGCGGCCAGCCGCCTCGCGGGGCGTCGGGACGTCGTCCAGCATCACCCCGGCGGCGGTGGAGAGGAGGCCGCGGGCCCGGTGCGGGCTGATCTCCTCGGCGAACTCGGCGTGCACCGACAGCGAGTGACCGCTGTAGACCGGCACTCGGACGCAGGTGCCGGCCACCGCCAACTCGGGCAAGTGCAAGATCTTGCGCGACTCGTGACGAAGCTTCTGCTCCTCGTCGGTCTCGCCCCAGCCGTCGTCGACGATCGACCCGGCCAGCGGGATCACGTTGTAGGCGATCGGCGCGACGTAGGGAGCGGTGTCACCGGCGGCGACGGCCGCCCCGTCCAGGGCGAGCACGGACGGGTCGCTGATCGCCGCGGTTTGCGCGGTCAGAGCGCCAACGCCCTTGATCCCCGAGCCCGAGACGGCCTGGTAAGTGGCCACCACCAGGCGCTGCAGGCCGGCCGCGTCGTGCAGCGGCTTGAGCACCGGCATCGCGGCCATGGTGGTGCAGTTGGGGTTGGCGATGATCCCCTTGGGCGGGTTGGCCGCATCCTCGGGGTTGACCTCGCTGACCACCAGCGGGACGTCCGCGTCCTTGCGCCAGGCCGAAGAGTTGTCGACGACGATGGCGCCCGCCGCCGCCACCCGCGGTGCGAACTCCCGCGACATGGTGGCGCCGGCCGAGAACAGGGCCAGGTCGAGACCGGCGAAATCGGCGGTCGCGGTGTCCTCGACGGTGACCTCGCCGTCCTTCCAGGGCAGCGCCGTTCCCGCCGACTTGGCCGAGGAGAAGTAGCGGATCTGCTCCACCGGGAAGTCGCGCTCCGCCAGGAGCGTCCGCATCACGCCGCCCACCTGTCCGGTGGCCCCAAAGACTCCAACACGCATAAGGGTCAGCTTATCGGCGCGGACGCCGGGAGTCCCGGCCGTCCGGGGTCGAGCCAGCTGGCGACAGGACGAGGCGGCGCGTTGGTCGTCCCAGCCACCAACACGCCGCCACGTGGTGTCACCACTGCCCGAGCTCGGCCGACGCCGCGATGCTCAGAACCAGTCGGTGTAGGGGGCGAGCAGCGAGTAGCCGATGAACGCGACCAGGTCGAGCAGGACGTGGGCCACCACCAGCGGCCCGACCCGCTTGAACTTCAGGTAGGCAAGGCCGAATACCAGGCCCATCAGGACGTTCCCGACGCCCCCGCCGAACCCCTGGTAGAGGTGATAGGCGCCCCGGATCAGCGCACTGACGACGACGATCGCCGCAATGGCCCAGCCGGCCTGGCGCATCCGGGTGTAGAAGAAGCCGACGATCACGACCTCCTCTAGGACGCCGTTCATCACCGCCAGCCCGATCAGCACCGGAATCGTCCACCAGTTCGCGGCGAGGTTCGCCGGCTGGACGTTGGTGTTCAGCCCGTAGAAGCGGGCGATGAAGTAGAAGGCCAGCCCGGGAATGCCGATCGCCGCCGCCAGGCCGAACCCCCACCCGAGGTCCGACCAGGGACGACGCAGGTCGAACCCGATCGTCCGACGATCCCGGGTCAACGACAGCAGGTAGAGCGCGATCACCGCGGGGACCAGCGGAAACAGGATCCCCGCCAGTTGATAGGAGAGGTCCAGCCAGGGCCGATCGGGAGCGACCGAGGAGTTCATCGTGGTGGTCTGCTGACCCAGCGGCTCCGGGCGGGTCAGCTTCTCGGCCAGGCTCAGCATTGAGTACACCGCCGACTGCCCCAGCGAGACCCCCAGCACCAGGAGCACCTCCCAGCCAGGACGGAACCTGGTCGGTTCAACCGCCGCGACCGACGGCTCAGTCACGGTCGGCCACCGTCTGCCCCAGGTGCTGCCGCGCAAACCCCAGCGCCTCACCAAGGGCGGCCTCCCGTTCCGAGCGGGTCGGCAGGCCGCTGGTATTCACTTCCATCACCACGTGTCCGGCGTAGCCCTGCGCGGCCAACCGGGACAACACCTCGGCAGCGCGTTGGTCTCCCACCCCCGGCAGCAGGTGCTCGTCCTTGTAGATCCCGGTGCCGTCGGTCAGATGCAGGTGCTTCAGCCGCTCCCCCCAGTTCTCGACCAGATCGAGCGACGACTGACGAGCGGTGGAGGCATGGCTGAGGTCCAGGGTCAGGTCGTCGTAGTCGAGGTCGGTCGGGTCCCAATCGGGCAGGTACGCCTTCATCTCACCGCCCCCGGGGAGTCGCCAGGGATACATGTTCTCGACCGCGAAGGTGATGCCGAGTTGGTCGCGTAGCCGACGGACGCCCTCGACGAACCCGACCGCGTACCCGGTCTGCCAGCGAAACGGCGGGTGCACCACCACCACGTCGGCGCCGAGCAGCACCGCCGCGCGTCCAGCCCGTTCGAGCTTGGCCCACGGATCGCGTCCCCACACCCGCTGGGTCACCAGCAGGCACGGGGCGTGCACGCTGAGCACCGGAATCTCGTGGTAGTCCCGAAGCCGAAGCAACGCCTGCTCGTCGGCGGTGATCGGATCCAGCCCGACCATCACCTCGATCCCGTCGTAGCCCAAGCGTCCGGCGAACTCGAAGGCACTCGTGGCGTCATCGGGGTAGACCGACGAGGTGGAGAGGGCCACCTTGGCGGCGCCGCTGGGCGTTGGCACGGCGCCATTGTAGGAGGCGCGGAAAGTCGCCCAGCCGGATCACCGACTGCCCCCCAAGGACTTCCTCGCACCCTCAAACCCGCCCCCACTAGGACCGGAGGTCTCGATTCGCGTCAACGATGGTAGATGGACAGAATGGGGGCCATGCACGTCGATCACCTGACTTTCGCCGTGGGTCGCGCGGGCCTCGCTGAGGAGGCTGCTCGCCTCGGCGACCTGCTGGGGGCCCGGTTCCGCGATGGTGGCTTCCACCCCCGCTTCGGGACGCGCAACAACATCCTGCCGCTCAAACACGACCGCTACCTCGAAGTGGTGGAGGTGCTGGAGCACCCGGCGGCCGACAAGGCGCCTTTCGGCCAAGCCGTGCGGGCTCGCTCCGAAATGGGCGGCGGCTGGCTCGGTTGGGTGGTCTCGGTCGATGACCTCGCACCCTTCGAGAAGCGACTGGATCGCGCCGCCGTGCATGGATCGCGGCACTTCCCCGACGGCCGGCTGCTGGAGTGGGAGCAGATCGGGGTCAAAGGCCTGATTGCCGATCCCCAACTGCCCTATTTCATCAAGTGGCAGAGCGACGCGTCGGTGCTGCCGAGCGCGCTGGACGGTGAGATCGAGCTCCTGGAGATCGAGATCGCCGGCACCCGGGCCCGGGTCGAGGATTGGCTGGGCATCGAGGTCGGCGAGTTCTTCGACGGGGTCTCGCTGAAGTTCACCGCACAGTACGGTCAGCCGGGCATCGACGCCGCGGTGTTCGCCACCGAGAACGGCGTCGTCAGGATCTAGTCTTCCGGTTCGTCCGGCCGCGCCGACGGATTCTGTCAGTGCCGTCTCCTACGGTGCTCGCATGAGTCGAACGTCGCTGGTCCACCGCTGCTCCGAATGCGGTTGGACGACCGCCCGCTGGGTTGGGCGGTGTGGCGAGTGCCAGGCCTGGGGGTCGATCGCCGAGTCCGGGGCGCCCACCGTCGCCGTCGCCTCCACCCGGCCCGCCTCGGCCGCCCGGCCGATCGCTTCGGTGCCGCTGGACGAGGCCCGGGCCACCCCGACCGGCGTCGGTGAACTCGACCGGGTGCTGGGCCGGGGGCTGGTCCCTGGCGCGGTCGTGCTGCTGGCCGGGGAACCGGGCGTCGGCAAGTCGACCCTCCTGCTGGACGTGGCCAGCCGCTGGGCGGCCCGCGGAGGCCGCACCTTGTACGTGTCCGCCGAAGAGTCGGCCGCGCAGGTTCGGCTCAGGGCCGCCCGGACCGGCGCCGAGTCACCGGAGCTCTATTTGGCCGCCGAAACCGATCTGGGGACGATCCTCGGCCACATCGAAGCGACCAAGCCCGGTCTGCTCGTCCTCGACTCGGTGCAGGCGGTGGCGGTGGCCGGAGTGGACGGTGCTGCCGGTGGGGTCGCCCAGGTCCGCGAGGTGACCAACGCCCTGGTCCGGGTGGCCAAACGCAAGGGTCTGCCGGTGCTGTTGGTCGGTCACGTGACCAAGGACGGCACCGTCGCCGGTCCGCGGCTGCTGGAGCATCTGGTCGACGTCGTGCTGTCGTTCGAGGGAGATCGGCACAGCGGGTTCCGGATGGTCCGGGCCAGCAAGAACAGGTTCGGGCCGGCCGACGAGGTGGGCTGCTTCGAGATGACCGGCAGCGGCATCCAGGAGGTGACCGACCCGTCGCGGCTCTTCACCTCGGCCCGCCAGGCGCCGGTCCCGGGGACCTGCGTGACGGTCACCCTGGAGGGCAGGCGCCCGCTGCTCGGGGAGATCCAGGCCCTGGTGGCCCCGTCGGCCGCGCCGGCTCCCCGGCGGGTCACCCACGGCCTGGAGGCGGGCAAGGTCTCGGTGATCCTGGCGGTGCTGCAGCGCAAGGCGGGCATCCGGTTGCACAACCGGGAGGTGTACGCCTCCACCGTCGGTGGTGCGCGCACCACCGACCCGGCGGTCGACCTCGCCATCGCCATCGCCTTGGCCTCAGCCGCCGCGGAGACCGCCTTCCACCGGCCGGTGATCGCGCTGGGCGAGGTGGCGCTGTCGGGCGAACTGCGCCGGGTCGCCGACCTCCAGCGCCGGCTGGCCGAAGCCCAACGCCTCGGGTTCGATCTGGCGCTGGTGCCGCCAGGCAGCCGCACGCAGGTCAGGGGGATCAAGGCGGTCGAGGCGCCGACCGTGGCCGACGCGCTGGACGTCCTCCAGTTGCGGCTCAAGGGTCGTCGCGGCACCGCAAGCTGACGCTGCGGCGCGGTCACTAGACTGGCCACTTCTCGACCAAGGCAGGATTCCAAGGTGAGCGTTGACCCCACCCGGCTGACCCGCGCGCTGGCGTCCATCGCCCCGGGGACCCAGCTGCGTGACGGACTGGACCGGATCGTCCGCGGCGGCACCGGCGCCCTGATCGTCCTCGACGACGGGCCTGAAGTCCTGGAGGTGTGCACCGGCGGGTTCGCACTCGACACCACCCTGACCTCCACCTCGGTCCGCGAACTGGCCAAGATGGACGGTGCGATCGTGGTCACCGGGGATCTGCGGCGGATCGTCCGAGCCGGGGTTCACTTGATGCCCCCCGCCTCGGTGGCCACCGCCGAGAGCGGCACCCGGCATCGCACCGCCGACCGGGTCGCCCGGCAGACTGGGACGCCGGTGGTTACCGTGTCGGCGTCGATGTCGACGATCGCGTTGTTCATCGACGGCGAGCGGCACGTGGTGCAGCAGCCGGATCAACTGCTGGCCCGGGCCCACCAGGCGTTGGCCACGTTGGCCCGGTTCCGGGACCGACTCGCCGAGGCGAGTTCGCGGCTATCCGCCCTCGAAGTCCAGGACCAGGTGAGCGTTCGGGACGTGGCGCTGGTGGCGCAGCGGCTGGCCACCGTGGCGCTGCTGCGCCGCGAACTGGACCGCCACGTCACCGAGCTGGGCGTGGACGGTCAGCTGGTGGCGCTGCAGCTGCGCGAGCTCACCCCCGCGTTGGACGAGGTCGCCCGCCTGATCGGTCGCGACTACGGGACGCCCGGCCACCCGCTGGCCGTCGACAGCGTACTGAAGCGGGGCATCGTTGGTGATCTGGCCGAGGTGGCCACCGCCCTCGGGCTACCGGCTGAGCTGGATCGGCAACTGTCCCCGGTGGGTCACCGCCAGCTGGCCCAGATCAGCCCGCTGCCGGCGGCTCTGGCCGATCGGCTCCTGGAGCGATTCGGCACCTTGCAGCAGTTGTTCGGCGCCAGCCCGGCCGAGGTCGCCTCGGTGGAGGGAATGACGCCGGCCCTGACCCGGGCCGTCCGTCAGGGGCTGGTCCGGATGGCCGAGTCGGCCTATGCCGAACCGATGGCCTGACCAGCCCCGACCGGTCGGTCTACTTCTTGTTCAGGACGAAGACGAAGCGGCCTGTTGAGGACTCCCGGTAGCTGCCGGTGGCGACGTAGGTGCCGGTGCCCAGGTTGCCCTTGACGCTGCCGCAGCCTTCCTTGGATCGGTGCAGATCCCACACCACCTTGAACTCGTAACTGGCGCCCGCCTTGAGGGTCGACTTCTTGGTCGGGATCAGCTTGGTGCAGTGCTGCGTGGTCCAGATCTGGTCGCTGCCGGAGGTCACCAAGGTTCGGAACGTGGCGGCGCTCAGGTCGAGGATGCAGGCCGTGGCGCCGGTGTTCGCCAGGCCGATGCTGAAGGTTTGAGACTTACCCAGGGCAACCTTGCGGAATCCCGCAACGCTCACCTTGATCGACGTCGGTTCGCAGGCGACCGGCCCGGTCGGGGTCGCGGACGCACTGACCGAGGGCGACACCGACGTGGCCGGGGTCGACGGCGCGGTCACCGTGGGACTGGGGGTGGTCGCCGGGACGGCGACCACGGCGTCCGGTTTGGGCCAGACCAGCCAGACCAGACCGATCACCAGCACCAGTGCCGCGCCAACCACCACCGCCCGTCGGAGCCAGTAGGTGCTTGCGCTTTCGCGCCCGACCGGATGCAGCAACCCCTCCATGCGCAAAGGCTAAGCGGGGTTCCCCGCCACACCCGCCAACCACGCCGCGACATAGGGTGGTGCGGTGGATCGGGCACGGGTGGCGGCCGAGGTGCGCGGCTGGTACGCCGCGCACGCCCGGGACCTCCCCTGGCGTCGGCCAGACGCCAGCCCCTGGGGGATCCTGGTCAGCGAGGTGATGCTCCAGCAAACCCCGGTGTCCCGGGTTGTCGGCCCGTGGCGGGAGTGGCTGGACCGCTGGCCGACACCGGCCGACCTGGCCCGGGAGCCGCCGGGCGAGGCGGTCCGTGCCTGGGGACGACTGGGTTACCCACGACGAGCCCTTCGGCTACACCAGTCGGCGCTCGCGATCACCACCGACCACGCTGGACGGGTTCCGTCCAACCCGGCCGAACTGCGGAGCTTGCCCGGGGTGGGCGAGTACACCGCCGCCGCCGTGGCGGCCTTCGCCTTCGGCGTCCGAGCGCTGGTGCTGGACACCAACGTCCGCCGGGTGTTAGCCCGGCTGGACGGCGGCGTCGAGTTCCCACCGGCCCATCTGACCCGCGCCGAGCGGGCGGCGGCGGAGGCCTGGCTCCCCGAAGCCGGGCCTGCGGCAGCACTCTGGTCGGTGGCGGCGATGGAGCTGGGAGCCCAGGTGTGCCGGGCGGCTTCCCCCGACTGCGGCCAATGCCCGGTCGCCGACTCGTGCCGCTGGCTGGCCGACGGCCGTCCCCCCTCGGACGGCCCGGCTCGCAAGGCCCAGGGCTACCAGGGCACCGACCGGCAGTGCCGCGGCCGGCTGCTCGAAGCGTTGCGCGACCACGACCTCGTCCCGCGCGAGCAACTGCTGGCGTCGTGGCCGGATCGAGACCAGGCCGAGCGGGCGCTGGCGGGGCTGCAGGCCGATGGCCTGGTCCGGGCCACCGCCGAGGGTTTCACCCTCTGAGGTCCCGCCCAGCCGATCAGCCAGGCGGCGGCGGTGAGCTGGGACGCCGCGACTTCCTGCTCCGGACTCGCCGGAACACGGTCTGCGCGATCACCCGCGGCATCGACCCTCCCTGCCCGAGTCTGGGGCTGCGCCGGCGGCCCGGTACCCTGGATCGGAGCACAGTTTCAGGAGCCTGGATGACGAACCCCTACCCCACCACCCCCCAACCGAACCCCTGGTCGCAAGGCGATGGGTTCTCAGCGCCCCCCAGCACCGCCGCCCACGAGCCGGTGGACGTGTTGGGAGGCGCCTCCTACCCGACCTATCAGCAGCCCTCGTCGCAGGTGGAGGCGGCCGGGTGGCCGACCTCCCAGTTTCCCGGAGCGGCCCTGTACCAGCCGACTCCGGTCGGCGCCGGCAACGGCCAGGGGTACACCGGGTTCGATCCCGCTCCCGAGCACCCCAACGCCACCACCACCCTGGTGCTGGGCATCATCTCGGTCTGCATGCTGTTCGTCGGCTTCCCGGTTACCGGCCCGATCGCGTGGTACCTGGGCAGCAAGGCGCGCGTGGTACCTGGGCAGCAAGGCGCGCAAAGAGATGCGGCAGTACCCCGGCCGCTACCGGGAAAGCAGCAGCCTCAACGCCGGCTGGGTGATGGGGATCATCAGCTCCTGCCTGCTGATCCTGGGCGTGCTGATGATCGCGCTCTTCATTCTCGCCATGCTCTTGTTCGCCTTCGCCGTCTGACCTGAACGCAGCAAAGACCCCACACCCGTGATGGTGCGGGGTCTCGTGCGCCGCAGGATCAGTTGGGCTGAGAGAACTCCGCCGGCAGGTCGGGCAGTGGGGGCCGGGGAATCCCGGTGAAGGTGAACGGGAGTTCCGAGCCCTCGCCGGCCACGTCCACCACGACGATCTCGCCGGAGTGCATCTCGCCGAACAGGATCTTCTCGGCGAGGATGTCCTCGATGTCGCGCTGGATGGCGCGACGCAGCGGACGAGCGCCGAGCACGGGGTCGAAGCCACGCTTGGCGATCAACGCCTTGGCCGCGTGAGTCAGTTCGATGCCCATGTCCCGGTCCTTGAGGCGGGACTCGATCTCGGCGACCATCAGATCGACGATCCGCTCGATGTCGGCCTGCGACAGCTGGTGGAAGACGACGATCTCGTCCACCCGGTTGAGGAACTCGGGCCGGAAGTGCTGCTTCAGCTCGTCCGACACCTTGGCCTTCATCTTCTCGTAGGTGCTCGCCGAGTCGGAGCTCTGCGAGAAGCCCAGGTTGACCGCCTTCGAGATGTCCCGGGTGCCCAGGTTGGTGGTCATCACGATCACCGTGTTCTTGAAGTCGACCACCCGGCCCTGCGCGTCGGTGAGCCGACCCTCGTCGAGGATCTGCAGCAGCGAGTTGAAGATGTCGGGGTGGGCCTTCTCGATCTCGTCGAAGAGGACGACCGAGAACGGCTTGCGCCGCACCTTCTCGGTCAGCTGGCCACCCTCTTCGTAGCCGACGTAGCCGGGGGGCGAACCGAACATCCGTGACGCGGTGTGCTTCTCGGAGTATTCACTCATGTCGAGGGTGATCAGCGCGTCCTCGTCACCGAAGAGGAACTCGGTCAGGGCCTTGGTCAGTTCGGTCTTACCGACGCCGGAGGGGCCGGCGAAGATGAACGAGCCCGACGGACGCTTGGGGTCCTTGAGCCCGGCCCGGGTGCGGCGGATGGACCGGGCGAGTGCTTTGACCGCGTCATGCTGGCCGATGTAGCGCTTACCGATCTCGTCTTCCATCTTGAGCAGCCGCGACGACTCCTCCTCGGTGAGCTTGAACACCGGGATCCCAGTCGCGGACGAGAGAACCTCGGCGATCTCCTCCTCGCCGACCTCCGCCGGAGCGCTGGTGTCACCGAGCTTCCACGCCTCCTCGCGGTCGGCGCGGGAGGCGAGTAGCTTCTTCTCGTCGTCGCGCAGCCGCGCGGCCCGCTCGAAGTCCTGGCCGTCGATGGCGGCCTCCTTCTCCAGCCGGACGGTGGCGATCCGCTCGTCGAAGTCGCGCAGGTCCGGGGGCGCCGTCATCCGACGGATCCGCAGCCGGGCCCCGGCCTCGTCGATCAGGTCGATCGCCTTGTCGGGCAGGAAGCGATCGGAGATGTAGCGGTCGGCCAACTGGGCGGCCGAGGTCAGCGCCGCGTCGGTAATGGTGACCCGGTGGTGCGCCTCGTAGCGGTCGCGCAGCCCGCGCAGGATGTCGATGGTCAGCGCGATCGACGGCTCGGCCACCTGGATCGGCTGGAACCGGCGCTCCAGCGCCGCGTCCTTCTCGATGTGCTTGCGGTACTCGTCGAGGGTGGTGGCGCCGATGGTCTGCAGCTCGCCACGAGCCAGCATCGGCTTGAGGATGCTGGCCGCATCGATCGCGCCCTCCGCGGCGCCCGCCCCGACCAGGGTGTGGATCTCGTCGATGAACAACACAATGTCGCCGCGGGTCTTGATCTCCTTGAGCACCTTCTTCAGGCGCTCCTCGAAATCGCCGCGGTAACGCGAGCCAGCCACCAGGGCGCCCAGATCAAGGGTGTAGATCTGCTTGTCGCGCAGGGTTTCGGGGACGTCGCCGCGGACGATCTGCTGGGCCAGACCCTCGACGCAGGCGGACTTGCCGACGCCGGGCTCGCCGATCAGCACCGGGTTGTTCTTGGTCCGGCGGCTGAGCACCACCATCACCCGCTCGATCTCCTTCTCGCGCCCGATCACCGGGTCGAGCTTGTTCTCGCGGGCGGCCTGGGTGAGGTTGCGACCGAACTGGTCGAGCACCGACGAACCCTGCTGAGCGGGGCCGGCGTCCGGGGCGCCGGCGGTCGCGTTCTCCTTGCCCTGGAAGCCCGACAGCAGCTGCAGCACCTGATTGCGGACGCGGTTGAGATCGGCGCCGAGCTTGATCAGCACCTGCGCGGCGACGCCCTCACCCTCGCGGATCAGGCCGAGCAGGATGTGCTCGGTGCCGATGTAGGGGTGGTTGATCTGCAGCGCCTCGCGCATCGACAGCTCGAGCACCTTCTTGGCCCGCGGGGTGAACGGGATGTGCCCGGTGGGGGCCTGCTGGCCCTGGCCGATGATCTCCTCGACCTGTTCGCGGACGGCCTCGAGCGAGATGCCCAGCGACTCCAGGGCCTTGGCGGCGACGCCTTCGCCCTCGTGGATCAGGCCGAGCAGGATGTGCTCGGTGCCGATGTAGTTGTGGTTGAGCATCCGCGCCTCGTCCTGGGCCAAGACGATGACGCGACGGGCACGGTCGGTGAACCGGTCGAACATGACGAACTCCTCACTTCAGCTCGGTTGGGAGCTGTGCTGAGAGCGGCAACGGGGCGCCGCCCACGGCAGTCTTCAGTCTAACGAACCGCCGTGGGGCCCCATCTGTTCCGAGTGTTCGCCTCCGGCGTAGCGTCAGTGGGCGCGGTCGTAGGCCTCGCGGATCTCGGCCGGCACCCGGCCGCGGGCTGAGACCGACAACCCCTGCTCAACGGCCCAATTCCGGACCTCGTTGGCCGACACCGAATCGGTGCGGCGCTTACCGCCGGCCGCACGACCGCGACGGACCGCGGTACGCCGAGAGCCGGCCACATACGGAGCCATAGCGTCCCGGAATCGGCTGGCATTGGCCTCGGAAAGGTCGATCTCGTAGTTGCTGCCGTCCAACGCGAACGTCACGGTTTCGGTGGCCTCGGAGCCGTCCAGATCATCGGTCAATACGTAGAGCACCTTCTGTGCCATGTCTTCCTCCTGAAGAAGAAACGAGATGTGGGAAACATTGCCCCCCCGCAATGTGTTGCCAATAGTAACCATCGAAATGCAGAAATCAATCCGTGAAATCCGACCAGGGGCGCCGATATCGACGCACAAACGTGCGTTTGATCATCGGCGTCGGGTTCGGTAAAGATCGGTCGGTGGACGAGCAGCGCAAGCGCTACGCGGTGGGGTCGTTGGCCGCGGGAATCGAGGCCGAGCTGATCGATCTCGGCGTCCACCACCCCAGCCACGCCGGTCTGCTGGTGCTGGACGTCGACACCGTCGGCGGAGTCGTGACGCGGCTTCGGGTCAAATCCGGGTTGATGCACCGAGGCGCCGAGATGCTCTTCGAGGTTCGCGACTACCGGCAGGTGCTCAGCCTGGCCAACCGCCACGACTGGCAGGCCCCCTACTTCGGGGAGTGGCTGGTGGCCCGAGCCGTGGAGGAGTCGCTCGGAATCGAGCCGCCGCCCCGGGCGCGCGCGCTACGCGTCCTGCTGGCCGAGCATTTCCGCATTGCCAGCCATCTCGCCTACCTGACTATTCCGGCGTTCACCCGTTCGGGTGAACGTGGCGTCATTGTCGAACTGCGCGAAGCATTCCTGGAGCAGAACTTCGCCCTGACCGGTAATCGGGTTCATCCCATGGTGATCCGCTTGGGCGGACTGGCCGAGGATGCGACACCTGCGTGGCTGGCCGCCGAGCAGGTGCTGCTGTCGCGCCTACTCGGGCTGGCCGAACGGCTCGACCGAGAGCTCGCCGGACCGACCGGCGAGGCGCTGGTCTCACTGGCGGAGGTCACGGCTCACCACGTCGGCGCGTTCGGGCTGACCGGTCCGACCGCGAGGGCGGCGGGGGTGGAACTCGACCTCCGCCGCCACGACCGGGAGTACTCCGCGGTGGCGTCGCTGCTGGACCCGCGCGCAGCACCCGGGGCCGCCGGTGACGCCCGGGCCAGGTTCGGGGTGCTGATCTCGCAGCTGCGCGAGAGCGTCCGGCTGATCGGCGCGGTCGCCGACGACCTGACCGACGGGCCGGTCAGCCAGCACCTGCCCAAGGTGATCAAGGTTCCCGAGGGCGACTACTGGCAGCAGGTCGAGGCACCGCTGGGTCATGCCGGCGTGCTGCTGGTCAGCCGCGGGGAGAAGACGCCCTGGCGACTGGCGCTGCGAACGCCGTCGTTCAATCAGGTGAGCAGTTGGGAGCAGGTTCTCCTCGGCTGTCCGGCGGACCGTCTGGCCGAGGCGATCGCGTCCCTGCCCTACGTGATCGGCGACCTCGACAAGTAGGCCGGTTCAGGCCAGGTGACGAACGGCGTCGTCCACGAACGGGGCGACCAACGCCTGCAGATCGACCACCGTCGGGGAGTTCCCCTGCGACCACAGATCGGTCGCCGAGAAGGCGTCGGTTGTCCCGGTGGCCCGGCGCGGCAGCGTCACTACCTCGGCTTCGGTTTCCAGCGTCTTGGCGAGTTCGAGTTCCACCCGCAGGGACTCGTTGTTGCCGCGCAGGGTGGAGACCTGCTGGTGCAACGTGGCGTTCTCCTGGCCGAGGGCGGACAGTTGGGCGGCCAGGCTGGCATTGCGCGAACGCAGCAGTCGCAAGACCACCAGGTGCTGGAATCGCTCGTCGTGCAGCTTCTGACCCGAGCGGCGCAGGTCGTCCAAGGAGCGGGACCGGGCCACTTCCTCCACCCGCTGAGCGCTGCGCCAGGCCAGCAGGCAGCCGGCCACGCCGCCCACCGCGACCACGGCCAGGCCGGCGATCCGGACCAGTACGTCCCCGCTCAGCAGCGACACACTCGACACGGCCAGAGCCGCGAACAAGACGAGCCAGGACAAGGCCCTTGGGGAAGTGCGCTCGGCCATCCGGCCGGGGATCGAACTGGTCACGCCCGCAGGATAGGCGGGCCGACGGGACTATCCCGGGAGCCCCTGCGGCGCGTCGGC
>CAYVOW010000017.1:0-10034 GCA_964453585.1 uncultured Micropruina sp.
CGGCAGCGCTCCCGGCCCTACCTGTTCAGCAACTCGGTGGCCCCGGCGGTGGTCGCCGGGTCGCTGCGGGCGCTCGACCTGGTGGCCGGGTCGGGGGAGGCCCGGGAGCGGCTCGCCGCCAACACGGTGCTGTTCCGCCAGCTGATGGACGCCCACCATTTCGACCTGCTGCCGGGCAGTCATCCGATCGTCCCGGTGATGTTCCCTGGCGATGACGGCGCCCGGCGGGCCACCCAGATCGCCGACCACATGCTGGCCCACGGCGTCTACGTGATCGCGTTCAGTTTCCCCGTGGTGCCGCGCGGCAAGGCCCGGATCCGAGTGCAACTGTCGGCGGCGCACTCGGAGGCCGACGTGGTGGCTTGCGTCGCCGCCTTCGCCGCGGCCCGGGCTGCCGTCGGCTGACGCGTCAGGACTGGGCGACCAGGCGTCGGGTCAGCAACGTCGCGCCGGCGGTGGCGACCGGGAAGGCGAGCACGGCCACGAACGGAATCGACATCAGCAGGAAGGTCGGGACGCCGAAGCCGAGCGCGAGCCAGCGGTTGCGCTTCAGCAGGCCGTGCCGTGCGGCGAGCGTCCGAAAACCGCGGCGGTCGGCGGCCGATCCGATGATGTCCAAGGCGACCATCCAGCCGCCGAACATCGCCGAGCCGATCGTCGCGACCAGGGGACCGGCCACCGGAACCAGCCCGATCAGCAGCAGGCAGAGCCCCACCGGCACGGTGATCGCCAGCGTGGTCAACACCCGGCGAACAGCCAGCGCCAGCCCGGCCACCGGCCCCGGGTCCGGCTGGCGTAGGAACGTCCCGGCCTGAGCATCGATGGACTCGGAGATCCGGTCGTAGAGCGGCGCCCCCAAAGCGAGCGTGATGGTCGAGAAGAGCAGCACCAGCAGCAGACCGCTGGCCAAGACGACGCCGGCGGCGGCCAGCCCCCTGATCACCTCGGCGCTGTCCCAACCCTCGACGAAGGGGGTGATCGCGGTGGCGATCACCGGTGCCTGCCAGACCACCGAGACGAAGGCGGTCAGGAAGGCCACCGAGGTCAGCAGGGGCGGAATCAGACCCAGACCGAACAGCCGCCCTCGGCGCAGCACCAGGCCGGCACCTTGGAGGAGCACGCCGAGGCCGACCAAGGCGTCTCCTGATCTCGGCCTGCTCACGGTCACCTTTCAGCTGCGCCAACAGCGGCCGTCGGGACGCCGCCGGGGGCTGATCAGCCCGCCACCCGCCCATCATGCAAGGCGGCAAGGCGAACCGGCAACGTCTGGCAACCGCGCCCCTGCCGACGGGGGCGTCCTTAGGCTGAACGGGTCAGTCGCCGACGACGATGTCGGGCGCAGAGAGGAAGTCATGGTTTCGGTTGACCTCAGGGCCGTCCCCTACAACCTGGACGACGAGGCGATCGCCTGGGTGGAGGACACCATCGCCGGAATGACCGACGAGGAAAAGATCGGTCAGCTGTTCGTCAACATGGGCGCCAGCCGAACCGAGGAGTACCTGCACCAGGTCCTGGACGACTACAAGTTCGGCGCGGTGCGCTACAACCCGGGATCGGCCGCCGACGTCTGGGAGCAGAACCGCATCCTGCAGGCGCACTCGAAGATCCCGCTGCTGATCGCCTCCAACGCCGAAGCCGGCGGCAACGGCGCCTGCACCGACGGCACCTACGTCGGCCACCCGATCAAGCTCGGCGCGACCAACGACCCCGCCAACGGCTACCGGATGGGTCACATCGCGGGCCTCGAGTCGGCCGCCATCGGCTGCAACTGGGCGTTCGCGCCGGTGGTCGATCTGCTGCTGAACTGGCGCAACCCGATCATCTCCAACCGCGCCTTCGGCGCCGACCCCGACCTCGTCCTCGCCTACGGCAAGGGCTACCTGAAGGCGATGAACGAGCAGGGCGTCGCCTGCGCGATGAAGCACTTCCCCGGCGACGGGGTGGACGAGCGCGACCACCACCTGTCGTCCTCGATCAACTCGATGACCACCGAGGAATGGGACGCCACCTTCGGGAAGGTGTACGCCGGGATGATCGCCGCCGGCGTCCAGTCGGTGATGATCGGGCACATCATGATGCCGGCCTACCAGCGGCACTTCACGCCGGGCACCCAGGCCAAGGACCTGCTCCCGGGATCGCTGTGCAAAGAGATCGCCACCGACCTGCTCAAGGGTCAACTCGGGTTCAACGGGCTGGTCGTCACCGACGCCTCGCACATGGTCGGGATGACCGGGTCGATGCGGCGGCGCGACCTACTGCCGGCGGCGATCGAGGCTGGCTGCGACCTGTTCCTGTTCTTCAACGACCCCGACGAGGACCTGGCCTGGATGATGGCGGGCTGGAAGTCCGGGGCGCTCAGCGACGAACGCCTGCACGACGCGCTGCGCCGGATCCTCGGCACCAAGGCCGCGCTCGGCCTGCACAGAAAGGCCAAGGACGAACTCGTCCCGCCGCGGGAGGAGTCGCTGGCGAAAATCGGGCTGGCCGAGAGCAAGGCGGTGACGGCCGAGGTCACCGACCAGGCGATCACCCTGGTCAAGAACGTGGACGAGTCGATCCTGCCGGTGACTCCGGAGCGGTACCCGCGGGTACTGATCATCCCGGTCAAGGGTGCGCCGAACCCGGCCGCCCACCTGTTCGGTGGTGGCGGCAAGGCGCCCTGGGAGGTGATGGCCGAGGAGTTGCGCGCCGCCGGACACGAGGTGGAGATCTACGAGTCGGCGATCGACCGGATCCTCAAGCTGCCCGAGTCGGAGCGGGCCGGGGCGATCGGTTCGATGTACGCCGCCAAGGCTCCGATCGGCAACCTGACCGGCAAGTACGACCTGGTGATCAACGTCGCCCAGGTTGTCGGCGGGATGCAGCCGGTGGAGCGGGTCAGCTGGCCCGCGTCCAAGGGGACGCCCGATCTGCCCTGGTACGTCCACGAGTTGCCGACGGTGTTCATCTCGTTCAGCGCGCCGTTCATGCTGGCCGATGCGCCGGCGGTGAAGTGCTACATCAACGCCTACGACAACAAACCGGACACCATCGCCGCCACCGCCCGCAAGCTGGCCGCCGGCGCCGGGGCGTTCACCGGGGTCAGCCCGGTCGACGCCTTCTGCGGGTTGGAGGACACCCGAATCTGAGCCCGGCTCGCTTCAATGTTGGATCTTTCGTCGAGTACCACGAAAGATCCAACATCGGAGCGGGTGCGCCGGGTATCAGCGGCGTGACCCGGACCCTCCTGAGGCTGTTGACAAGCCAAGGAGGCACCCATGTCGAGCTTCACCCGCGCAGCCGCCCGGCTGCTGATCCCCACCCTGATCGGGGCTGGGGCCCTGTTCGCGCCCTCGGTGACTCCGGTTGCGCACGCCCTCTCCTGCAACCCGAACAACACCACCCGCGGTGACATCGACTCCGACGGCATCGCGGACGTGATCAACGGCGACCCCTACGCCTCGGGCGGAGGCAAGGTGACCGTCTATCGCAGCGGCGGCGGCACCATCACGGTCAACTTCGCCAGCCTCGGCTTCTCCGCCACCGGGAACGACCGGCTCGGCACATCGATCGCCACCGGCGACCTGAACGCTGACGGCTGCGACGATCTGGTGATTGGCGCACCTGGACGTGGTTCCGGCGGTGCCGTCGTGATCGCGATCAGCCAGGGGAGCAGCTTCGTCGGGCAGGACATCATCAACGGCACCCAGGCCGACGAGGAGTTGGGCCGCTCGGTGACCGTGCTCTCGCCGCTGAAGGGCCCGTCGGTGGGTGGGTTCTCCACCATCGTCGCCGGTGCGCCGTTCCGCGATGTCGGCTCGGCCATCGACGCAGGCGCGATCGTCGCCTACCACTACTCGCGCGGCCTGGTCGTCACCGGCACCAGCGTGATCACCCAGAACACCCCCAACATCGCCGGGACCGCCGAAGGCGGTGACGTCTTCGGGTTAGGCCTGGCGTCCTGGGGCAAGACGATCGTCGTCGGTAGCCCGCACGAGGACGTCGGCACCGCCCGCGACGCCGGCAACGTCACCCTGATCACCCCCGGCGGAAGTTGGGGCACCTGGTACGGCAAGGGCATCGACCAGAACACCTCCGGCGTTCCGGACACCGCGCAGAACTACGACTCCTTCGGCTGGTCGGTGGCGATCGTCGGCAGCCGGCTGGTCGTCGGAGCGCCCGGCGAGTCGATCGGCGGCGTCAGCCACACGGGCCTGGTCCACCAGTTCACCTGGAACGAGAGCACCCGTTCGCTGATCTCCCGGCCGGCTTTCCACCAGAACAGCTCCTATGTGCCCGGCAGCAATGAGGTCGGCGACTACTTCGGCTGGGCGGTCGCGATTGTCCGCGGCGGGCTGAACCCTGGCAAGACCGCGATCGCGGTCGGCACTCCCTTCGAGGACGTCGGCAGCGTGCCGGACGCGGGTGCGGTCACCCTGGTGCAGAGCAACTCCTACGGGACGCTGAGCGCAGGCAAGTCGTTCAGCCAGGGCGCTGGTGTGCTGGGCGGCACCGCCGAGGCCGAGGACTACTTCGGGCTCACCCTGGCGGCTCCCCGTGGCGACGAGGCCTCCTCGACCACCCCGGACGCTCTGGTGGCCGGGGCTCCCGGTGAGGACCTGGCCGTGGGGCTGGATGCGGGCCAGATCTTCCTGACCCGCAACCGCGCCACCAGTTGGACGGTGACCAACGGCAGCGCCGCCAACCAGCGGCTCGGCAACGTGCTCGCCGACGGCAGCATGGCCATGATCTAACCCACTCCCCAGCGAGCGGCCGTCCCCGGTTGGGGCGGCCGCTCGGCGTCTCAGGACAGGGCCTCCGCCAGGGCGCTCAGGATCTCCGACGTCCCGGCCTCAAGTCGGTGGGTGGCCAGCGCATCCCCCCTGGTCGGGCCGCGGTTGATGATCACCACCGGCTTTCCCTGAGCTGCGGCGTGCCGGACGAACCGCAGCCCGGACATCACGGTCAGCGACGAACCGGCCACCAGGAGGCAGTCGGCGTCGTCCACGGCTGCGTAGGCGCGAGCGACCCGATCACGGGGGACGCTCTCGCCGAAGAACACCACGTCCGGTTTCAACGTGCCGCCGCAGCGCTCGCAGGGCACCACCACGAAGGACGACCAGTCGTCGACCACGGCGTCGCCGTCAGGCCGAAGACCCGAGTCGAGTTCGGCCCGGCCGGCGGCAAGCTGACCCTCGACGTCCGGGTTGGCCTCGTCCAATCGCCGCTGCAGGCTGGCCCGGTGGCTGGTCGTCCCGCAGCCGAGGCAGATCACCCGGCTGATCCGGCCGTGCAGGTCGAGCACCGCCGGCGAGCCGGCGGCCTGATGCAACCCGTCCACGTTCTGGGTGATCACGCCGGTCAGCCCAGACGAGGCGAGCGCGGCCAGGGCGCGGTGCCCGGCGTTGGGCCGGGCCACCCCGAAGCTGCGCCAGCCCAACAGCGAGCGGGCCCAGTAGCGCCGCCGGGCGTCGGCCGAGTTCACGAACTCGGCGTACTGCATCGGCGTCGCCGGCCTGGCGTCCGGGCCGCGGTAGTCGGGGATGCCGGAGTCGGTGCTGATCCCGGCCCCGGTCAGGGCGACCCAGCGGCGTCCACGCAGCAGGTCAACGACCTCGGTTGCTGCGCCGGTCACCTCAACGCTCACCGCAGCATCACCGTCCGGATTGCCACCAAGATCGCCATCACCACGAACAGCGCGGCCATCCCGGGCCACTGCCACCGGGCGCGCCGCTCACGGGGTGCGTAGACAATGAGCGCGCTCAGGGCCGCGCCGGTGAGCAGGCCGCCGACGTGGCCCTCCCAGGAGACGTCGGGGATCGTCCAGGTGGCGACGAGGTTCAGCGCCAGCATCAGCCCAATCGTCCGTAGATCGCCGCGGACCTTCATCGTCACCACGAAGAGGGCGCCGAGCAGACCGAAGATCGCCCCCGAGGCGCCGATGGTCACCGATTGGGTGGGGCTCAACCAGTAGACGGCCACCGAGCCGCCCAGCCCCGAGAGCAGGTAGACCGCCAGATAGCGGGCTCGCCCGAAGGCCCGCTCCAGCGGCGGACCGATGTAATACAGCACCAGCAGGTTCGAGCCGATATGCAGGACCGCCACGTGGCTGAAGGCGCTGGTCAGCAGTTGCCAGATCGCGCCGTTGGACACCCCCGGCACCCAGCGCCAGGTGCCGCCGACCGCCCGGCACTGCTGCGCCCCGAAGTCGGGGTAGTAGGCGCCGGGGTCGGTCACGGACACGCAGGACCCCTGGGGCTGCAGGGCCAGCCAGTGGTAGAGCGGACTCACCTCGCCTCCGGTCAGCAGGATCGCCGCCCAGACCGCCAGGTTGATCCCGATCAGCAGGTAGCTGAGCAGGGCTGGGTTGGCGACGCGTCGGCCGCCGTAGGCGAGTTGGTCGGACCGGGTGCTGCGGACGCCCTCGGCCACGCACTCGGGGCACTGGACGCCCACCGCGGCCTGGGTCATGCACTCCGGGCAGATCGGACGACGGCAACGCTGGCAGCCGATCCAGGTCTCGACGCCCGGATGGCGGTAGCAATCCGGACCGCGCGGAGGCTGGCTCATGACGGACCGGCCGCGCCGCGGGAGAACGCCATCAGCCGCAGGTTCTGCCGCGGCCACCAGTCCAGCTCCGGACGCCGGACGAAACCGAGCCTGGTGTAGATCCGGTGCGCCGACTCCATCCACGGCGCCGACGACAGAACCACCTCGATCAGGCCATCGCGCAGCGCCAGCGCCAGCAACTGCTCGACCAGCCGGGTCCCGATCCCGAGACCGCGGGCGTCCGGGTCAACGGCCAGGGTGCGGAACTCGCCCTGGGTGTCGTCGGTGGCGACCTCTCGTCCGGAAGCGCCGGGCGGGCACCAGAGCACCGCACCCACCACCACGCCGCCCATCTCGGCCACCCAGAACTCCCCGTCGCCGGCCCGCCGGGGCCCGTCGGCCAGCCATTCCAGGTAGTCGTCGCCGGGGTGGAGGTGCCCGTCGGCGAGGTAGGCGGCCGCGGTCAGTGCGCCGATCGCGGCGTACTCGTCCGGCGCGGCCGGACGCACGGTCACCGGTTGGTCGGTGATCGGGTCGGGCACGCTGCTCATCCGGCGACTCCTGCTTCGAGGGACGATGGCGCCCAGCGTACGGGGTGGTCCGGACGCTGCCCGTCCGCTCCGGGCGGACCTCGCGGCAAAGACGCAGCAGCAGACCCGGTTAGACTCCCGCCATGCCGACGCCACCGTTCATTCTTGCGCTGCGCGAGCGGGTCGGGACGACCATGTTGTGGCTTTCGGGAGCCACCGCTGTCGTTGTCCGGGAGGGCGCCAGCGGAGAAGAGGTGCTGCTGGTCCGCCGCAGTGACTCCGGGGCGTGGTCGCCGGTCTGCGGGATCGTCGATCCAGGCGAGGAGCCGCACCTGGCGGCACTGCGAGAGGTGGCCGAGGAGGCCGGCGTGGTGGCCGAGATCGAACGCCTGGTCTGGATGTCGGTGACCGACGTGATCACCTACGACAACGGTGACCAGACCCAGTACATCGACCACACCTTCCGCTGCCGCTGGGTGTCCGGTGAACCCCATCCGGCCGACGGCGAGGCCAGCGAGGCCCGCTTCTTCCCCACCTCGGCACTGCCACCGATGCCCCAGGACTTCACCCAACGGGTGGCGGTCGCCCTGGCCAACGAGCCGGAGACCCGGCTCGGCCCGCTGGTCGGCTGAGTTTCAGGTCCGGGGCAGGCAACCGTGACGATCAGGCAGGTCCAGGCGCCGGGCGCGGTGGTGATGGTGCGCCCGCGACACTTCGCGGCCAACCCGGAAACCGCTGCTGACAACCCCTTTCAGCGCGTCGAGTCGGCCCTCGATCCGGCGGAGCTGGCCCGCCGCGCCTGCGCTGAGTTCGACGCGGCGGTGGCCGAACTGCGCGCGGAAGGGGTCACCGTCCACGTCTTCGACGACCACCCCGACACCCCTAACGCGGTCTTCCCGAACAACTGGTTCAGCACCCACCACGGCGGCCGGATCGCGGTCTACCCGATGTTCGCGCCCAGCCGACGGCGGGAGCGGCGGTCGGACGTGATCGAGGACCTGAAGGCTCGCTACCGCGTCCAGGAGGTGATCGACTACTCCGGGCTGGAACTCGACGGGCTCTTCCTCGAGGGCACCGGCGCGATGGTCTTCGACCACGTGGAGCGGTTGGCGTACGTCGGCAACTCGCACCGGGCCAACCCGATCGTGCTGGAGCGGTTCTGCACCGCCTTCGGCTACGAGCCCATGGCGTTTGAGTCGGCGGACGAGGACGGGCGGCCGATCTACCACACCAACGTGATCATGACGATCGCTACCGAGTTCGTCCTGATCTGCCTGGCGGCGATCGCCGACCCCGCCCGCCGGGACGAGATCGCCCGTCGGCTGGCCGACAGTGGCCGCGCCGTCTTGGACCTCAGCTTCCAACAGGTGCGGGAGTTCTGCGGCAACGCGATCGAGTTGACCGGGCGGGACGGGCGGCTGCTGGTGCTTTCGCAGCGGGCAGAACGCGCGCTGACCGACAATCAGCGCGCGCTCATCCAGCAGTCCTGTCGCCTGGTGCCGCTGGCCCTGCCGACGATCGAGCTGGAGGGCGGGTCGGCCCGCTGCATGATCGCCGGGGTTCATCTGACCCCCCGCTGACCGACCCACCCGGTGCCCCCAGGGAGGTCAGGGTTGCGGCACCGTCAGCTTCGCGGTGCCGAGCAGCTTGTTGCCGGCCCAGTCGTAGATCGGGATCTGGGCCGCCTCCGGCATCGCCTTCACGTCGACCTGCAGCCCCACGTAGGAGCTTCCCGGGTTCATGCTGCCCGGGTAGGCGCTGCCACTGACCTTGAGTGACTTTCCGCCGCCGGTCACCCGGAAGCCCTGATAGATGGCGATCCGCCGGGTGGCCTTGACCTCGAAGAACAGTCGGACGAACTTCTCATTTCGGTAGCCGCCGAGCAGGGTCACGGTGGTCCCTGCCACCGTCGTCTTCGGACCGTCGACGAAGACCCGCTCGTTGAGCGGGCCGACGTTGGCGGTTGACCAGCCGGTGATCTTGCCGCTGTCCGACACGGTGAAGGTGTGCCAGTCGACCTTCTGGTCAGTGGTCTTGATGTGCACGGTGCCGGTCGCCTCGTCCACCGTGGTGGAGACCTTCTCCTTGGCGTCCTTGGCGCCCAACTTCGTGAAGGCCCGTTTGGCGATGATCTGGTAGTCGAGGTAGGTGGCCGCCGCGCTGCCGGCCTCCACGTAGGGCCGGGCCGCCTCGTAGTCCCGCTTGAACACCAGAGTGACGAACTTGTTGATGGCGACGAAGTCGAGCGCAGCCTTGGTCGCCGACGGCGACGGGCTGGCTGCGGCGGACGAGCTGGCCGGGGCAGCGACGGCGCTGGTGGCGGTGCTGGCAACGGGCGCAGCCGCCGGGGCCGAGCAGGCGGCCAGACCGGCGACGGTGGCCAGCGCGGCGAGCGAGCCGACCAGGCGCTTCCGGATTGCGTTCATGATGGTGGTCCCTCCCTGTGTTCGGACCCACGGTGGGTCACGACAGGACTCTCCGCCGCACAGATAAACGTCCTGTAAACGGGTCGGCCGGGTGGCTCGGGGGGTTGTCTGGTGAGGCCGGAGAGCGTTGAATCGGGGAAACGTGAGGAGGCAGCGTGAGCCAGTCATCGCACCAGGGCGAACCCCGTCCGGGATGGGTCACCAACGAAACCGACGAGGCCCGCCTGATCGCCGAGGAGGCGGCGAAGCACCGGGTGAGTGAGGAGAAGGACGAGCAGCACACCGCCGCCGAGCACGGGCTGGACGAGTCGACGATGGACCGCCTCGACCACTCGGGGTAGGACGATGGCCGGCGACCCCGAAGTCCTGCTAACCCGTGGCCAGGCGAGCACGGCGGCGCCGGGGTGGCGCTATCTGCTGGGCCGCTTGCAGATCTGGCTGAAGTTCCCGGCCTTCACCGACGCCGTCGCGTTCGTCGACGAGGTGGCCCGGCTGGCCGAGGACGCCCAGCACCACCCCGAGATCGACCTGCGCTACAACCGGGTGCATC